>CAZJXV010000383.1:0-3342 GCA_964550015.1 uncultured Verrucomicrobiota bacterium
ACGGAAATCCTCGACGTCTTGGACGATCGGCTCGAAGCCGTTCCACCGCAGGCCCGGAAACGACTCGTATCCGTCGGGCGCGTCTTGGATGACGTGTGCGGTGTAGTTCGGCGAGCGGCGTGTCTCGAGCGTCGCGCCGCCGAGCGTGGCCTCGAGCAGGAGGTCGCGGACCTCTTCGGCGTGGCCGTTCTCGACGACGACGGCAACGCCCTTGCGGATCGGCACGATGCGTGAGACGTGTGTCTCGTGATGGCGGTCCGAATAGTAGGGCAGCACGGCGGGACGCGGCTCCGGCACGAGCTCGATCTTGCGGCTGAGCCACGGGTCGCAAAAGGCGAAGGTGACGCTTGATGCACGGAGCGTCTCGGCGATGGCCGCCGCTTCCCGCTCGTCGGGGCGCGCCTGCTCGCCAGCCCCGCGGTAGAGGTAGATCTCCTGGAAGCGCCACACGGCGCAGTGTGCCGCGGGCGTGCGCATGCCGTGGATTTTCAAGAAACGTACGCTCGTGGTCGGAAAGCGGCACTCCATGGCACCGAAGCGGCCCCGGTGAAACAGCCGATTGCCGTGGATGCGAGCGCCCGCCAGGCGTCGCTCAACGTGCTGGAGCTCAAACCATACCGTGCCGTCGGTCGAGCCGGAGATCGTGTAACCGGCGGGGTAATCCCACTCGTACGGCGCGACGAAGCGGAGTCCGACGAGCGGCGTCTCCGCGCCGAGGTCAACGACGAGCGCCGCGTCCGCGTCGTAGCGGTCGCCCACGATCGTCTCGTCATCCTGGTCAATGAGCCCCGAGGCGTCGGCGGCCACTCCCTTCGCGCCGACAAGCGATGCCGCAACGGGCTCGACGAGGCGAAGCTCCGTGGTCGGCAAGACGAGGTCATGGAAGATCGTCGAGCCGCCGACGGAGAATTGTTTTGAGGACGTGATACCGACGACCCGGAGCGTTTCCTCGAACACGTGCGTCTCATACTGTGGTCTGCAAAAGCCTGCGTTGTCATCGGCAATGGCCTCGGCCAGGTAGGGGTAGTAGCGCTCGCCCGTCGGCGAGGCGAACACGACGCGTTCGCGGCCCGCCCAGTTCAAAACATGGGCCTCGATCGTGTCGTGCATGACATGGCGGAGGCCCTTGGCCTCGGTGGCCTCGATGAGCGCGAGGCGCGTCGCGCGGCTTTGAGCGACGAGGCGCCCCTGCTCGCCCCGGCCGGCGCTCACGCCGGCGGCGACATTCGCCACGGCAACGACCATCGCACACGCGGCCGTCGTCCAAGCGAGCCACGGTCGCCGAAAGACAAACGGGAAGGCGAACGCGGCGGCGATCAAGAGCCAAAACACAAAGAAATACCGTGGGCTGTAAATGGCGGCGAGCGGGTTTGGCAGGTAGAACGGCAGAAAGGCAAGCACAAAAAGGCACGGGACGAGCGCGGCACGCACGACGCGGCGATCCCGTCTCGCCACGCCGATCACGAAGCCGACAACAAACACCGTAAGCGGCACGATGTAAGCCAAGGCAACCGTCCACAGGACCGGCCACGACGCGTGGGGACTGACGCGGAGAAGGTCCGGGATGTAACGGGTCACGGCAATTTCCGCGACCTTGGGAACGAGCGAGAGCCTCGACGAGCGGAAGCCGAACAGCGCGCCGAGTCCGTACCGCACTCCGGTCACAATGGCCGGGCTGAGGGTGACGAGAAAAACCGGGAAGGCCACTGCAAGCTTGGCGAGGAGCGCCGGCCTGAAACGGGAGCGGATCAGCCAAGCGGCGAGCAGGACGACCCCGACAATGAGGTACGGGGCGCAGAGCGGGTTCGTCCAGATCGAGAGCCCGGCGAGCGCAGCCATCCCCAGCACACAGCCCCATTCGGCCCGCGACGAACCATCGCGATCGTTAAGCTGCACGCCGAGGTAGAGGATCATCGTCCCGTAGGCAAACGTGCTGATGTAGCCGGTCCGCACGAGGGTTTCTCGTATCAGCCCAAGCGGCGCGAACGCGGCGACCGCGGCCGCCACCACGCCGGCCCACACGCCGACGAGTCGGCGGAACAGCAGGTACGTGGCACAGAGCCACAGCAGCACAAAGAATATCATGCCGAGGGTCAACGCCACGTCGGACGGGCCGAGGAGCATAAACATCAAGGCAATCACGTACGGATCGATCCCGCCCATGTAACGCTGGCCGTAGAAGTACACTGGGAAGTCGCGCCCCTGCGAGATGTGGAGCGCCATGAGCGGCGGCGTGTTCTGGTCGCCATGAAGGAGAACGGCATGCCGTGCAAAATCGAGCCAAAACGCCACGGCACCCAGAAGCACGGCGATCAGCACAAGCGTTGGCAACAACCGATTCACGCTTCAGATCATAGGGGAGACCGTCGGCTCTGCCAAGGTCTTAGGCCGACTGGAATGACTCAACGAGGGCGCCCTTTGCCAGCACGGGCTGCTGGGATTCGAAGCTCGGCCGGCGGCCGCGATAGATCACGCCGATCGGGATCTCGTCGCCCCACGTGAACGCCAGCGCGAGCGCCCGTTCACGATTCGACGGGTCGTGGGACTCGCCGATCGGCCTGACGCGTTCGCGGTACCATGCATACGTGTTTCGGGCGTTGAAGGACACGCAGGGCTGCAGGACGTCCACGAGCGCAAAGCCGCCCGTGTGCTTGAGCGCCGCGACCATCATCTGCTCCAGGTGCTCCGCGTCCCCGGCAAACGACCGGGCCACAAACGAGCAGTCCTCGACGATCGCCAACGCGATGGGATTGAGCGGCAGACTGATCACGCCGTGCGTCTGAACCTTCGTGATGAACCCGAGGTCGGACGTCGGCGAGGCCTGGCCCTTGGTCAAGCCATAGACCTGGTTGTTGTGCACGAAGGCCTTGACGCCGATGTTTCGGCGGACGGCGTGAATGAAGTGGTTGCCGCCCTCGCCGTACATGTCGCCGTCGCCGCTCGTGACGACCACTTCGAGCTTGTGGTTGGCGATCTTGATGCCGGTCGCGTGGGCGAGCGCCCGGCCGTGCAGGCCGTTGAAGACGTTGGCCTGCGTATAGTGCGGGAGCTTCGCCGCCTGGCCGATGCCTGAGACAAGCACGAGCCTTTTGCGGTCGATGCCGGCGGCCTCGATCGCGCGATCGAGCGCCTTAAGGATCGAGAAGTTGCCGCAACCCGGGCACCACGACGTGTGGTTTGTACTTCTCGGATCGCTCATTGCTCCGCCCTCGCAGCGATTTCCTCGCCTGAAAAAGGTCTGCCGTCGTATCGCAGCATGAGTTCGCACTCGCCCAATGCGCCCGCCTCGCGCAGGACCGAGGCGAACTGCCCCGTCGCGTTGCCTTCCACGCAGGTGATTTT
>CAZJXV010000384.1:0-3322 GCA_964550015.1 uncultured Verrucomicrobiota bacterium
TCCCTCCGGGCAACGCCGCAGCCCGCCTCATACACCACGTCCCGGGACGCGCCCTACTATCACTCTCGTTGGCTTTACGAACGTTAGGCATTTCGTTGTACTCTCTTTTGTGTTTTCACATCTACACTATACCTATACTCACCACTTTCATCCATCAAAAAAGACTACAATAAAAGGTTTAAAGTGTTGTTTTTTCCGTTTTGCCACATTTCAAGCTCGCCAACCGTTTCTTCATCTACACCATTCGTTTCAAATCGATTAAAACGGAGACTGCGGCTTTATAGGCTGTAGTTCAGACTGCTTCTGTAAGTAGTCTTTGCGTATGTTGCTTATATCCTTACTCGTAAATGATTGACTTCCAACGTAAGCATGCGGTGAGCACCGCAGGGCCTATCCGTCCCGGTCTTGCCGTTGGGCGAGGAGCGCTCGTTCTTCGATGATGATCTGCTTGAGGCATTCGATGCCGTATTCGGTGAATGCCGGGCAGCCGTCCTCGCCGACACCGATGACCCAGAGGCGGCCCTCCTCGGGGTCCATGTTGATGGAGATTTCCCGAAGCCACTCCTCGTCCTCGTTGAGCATCTTGGCGACGTAGGAGATCGTGAAGACGTAGGGTATACCGGCCATCGTCAGGCCGCACGGTTGACGGCTGCTCTCTTGGGCTGCCAGTTCCACGGCAGCAACTCGTCGAGCCGGTGCGTCGGGTGCCCGGCGATGCGGGCGAGGACATCGGCGAGCCAGGCCTGCGGGTCGATGTCGTTCATTTTCGCCGTGACGATCAGGCTGTACATGGCAGCGGCGCGTTGGCCGCCACGATCGGAGCCGGCGAAGAGCCACGACTTCCGTCCGAGGGCAATGCCGCGCAGGGCGCGCTCTGCCGCATTGTTCGACAGGCACACGCGCCCGTCCTCCAAGAGGCGCGTGAAGGCGGGCCAGCGCTTGAGCATGTAGTCCATCGCCTTCGCCAGATCGCTGCCGCGCGACAGCCTCGGCCGTTCGGCGCGCAGGAGCACTTCCAGATCGTCGACGAGCGGCCGGCTCAGGTCCTGGCGGACGGCACGTCGCTCGTCGGCGCTGCTGCCGTTGATGCCGCGCTCGATCTCGAACAGCCGATCCATGCGTTGCACCACGTCCAAGGCCAGCGGTGAGATCGGCGCCGGTGATTTGCCAGATGCCTTGCGCCGGGCGCTGGCTTCGATATCGGCGAGCGCAAAGAACGGACGGCGCGCATGCGCCCAGCACGCTGCTTCCAGGATCGGACCCGGCGTGCGCTCGGCGACATAGAGCCTGTTATAGCCGGCGTAGGCGTCGGCCTGCAGCAGCCCCGACCATCGCGCGAGATGCGCCTCGACGTGGGCGCCGCCGCGATCGCGGGAGTAGTAGAACATCGCCGCCGGCGGCGCCCTGCCGCCGAATGGGCGGTCGTCGCGCACGTAGACCCAACATCGGCCGGTGACGGTCTTGCCCTTGGCGAGCACCGGCACGGTCGTGTCGTCACCGTGCAGACGCTCAGCGACGAACACGTGCGTCTCGATGCGCCGGAGCAGCGGCTCCAGGACCGCGCACCCCGCGCCGACCTGATCGGCCAGCGTCGACAGGGCGAGCGGTACGCCTTCGCGCCCGTAACGCTCGGCCTGACGATTCAAGGGCTGGTGCTGCCCGAACTTCTCGAAGAGCAGCATGGCGAGCAGGTTCGGCCCCGCCCAGCCGCGCGGCGTGGCGTGGAACGGCGCCGGCGGCTCGGAGATCGTCTCGCAGTCCCGGCAGGTCATCTTCTCGCGTACGTGCTGGATGACTTTCCACTGGCGTGGGATCACCTCCAGCGTCTCGGTGACGGTCTCGCCGAGCTTCCTCAGGCGCGAGCCGCCGCAGCAGTCGCAGGCTGTGGGACCAGGAACCACGACGCGCTCGCGCGGCAGGTGCGCGGGGAACGGCTGGCGGGAGGGCCGCTTGCGGGCGTACGGGGCGACCGTCGTCGTCTTGGCTGCGGCCAGCTCGGCGGCGATCTCGTCTTCGGTGGCGGCGGCTTCGAGCTCTTCGAGCTCCAGCTCCATCTGGTCCATGAGGCGTGCGGTGCGCTCCGAGCGCGCCCCGTAGATCTGCCGCTTGAGCTTGGCGATCTCGAGCTTCTGGCGCGCGATCGTGGCCGCGTCGTCGGCGGCCTTGGCGCGGGCGCATGCCAGTTCCGCTCTCAGCGTCGCGACGTCATCGGGGAGATCGGGAGAAGGCGAATCCATGCTGCAAGAGAATCACAGCCGACCGGCGGCTGCTCCCGAAAAGCGCGGCTATCCCGCACGTTGCGGCCGGAATGTGTGCACCGGGTTACGCCAGTCGATCCCGTCGAGCATGTAGGCGAGTTGCGCGGCCGTGATCGCGACGCTGCCGCTTGTCGCGGAGGGCCAAACGAAGCGTCCGCGCTCCAGCCGCTTGGCATAGAGCGAAAGGCCGAGCCCGTCGTGCCAGAGGATCTTGATCATGTCGCCGCGCCGCCCACGAAACACGAAGAGGTCGCCGGCGAACGGATCTCGGCCGAGCGTCTCCTGCACCTGGAGGGAGAGCCCGTTCATGCCACGCCGCATGTCGGTGCGCCCCACCGCAAGCCACACACGCACGCCCGACGGCACCGGGATCATCGGCGCCTCAGCAGGTCGAGAACGCGCTTGAGCGCACGGGCATCGAAGCCCGAGCCGACGCGGACACGACAGTCGCCGGAGACCTCAATCTCGATGGTGTCCGAGGCGGTCTCGGCGGGCAGCGCCGGCGGCGCCACCGGCGCCACTTCCGGCTCCGACGTGATCGTCACCGGCACGAGCGCCGGCGTCGAGGACGGCGGCTGCAAAGCCGGCTGTTCACCTGCATCCCGATATCGGCGCCGCCACATGAAGACCTGGTTCGCGTTGACGTCGTACTGGCGCGCCACGACCGACACCGACGCGCCGGGCTTCAACGTCGCCGCGACGATCTCGCGCTTCAGCGCCTCCGGCCAGCGCTTCCGTCGCTTCTCACTTGTGTCCACATCCGACATCGTGGGCACATCCCCGCCTGACCAACACATCACGATGTCAGAATCGGCGACGGCCTCCAGACCGGCAAGGCGGTGGCCACCGGAGGCTTACGCTGCGAGGCGACGCGCACGATGCTGCTCTCCGGCGTGAGCGCAACCAGGATCCGCTCCATTTCGCCGGCCGCTATGAAGCGCAGCGGGATGATATCGGTCGCAAGTCCCGCACCGCCCGATGCCCCGCCCGAGCCGCGCATGGGCGCGCTCGTGGCCGTGGCGGCTGGAACAATCCTGTGAAGGCCGCCCTCGACCAGAATGACG
>CAZJXV010000385.1:0-3317 GCA_964550015.1 uncultured Verrucomicrobiota bacterium
CGTGGCCCAGGCGGCCTGAACACCATGAGCACACTCAACCACAACCCAGCCCCAAGCGAAATTACACAAAACTATGGACACCACCATGTGCCGGAGGTCCGGGACCGAGATGACACGCAAAACCCGCACCCGGCCGTCAACTAGGCGTTGAATTCTGCCCCGCCCGGAGCGTATCCTTCGGCAGGCATCGCACCCGGCGCGAGAGGTGACGGCGATGATTACGGCCGTGCTCTTCGACCTCGGCAACGTCCTGGTCCCGTTCGACCCGGAGCAGCTGGTCCGGAACTTCAGCGCGGCCGTCGGCATGGAGCCGGAGGAAATCCACGACCTCGCCCTCGGCCACCTCAAGGCCGAGTTCGAGACCGGCGCCCGCAGCCCCGACGCGTTCCGCGACGCCATCTGCATGGCCCTCAACTGCCAGCTCACCGAAGAGGAGTTCGTGCCGCTCTGGAGCGACATCTTCGAGGCGAACGAGCCGATCTTCGACTTCTTCCGCCAGGTCCGCAGAACACGCCGGACCTACCTCGTCTCCAACACCGACCCTTACCACATGCGCTGGATCCTCGAGCACTGGCCCGAGCTCGCCAAGTGCGACGGCATGGCGCTCTCCTACGAGCTCGGGCTCCTCAAGCCCGACCCGGAGTTCTTCGACGCCGTCATCGAGCGCTTCGGCCTCACCCCCGCCGCCTGCCTCTACATTGACGACCTGGCCGAAAGCGTCCAGGCCGGCCGCGACGCCGGCTTCCACGCCGTCCTCTACAAAAACCCCACCCAGCTCCTCGCCGCCGTCCAGCCCCTCCTGGCCCCGTCCCACTAGCCCGCATTCCTCACACTGCGCAAGGCGCGGGAAAAATGGGGACTGGCACCTATTTTTTCCGTAGAGGCCGGACACATCTGACACACCCTGGCGCAGAAAAACAGGTGCCTGTCCCCATTTTTCATTTTTTGGTCTGCCCTGGCCTGTCCACAACACCCGGTCTCTTCCTGCCTGTAGCCCCTTGCGGTCAGACCCGTTGCGCATCGCAAACGGCCTCGCGCCGACTCTCCGTGAGAAATGCGGGCTCGCCGCTCGCCCTACCTGTACCACTTCTCGCAGTGGTCGAGGAAGCGGCGCGCCTCCGTTTCGGTCTCGACGCGCATGTAGAGGAACATGCCCTCGGGGCCGACAGCCTCGAAGAGCGGGTCAACCTCCTCGGGCTTGAGCCAGATCGCCTGCACGGCCTTGCCCGCCTTCTTGATGCGGCGATACAGATCGTACCACTTCGGGTCGCCGCCGCCGGGCTGGCCGGGATCGGGCGTCCATTCCACCGCCTTGAGGTTCTCGATAGACAGGATGTGGTCGAGGTGCTGGAAACACTGGCTGCCGTCGAGGTGAAACATCACGTAGTCGAGCCGGGCGCACTGCTCGGCCAGCGCCGGCAACACCATCGCCCCGAACATCTCGGCCGAGAACATGGCGCCAATATCCACCTGCACCTTCGCCGTCCGGCCGGGCCCCCAGATGTCGAAGCACGTGACGCAGTTGCCGCCGTGCTCGTCCCGGACGCGATCGTAGATCCGATCGGCGACCTCGAAGAACACGTCGTTGATCTCGGCAACGCGGCGTCTGACGGCGTCGGGATTGAGCGCCATGTCCAGCAGCAGCTCGGACGTGCCGCGCAGCGCGGCGAGCACGTCCACGTTCTCAAAAAGGTCGGGGAAGCTGACGAGGAACCGGCCGTCGGCGTGGCGGACGCCGTGCTCGATCAGCGCCATCTGCGTGCGGAACCAGACGTTGTTCTCGTCGAACCGCAAGGGCGGCGGGCCGTCGAGGCTCGGCATCGTGGGCGTGTACCACGCATCGGTCTTCGAGAACGACGGCTCCGACCCGATGAACGCCGCGAGATTGCCCGGCCCGACGTGGGGATCGTAATAGGGGAAGGCCTCGCCGCCGTAAAACGTATGGGCCATCTGGTATTCCGCGGCCCTGAACCGGATCTCCGGGTCGGTCCACATGACGAGCACGTCGTCGGGCACAGGGAACGTGCGCGCGCTTCCTTCAGACGCCGCGGGCGCCTTCGGGCCGCCCTGTTGGCAAAACGGCAGCTCGCGCTCCGGCGCCGGCAGGTCGGCCCACGGCTCGTCCTTCGGCGCCATCACCGAGATCGCCGGCCCCTCCAGGTTCCACCACCCCAACAGATTCTTACGCGCGCGCTCCCAGTCCTCTTTCCAGAATGCGCTCATGTCCCCGACCGTTCCTCTTCGCCGCCAAGGTTCTCTGCGAACTCTGCGGCTCTGCGAGAGGCCTTTCTTCTGTCTCTCGCAGCGGCTGAGAAGACTACACGGCCTCGCCGCCGCGGTTCCAGCGCGCATTGCGGTACTTGCCCGCCGCAAGCGCCTCGGCGCGGGCAAGCTCCTCGTCGAGGGCCCGCCCCGGCTCGAGCCTGACGCCCAGCGCCGCGCCGAAGGCATCCCCAATCGCCCCGACAAGCTCCGCCCGCGACGGCACCGGCGCCGCGACCGCATCGAGGCCAACCGACTGCGTCTCGAACGCAGCAGCTTCCCGCTCGTCACGCAGCAGCGGCAGGAGCTCGCGATACCCGTCGCTGAGCGGCATCGAGCCATGGTTGAGCAGCCAGTTTCTTCGCCGCCGCTGCGCGTTGCCGACGAGCTTCTTCCCGCCGACGACCAGATCGTACCGCGTCGGCCTCGCGAAGCACGCCCCGGCCGGCGGGCCCGGCGCGTCGCCGCCCTCGAGCAGCCCCGCACGCACACCGAAACCCTCGAGCGCTGAGGCGAACGCGCGGTTGATCGTCCAAAAAATCTCGATCAGCCCCTGGCCCGGCGCAATCGCATCGCGAGGAAACGTGATCGCGTACGTGAGGTCCCAGCCGTGAAACACCAGGCCCCCGCCCGTGACCCGCCGCACCACCGGCACCCCCCGCCGCTCGCACTCGTCGAGATCGAGCGTCGCAGCCGCGTCAATGGCGTAGCCGATCGTGATCGCGGGGCGGTCCCAGCCGAAGAACCGGACCGTGGCCGGCCCGCCGTGCGCCAGCGCGCGCTCGAGCACCACCTCGTCGAACGCCATGTTCCACGCCGGCTCGGCCTTGTCGTGCACGATCAGGCGCCAGGCCGTCATGTGGCCTCTTTCGCGCCGAGGTGGTTGATGAGGCTCGCCGCATAGCCGGCGCCGAAGCCGTTGTCAATGTTGACGACCACCACGCCCGCCGCGCACGAGTTGAGCATGGCGAGCAGCGGCGTCACCCCGCCGAAGTTCGCCCCGTAGCCCGTGCTCGTCGGCACGCCGATCACAGGCTTGTCCACCAGCCCGCCGA
>CAZJXV010000386.1:0-3293 GCA_964550015.1 uncultured Verrucomicrobiota bacterium
CCGCTGGCCAGCTCGCGTTTGAGCATCCAGCCCTCGTGCAGCAGGTCGCCGAACTCGTCCAGGCGCCGGCCTTCCTGGAGCACGCGTCGGATCTCGCCTGCGAGGTCGCGCATTGTGCGGAGGTAGTCGAGCTTATTGCCCGTCTCCTTGCGCTGCTCGGTGAGGATCTCGCTCGTCGACCGGGTGATGCCCGTGTACAAGAGCATCAGCCTGGAACTGAGCACGCGCTTGCGCTCCTTGCTGCACACGACGGGGTCCACGAAGACGCTCTCGTCCGGATTGAACCGGATGTGCTGGAGTCCGCCGTAGGCGGCGATGTACTGGTCCTGCTTGCCGATCGGCTCGCCGACGATCTCGATCTCGATCTCGCACGCCTCCGCGGCCAGGCGCTCGGGCGGCGCGTACGTGGCGGTGTAGGCGTAGAGCGCGTTGAGCAGCCCCACGGTGAAGCTCGACGAGGATCCGAAGCCGGTGCCGGCCGGGATGTCCGAGATCGAGGTCACCTCGATCCCGTTGAGGATGCCGGCCTTCTTGAGCGCCTCGCGCACGAGCGGGTGGTGGACGTCTTGGGCCGTCTCGACGATCTCGGTCTTCGAGTAGCTCACCCGCACCGTGTGGTCGAACCGCTCGTTCACCGTGATGTACATGTACTTGTCGATGGTCGTGGAGGTCACCGCGCCCGGCTCGTGCTGGTAGAACGCACGCAGGTCGGTGCCGCCGCCCGCAAACGAGACGCGAAACGGGGTCCGGGAAATGATCACGCCAAGCTCCTCTCGCAGAGGCCGATCACGCCTGTTCCGGCGCCGCCCCGGCGCCGGTGCCACTATATAGAACGGCCCCGGATTCTACAACTTTAGGCATACGACGCCCCGCCAGGGCCGGTTCCTGCTATAATGACGGCATGGCAAAGCAGGATGATCATATGAAGCCGATCGCGATCAAGCCGATCGCGACCAACAAGCAGGCGCGGCGCAACTACCACATCGCCGAGACCCATGAGGCGGGCATCGCGCTCACGGGCACGGAGGTCAAGTCGCTGCGCGCCGGCAAGGCCCAACTGCGCGACGCCTACGCCAAGGTCGTGGACGGCGAGATCTGGATGTACAACTGCCACATCAGCCCCTACGAGCACGGCAACATCTACAACCACGATCCCACCCGCCCGCGCAAGCTCTTGTTGCACCGGCAGGAGATCAAGCGCCTGCTCGGCAAGACGGCCGAGCGCGGCTTCACCCTCGTCGCCACGCGCATGTATTTCAAACGCGGCCGCGCCAAGGTCGAGATCGGCCTCGGCAAGGGCAAGCTGCTTCACGACAAGCGCGAGGACATCAAGGCCCGCGACGCCGCCCTCGAAATGAAACGCGCCCTGGGCAGGAAGCGGCGGTAAGCGAAGAGAACCGACCGCAGATCCTCACAGATCGGCACCGACCTGCCGCGTCGCGGCTGTCGCGGCTGTCGCGCGGAGCGTGCCCACCTCGGGACGGACCCCAATTCCCGCCAACGACGGGCAGTCCCCTAGCGCCGAAGGCGCGACGGATCCTAGCCTGGTCCGTAAGGGCCAGGACAAGAGGCGGCCGACACCCATCAGAGCCCCGAAGGGGCGACAGAAGATGGCGTCCGTCGCCCCTTCGGGGCTCAACGTCCCTTGCCGGCACAGCATCCCCGGGGCTTGTGCCCCGGGCTAGGTTCCGTCGCCGCTGCGCGGCTGGCGCGCCGGGCCTCCCGGCCCGGGCCCTATTGCAGGAAGGGGTTGGACGTGCGTTCCGCGTCGACGGTGGTAGGCGGGCCGTGACCGGGGTAGAGGGTGACCGCGTCCTCGAGGGTGAGGATCTTCCGGCGGATGCTGCCGATGAGCTGCTCGTACGAGCCGCCCGGCAGATCGCATCGCCCGATGCCGCCGGCGAAGATCGTGTCGCCGACAAACACCACGTCGCCAATTCTGTAACAGACGCCGCCAGGAGTGTGGCCCGGCGTATGGAGCACCTCGAACCGCAGCGGCCCGGCCTCGATCACCTGTCCGTCGCTGACCACGCGATCCACCGGCGGTTGGGGCCCGGCGCGAAAGCCGAAGTACTCGGCCTGCGCTGGCACGTGCTCGTAGAGGAACCTGTCCGCCTCGTGCAGATAGATCGGCGCGTCGAAGCGGTCCTTGAGCTCCCCCACCCCGGCGACGTGGTCCCAATGGCCATGCGTCAGAAGGATAGCAGCCGGCGCGGTCCCGATCCTCTCGATGCGTGCAGCCAGCCGTGTCGGGTCGCCGCCGGGATCAATGATCAGATTGGTCCCGTTTCCGAGGACCAGATAGGCATTCGCCTGCAGTTCGCCCAACGCGAACGTCTCGACCTGCATCGGCCGGGTCAATCCTTCCAGGCGGTGTTGAAGATGATCTTGGTGATGACGGGGACCTTGATCCCGTGCACGTTGCTGCGCACGAGCACCACCTGGCTCGTGTGCACCAGCGGCACCCACGGCGCGTCGTCGTGCACGATCCGGCACGCGTCGCGGTACAGCTCCACGCGGCGGTACTGGTTCGTTGCCGCGCGCGCCTCCTCGATGATCTTCTGCAGCGGCTCGCTCCGGTAGAACGCGATGTTCTGCGCGTGCGGCGGCTGCGAGGCCGGGATGCTCAGCAGCGGCCCGAAGAAGTTGTCGGCATCGGCGATGTCGGCGCTCCAGCCGAGCAAGGCCATCGAGTGCTTGCCTTTGCCGACGTAGTCGAGGTACGCGCCCCACTCGATGGTCTCAGCCTTTGCCCTGATGCCGACCTTGCGCAGGTCCGACTGGATGAGTAGCGCCACCTCTTTCGGGTTGATGATGTAGGGGCGCGAGTTGCTCATGTACCAGAAGTCCGTCTCGAAGCCGTTGGGGTAGCCGGCCGCGGCGAGGAGCCCGCGCGCCTTCTGCGGGTCGCAGGGATAATCCTCGATGTCGTTGTTGTAGCCGGGCATCCCGGGCGGGATCGGGTTCTTGGCCACCTGGCCGATGCCGCCGTACAGCGCCTCGACGATCACCTTCTTGTCAATCGCGTACGCGACCGCCTGACGGACCCGCACGTCGTCAAACGGTTTCTTCGAGCAGTTCATTGCCAGGTAAGCGATGTTGAGCGCCGGCTTACGGATCTGCGTGATGTTCGCATCCTCTTTCATTCCCTGCAGAACGTCGAGCTCAGGGAACTGCATCCCATCGAGTTCGCCGCTCCTGAGCGACAGGAGCCGGGCCGTGGGATCGGGGAACGGGCGATAGATCACGCGCTTGATCTTGGGCTTCTCGCCCCAGTAGTCGGCGTTCGCCTC
>CAZJXV010000387.1:0-3270 GCA_964550015.1 uncultured Verrucomicrobiota bacterium
TCGGGAGGACGCTTGCCCTGGGCTGACCTATTTGGCCCTTTCAGGGCGACAGCCTTTATGGAAAACGCGGACGAATCAGCATTATGAGGCTTTTTCAACGGCCCCTTACGCCCCAGGCTACCCGCTGTCGGGCTTATCCGCCCTTGGCGGACCTCCGGCCCTCATGGCGGCACGATCGGGGTGAGGCCCCTTTTTTCAGCGGCCTGCTGAAGGCAACGAGGGCCCTCCGGCGCTGGTGCGCCGGAGGGCCTTTCGTGTTTTCGTTTTGGGTTGACCGAGTTACTTCCTGCGGCGCAGGCCGAGCAGACTGAGCAGGCCGATGCCGGCGAGGGCAAGGGTGCCGGGCTCGGGCACGCACCGGGTATCGATGATGAGCTCGTCGATGTCGATCGTGCCGAAGATGTGGATGATCTCGATTTCGGGATTGTCCGGGATCCAGATGTCGTAGGTACTGTGCCAGACCTCCGTCGGATCGGCGCCCGACGGGTCGAAGTACAGGAGCTCCTCCGCGATCGGCTCGTCGAACGGCCCGTAGGGGATCATCATGCCGGTCGGGTCGGGCGCTTCCACCTCGATGATGGGGAACTCGCCCGGGTCCTGAGGCGACCACGTGATCTGGATCCAGATCTCCTTCCAGGGTCTCTGGGTCGGGTCGTTCGGCACTTCGACCCAGATCTCGCCCGAGAGCGGCCACCAGCCGATGTAGGGAGCTTCGCCCTTTTGCTCGAACCAGCCCGCACCCGCCAAGGGAATCACCTCGATGTAGGGGTCACCGTACTCGTTGTTGAGCAGGTCGGGTGGCGGTGACGGGTCAGCGTTCAGGAACTCCCACCCCTGGACCGTCGTGTTGGGCTGCCCCCCCCACGGCGGCGGATTGATGTCTTCGGCCAGGGCGGCCTGGGTCATTGTCAGAGCGCAGACCGCCAGGAACAGAGCAAGCTTTCTCATCGTGCATACCCCCTCTTCTGAAGTGTTTGATGATGTGTGCGTCGTGTCAGGTACGCAGGTTGCGGACGGCGTGCCGCATCCCGTCTCAAGGGATGACCGCCCGCATACCGTGGGAATGCGTCCTTCCCTTCGGTTGCGAGTCCCGACTACAGAAGAACCCCCCCTGGGCCCGTTATGTTGCTACCTTACTCACCCTTAACGCGCGGGAACTCTAACGTATTGCGCGCCTGATGTCAAGGGAAATCTGTCAGAAAAACCGTGTTGGTTCATCGGTGTCACACACGTGATTGCGGCGCCTTTTATGGACAGGGTCGGTTGGGGTGCGGCATTGGGATGGGACAAAATCGTCCAAAGAGATGATTTTTTGCTTGAAATGGGGCGGCGACTGTGGTAGAGTACGCGCCAGTTGTTAATGGGTATCGGGGTTTTTCGCCTCTCGGACCGTTCGGGCGTGTGTGTGCAGGGTCTGGGAGAGCTTCTTCGAACCTCTTTTTTGTGAAGATGTGTGGCATGCGGTGCCTGTTGCCGGCCTGCCTGTCGGGTCTGCAACACGCTCCGGACAAGGAGCTTGAGGTTCTGCTTGTGGCAAGGCACGGGCGCTCATCATAGTGGCGTTCTGTGCGCAGCTAAGGCCCGGACGGGGCGTCATGCCTCGTCCGGGTCGCTTTTCTGCCCTGAGACGGCGGGGTGCGTTGACGCGCCGTCGTGCGGGTGGTAGCGTAGGCGGGTGGCCGGCCGGGCTTCAAGGATTGCGCCGGAGGGTTACGGCGGAGGATTGCGGCGGAAGACTCCAGGGGGGTGCGGGCCGATGGCGGAGACAAAGCGGACGTTCGTGGCGATTGATCTGAGCGCGGGGGTCCGGGCACGGTTCGAGGAGCTGCAGGGCGTGCTGCGGCGTGCCGGGGGTGACGTGCGCTGGGTCAAGCCGGAGCGGGCGCACCTGACGCTGAAGTTTCTGGGTGAGGCGACGCCGGAGCAAATCGGGGCGATGGGCGCGGCGCTCGATGAGGTCGGGGCCGCGACGGCGCCGTTCGAGGTGGCGTTTCGGGGCCTGGGGGTGTTTCCGAACGAGCGGCGGCCGCGCGTGCTCTGGGTGGGCATCGGCGAGGGGCGTGAGCGGCTCGAGCCGCTGGCCCGGGCCATTGACGAGCAGGCCGCCGCGCTCGGGTTCGAGCGCGAGCGGCGCCGGTTCTCGGCGCACATCACGTTGGGGCGAGTGCGGTCGCCGGCGGGCTGGGAGCGGCTGCGCGCGGCGGTCGAGGCGAACGGCGGTTTCGACGCGGGCCGGCTGCGCGCCGATGAGGTGCGCCTGATCCAGAGCATTCTCGCGCCCGAGGGGCCCACGTACGTGCCGCTGCACCGCGCGGCGATGGGTGCCGCCGGTTGAGCGGCGCATCGGCTGCCGCTGCACGGGCTGGGGCTTCCGGCGTGGCGGACGATTCCCAATTGCTGTGGGATGTGGTATCGTCGAGGGGCGCAACGCGCGAGGAGCGAAACGCGCGACAAGCGAGGCGCGCAACAAGCGAGGCGCGCGACAAGCGAGGCGCGCGAGGAACGAGGAAGGTGAGACCCGGGGCGGTGGAGCCGCCCAACGGGACGACGAGAGGAGGAGGCACGATGGCGCAGAAGGCGGCGAAGGGCGCGGCCAAGGAGGCGGCGCCCAAGGAGGCCGCGCCCAAGGAGGCGGCGGCCAAGACGACGGAGACGACGGGCAAGACGGGCGAGGTCGATCCGGCGAAGAGGAAGGCGGTGGACCTCGCGGTCGGGCAGATCGAGAAGCAGTACGGCGAGGGGGCCATCATGCGACTGGGCGACGACGCGGCCCGGGTGAGGGTGGCGGCGGTTCCGACGGGCTCGCTGGCGTTGGACGTGGCGCTTGGCGTCGGTGGCGTGCCCCGGGGGCGGGTCGTGGAGATCTTCGGGCCGGAGGCGTCGGGCAAGTCCACGCTGGCGTTGAGCATCATGGCGAACGCGCAGCGGCTCGGGGGTCTGGGGGCCTACATTGACGCGGAGCACGCGGTGGAGCCCGGGTACGCGCGGAAGATCGGGGTGAATCTCGACGAGCTGTTGATTTCGCAGCCGGACTCGGGCGAGGACGCGCTGAACATCGCCGAGATGCTGGTGCGGTCGAACGCGGTGGACGCGATCGTGGTGGATTCGGTGGCGGCGCTGGTGCCTCGGGCCGAGATCGAGGGCGATATCGGCGACACGCACGTGGGGTTGCAGGCGCGGCTGATGTCGCAGGCGCTGCGCAAGCTGACGTCGGCGGTGGCGCGGTCGCGGACGTGTGTGATCTTTATCAATCAGATTCGGATGAAGATC
>CAZJXV010000388.1:0-3263 GCA_964550015.1 uncultured Verrucomicrobiota bacterium
AATTCGCCTCGAACCCCGGCAGCACCGCGCACAGCCCGTTC
Source organism: uncultured Verrucomicrobiota bacterium (assembly GCA_964550015.1). GTDB lineage: Bacteria > Auribacterota > JABMQX01 > JAFGEW01 > JAFGEW01 > CAZJXV01. Next base: position 42 of record CAZJXV010000388.1, read on the forward strand.
GGCTTCGCCAGCTCCGAGGCCACCTTCGCCACCAGCTTGTTCGTCGCCAGCCCCACCGACGCGTTGAGCTTCGTTTTGCGCTTGATCTCGAGCTTGACCGCCTCGGCCGCGGCGAGCCCCGGCCCGTGGAGCCGCTCCGTGCCGATCAGATCGAGATACGCCTCGTCAATCGAGACCGCCTGCACGTCGGGCGTGTAGTGCTCGAAGATCCGGTGCACGCGCCGCGACCAGCTCGCGTAGTTCTGCAGGTTGCTGTGGAGGAAAATCGCGTGCGGGCAGAGCCGCTTCGCCGTCCGGAGCGGCATAGCCGAACGGATGCCGTACGTGCGCGCCTCGTACGAGGCTGCTGCCACGACCCCCCGCCCGTCCGGGTCGCCCCCCACCACCACCGGCCGGCCCGCCAGCGACGGGTTCGCCAGCGTCTCGACCGACACGAAGAACGCGTCCATGTCCACATGCAGGATCTGCCTTGGCCGCCTCATGCCCCCATTCTATGCCCCGCGCGGAGCGCACACAAACATTGCCCTTGCGTTTAGCATCCCGCCCCGGTATCATGGATTGGGCATTGCAAGGAGGACAGACCCATGTCGGATATGAGCCATGAGGAAATCGCCTTCGAGGTTCGCAAGGCGCTCGAGGAGGTCTATTCGCTGCTTGGACCGGGCTTCGACGAAGAACCGTACAAGCGCGCCTTCGCCCAGGAGCTGACGCGCCGCAACATCCCCTACGAGCAGGGCAAGAAAATCCCCATCACATACAAGGACGCGACCGTCGGCGAGTACACGCTCAACTTCGTAGTCCGGGACAAGGTGTACGTGCGCCTCGCGGCCGAGGGGGGTCATCCCGGGCTGCTCAAAGCCCAGGTCGCCGCCTGCATCAAGGCGGCCAAGCTCAAGCTCGGGCTCCTGGTGGACATGAACGTTCAGTCATTCAAAATGCACCAGGTCCTCAACCCCGACTTTGTGCTTGGCTCCGGCGGTTCGGGCGGTTCGACCGCCGGCGACGAGGAGCCACCCGAACGTCTCCCGCAGCAGAAACGCAAGGGCAAAGATACCGACGCGTTCGAAAAGCTCTTCGACGAATAGCCGCGGCGCCAGGGAGAGCGGCCCAGCCTGGGGCGCAAGCCCGTCGAGGCCTCAGCAAGGGCCAAAGCGCCGGAGGTGCAACAGCCGGTAGCCCGGGGCATAAGCCCCGGGTTTCCGACGAGAAAACAGATATTCCGAGCCCCGAAGGGGCGACAGCAAACGTCGCGCCGTCCCCTACTCCTCGAGCTCCTCCCACGAACGCCGGTCGGCATTCCAGCGCTGCATCGAGGGCCGGCTGTGCGTGACCCTTCCGTTCCCGTCGTACGCCTCGTATCGCTCCATGCGCTCCCGGCCGTCTTCGCTGTAGGTATAGACGCTTTTGCTGAGGAGGTTCCCGTCCCCGTCAACAGTCTCCCCGCTTGCCGGATCCCTGCTGTCGCCGAGGTAGTCGTACGTGGTCTTTGCAAGCACCTCGCCGCCGCCGTAGCCGTACGCCTCCTCGATCATCCGGCCGCGACCGTCGTAGCGCCAGCTATTGTGCTCCTCAACCTCACCCTCCTCGTTGTAGCCGGTTTCCTCGAGCACGCCGCTGTGCGCCGCGTACTTCCATTCGACGCGCACCCCGGCCTTCAACCACCGAGACGGCGCGCCCGTCTCGCCGAAGGTCTCGAGCTTGGTCAGCTTGTCGCCGTGGTAGGTGAATTTCAAGTATTCACGGCCCTCGGGCGGCCTCTTCCACTTCTCGCCGCCCGGCCTGGTCTTCTCAGAATCCCAGTACCCCTCGATGTCGGCCGCGTACACCACGCGCTCAGGGCCCAGTTGTTCCACTTTGACCGCCGCGTTCAGGTCCTTCCCAGGGTTATTCTTGTCCTTCTCTTCAGACCCATTCCCGCCGCAGCCGACCGCCACCACGAGCGCCACACCCACGGCCAAACCAAGCAACCTGCTCATCACTTCACGCCCTCCAGAAATACCCCGCACCTTTTCCTGGGAGCATTCAAATCCGCCTTTCGCTCACCCCGCCTGCTCCCACGTCTCACCCGTCTTCCTCCAGTCTTCCCTCACAGGATCCCATTCCTCTCGAAACGTGCCGACATGCGTCAGGGCACCCGCATCGCTGTAGAGTTCCATCCTTTCCGTGCGTTCCTGACCATCGGCGCTGTACGTGTACTTTCGTACGGTCGTCTTTTCCTCGCCGTCCTCTCCGTACACCGTTTCCTCGACGAGCCGCTCCGCATCGTCATACGCGTACACATGGCGCTCGGTCATCTTCCCCTCAGCGTGCTTCGCCAGCTCGACAAGCTGCCCGGCATCATCATAGCGGTAAGCGTGACGAATGACCACCTTTCCATCCGTACCAAACCACCGCTGTTCAAGCACCTCGCCGTTGGCGGCATACAGCGACTCAGTGCCGGCAGCGCGTCTCAGCTTCCGATCCACCCCCAACCCATACTCGCCGAACACGTACCTGGTGGACGCATCAGGCATGAACCGCAAGCCAGGGGAGCCATCCTCGTTGAACGCCTCCAACTTGACCAGCATCTCACCGTAGTACGTGAACTTGACATACCGTTCACCCGCCGGCGGGCTGCTCCACTGCTCGCCACCCGGCACATCTTGCCCATCTTCCCAGTCCACGTACTCGGCATACCTCACATGTTCCGAACCCCAATACTCGGGCTCCACCGCAGCATTCGGCCCCTCCTTGTCCCCCTCGCCGCCGCAGCCGATCGTAACCACCAGCGCCCCAAGAAGTAACACAACAAACCCTGCCCTGACCATCTCTCGCACTCCTTCTGCTTTGGTTTCCACAAGAGTCTCCGAGACAACAATCCAACTTCCCACAATCAAGTTTCAGGCCAACAGGCACTTAGACGCAGCATATTTCACACCCCGCCCCTAGAACCCAAAGCCATCCACGAAAAATCACGCCGCCCCGAAGTTTTCTCTTGCGCTCCCACAGCCGACCCGCGTAGAGTAACGCTTCCTCGGGAAGCCCAGGACCCGGACAGGAGGTAGATGGCCGCGCGCGGTCTGACCTACAAAGACGCCGGTGTGGACATTGAAGCGACGGATTCGGTCAAACGAGTCATCGCGCGCACTGTGCGCTCGACCTTTTCGAAACGCGTGCTGGCCGACATCGGCTTGTTCGGCGGGCTTTTCGACGCACACTCTCTCGGCATGAAGCGGCCGGTGC
>CAZJXV010000389.1:0-3229 GCA_964550015.1 uncultured Verrucomicrobiota bacterium
GAGCCCGCTCCTGAGCCCCAGCCCGAGCCTGAGCCCCAACCCGAGCCTGAGCCCCAGCCCGAGCCCCAGCCCGAGCCTCAACCCCAGCCCGAGCCTCAACCCCAGCCTGAGCCCGCTCCCGAGCCACAGCCCCAGCCTGAGCCCCAGCCCGAGCCTCAGCCCCCTTCCCTTCCCTACATCACCACAGAGCATCGCCATTTCATCCTTGCCGGCCGCCCCCACGTCCCCGTCATCGCCATTGCCTGGCGTCTCCTTGCCGCCCAGGGCGACACCGCCATACAGCACTTCCTCGATTGCCTCCTTGTCCGCGGATTCAACGCCATTGGCATCGGCTGGGGCGCCGGCCCGTTCTATCGTCGTGCCGACCGCCCCAACACCCGCGAGTGGGCCAAGATTCACCGGCTGTTCCACTGGCTCATGCAGCGCGACATGCACGCCTGCATTGGCATTGGCCTCACCTACTGGGACCACGACGACCGCCGCGTCGATCTCCCCATGTCCGATGCCCGGCCCGTCGGCACTTTCGCCGCCCGTGAGCTCGCGCAGCACACATCCCTAATGAGTGTCATCGTCAACGGCCTTGACGACGGAATACCCCCTGCCGTCATCACCGATATTGCCGACGCCTACCGAGCCCAGGACCCATTCCATCTCATCAGCTATCACGCAGACCACGGCTCCATCAGCCTCGACTCATTCCCCCACGGCCCCACCCACAACTGGATCGCCGGCCACAGCGGGCACCGCGCCCTCTCCGCCGCGCATCACGCCACACTCGCCCGCCGCGCCGCCCGCGCCGACGCCCCCTACCTCGATTACGAGCCTCCCTTCGAGGGCATGGAGGACTACGCCGTCCGCGCCCACATCATAGACTCAACTGACATCCGCAAGACCATCAACGCCGCCCTCGACCTCCGCGCCGGCGTCGCCTATGGTCATCACGAGTTATGGCCCTGTCGTGACACTTGGCTCGACGCTTTGCAGGCCCCTGGCGTTCCCCACGTTCTCGCTGCCGCTGCCGTCATCCGCGTCCGGCTCCAAACCGTTGCCTGACCCCACTCGCCAGCGCCCGAAGGAAAGCCAGCCATGATCTCCGCCATCGACCCCGCCCCCATTTGGCAGCACATCCGCGACTGGCACCAGCGCGATCGCCGAGCCTCCATCACCCGAGCGTTCGAGCTCGGCGATCTCATTGTCAATGCCGTCATCGCCACCCGTCTCACCGAGTACCAGGTCATTGCTCGCATCATGCACCTGCTCGGCCCGCTCGCCATGGGCAAGACCAGCTACAACCGGGCGGCAAGGCTGGTCCGAGTCTATACCCGCAACCAGCGCCAGGTCCTCATTGACAATGCCCTCTCGCTCGCCAAGGCCGAGACATTGGCCGGTGCGCAGTACGACCAGGGCCGCAAGCGCATCAAGATCATCTCCGACATCAAGGCCGGCCGCATCCGCCCCCCCTGGTCCGAGATCCGGTCATTGAGCAACGCACACAACGCCCGTACTGAGCGCGCCCTGGAGCCTCCCGGCATGGCGTCGCTGCTGGAGGCTGATGTGGTCTTGTCCGTCCGGGACACGACCGATGAGGTCGAGGACAAGCTCCGCGGCTACTTGAGCCGCCGCAACGATGCCCGCGAGATCATCGAGGACGTGCGAAGCGCCATAGCCAGTGGCACAGCTTAACGCCCCGCGTCAGGATCGGAGCGCAGCGGAGGAACGATAGCGTGAAGCCGATTGTTCTCCATCTCGTGCTGACCTACAAGTGGTTTGATCTCATGGTGGGCAGCAACAAAGACGTTGAGTATCGCGCCTGCACGCCTCACTGGCGGCGCTTGATATGGGATCGGCGTCGGCGCATCACGCATTGCCGCTTCTCGCGCGGCTACACGTCGCGCACCATACTGCGCCCCGTGTTGGCCGTGGCTTGCGGCGGGTGCTCGTATGACGGCTGGGATGGCCGGTACTATCGGCTGTACCTGGGGGACATTGTGGAGAAAGGAAAGGATGACGCTTCCAATGAATGACATCAAGGACATCGTAGATGGAGATGGAAACGTTGTGGACCGCATCCCGGTTAGCACGGGCGACGCGCCTTCATTGGATAGCGTCGATCCGCTGGTTGGCGATCTGAACGTTCGGATCGGCGTCGCGGACTCCCAAGCTGCCGGAGAGAACAACGTCGGCAACATCGCCAAGGCGGCATTCCATCAGGGACGTGCTGCTGGCTTGAGGGAAGCACAGGCATTGATCGCCAACGACCCGCTTCACGTTCCTCCTGGGAGCGCCAAGCGCGGTAAGGAGGTAACGTGAAAGCGATTGTTCGATTTCTGCGACGGATGCGGGAGCCGGTCTGGTACTACCCGCTGACGATGTGCCCGGAGGCTCGATACCGGGAACGGTTGCCACGATGGCGGGCGGCGATTGCGCGGGCATGGGATGCCGCGTGGGCTCCGATTGTGGCGGTCTGCCTGGTGCTCGCCGTCTTCGTGTGGGTGTGGGCATGGTTTTGAGTAAATCGAACGTTGGGCGTGAGCATTTGCGAAAGGGGACATCGGGAGATGGCTAAGATCGAGATCACAGATCAGTGGAGCAGCAAGGCGTTTGTACGTGGAATTCGCGCCTTTCGCAATATGCTCCACGCCTTGGTTGGGTTGCTGGACGATGCACACCTTCAGTGCGGCCTTGTCCGTAACGCGACACTGCGCGAAATGGCAACGCTTCCGCAGAATACATTTGCATGGGCATCACGCAACGTGAAACAGAACGCGCTCGATTTGTGTCGCGTGGTGCTGCGTCAGATCACGACAGACATACACGACAAGCAAGAGCAACCCAACGTGCAGTTGAGGCGCGATTCATCCGCGCCGGGAGGGACCGATGGACACTGAGAAAACGATTGTCGGCGCGGGTGAATCGTCGCCTCCGACTGCTGGTTCTGACCTGGCATCGCCGGAGGAGTTGGCCGCTGGCGCCGTCGAGGCCGCAGAACTGTTGGATGCCTACGCGGCGAACCCAGACCCCCGTGTCGAGCAGGCGGCGTTTGAGGCGTTCGCCTACCTCTACCCGCACGAGGCGCACGCGCGCTGGCCGGACCGATTCCGTGAGTTCTTCCTGCGCGTTTGCCCGCACCAGAGCGAAGCGGACATGCTGCAGCTCCTGAATCAGACGAGTCAGAACGTCGAGCATGAGGCTTCGACATGAGCGCAGCGAATGGCGATAGGCTCCATGC
>CAZJXV010000390.1:0-3209 GCA_964550015.1 uncultured Verrucomicrobiota bacterium
AGCCGTAATATTTCTCGCTGTAGCGGTAGGGGTAATACCCGTCGGGCCCGTGCCAGGTGTTGATCACCTTGGTCTTGAGCTCGTGCGCCTGGGCCGGCGTGAGCTCGGCGACGACGAGTGTCTTCTTGTGGATTTCGACGAACTCGCCCCTCGGGCCGTAGCGGGGCCGTTCGTCGTCGTCGTAGCCGGATGACCGAAGATAGCTCCGGTCGATGCGGGCGTACATGTGGACGACGACCTTGAGGTTTTTGAAGGCGCGCGTGGTCTTGAGCTCGATGCTGAGCTGGACGTACTGGTCGCCGTAGTACTCGTCGCTGATCTGCTTGCCACGGAGCACATCGGCGACGACGTTCAGCGCGGCGCCCACCTGCAGCCGCTGGGTGGTGGTAAGCTTGCGCGGGGTGGTGCCCGTGTTTTCCGGCCTGGGCACAAGATAGACGCCCTTGGCGTCGATGCGCATGGCGAGATCGGCCCTGGCGGCGACCGCGACGAGGGCCTTGCCGGCGACGACGTCTATCCAGTTGACCGGCGGGATGTGTGTGGCCGTCCGGCCCTTGGTCAGGGTGCGCGAGCGCTCGAGCTGGTACGGGATCCCGACGCCCTTGCAGATTGCGGCGGCGGCGAGCTCTACGGTCGGGTTGCCCCCGCCTTCGGCCTTGGCGAGGACGAGGTTGATGCGGCCGTGGAGGGCCTTGCGATAGGTCGCGGCCGAATCGGTGTCCTGGCCCGGCTGCGCGGCACGGGCGGCCGACGGCGCGGATGCCGCCAGGAGGCAGGCGATGGCTGCGAGCAGGTTTCGCCGATCCACAAGCACGACCCTTTTTCCGCATGAGGCGCTGAAGCCGGCAGTTACAGCGCAGCCGCTCCCCAGCACACTGTCTTAGACACGGCTTCCGGCAGCGGTGTTCAAATAAGTTTACACAAAAACGGGGGCGGGGGTCTACTCGTATCGCAGCGCTTCGATCGGGTCCATCTTCGCCGCCTTGATCGCCGGGTGCAGGCCGAAGACGATGCCGACGGCGACGGAGATCCCTGCCGAGATAACGATCGCGAGCAGGGTGATGATCGTTTTCTGATGGGCGAGCGACTGGACGAGATGGGCGATGATGACGCCGACGAGGATGCCGGTCAGGCCGCCGACGGCGGAGAGCACGATGGTCTCGATCAGGAACTGCTGGACGATATCGCGGCGTCGGGCGCCCATGGCGCGGCGCACGCCGATCTCGGCGGTGCGTTCGGTGACGGTGGCGAGCATGATGTTCATGATCCCGATGCCGCCGACGAGCAGCGAGATCGAGCCGATGAGCACCAGCACGTTGTTGTAGGTGCGGATGGTGCGCTTGCGCTGCTCGAGCAGCGCCTGGGGGATGATGACGTCGAAATCGGTGCGGGGGTGGTGCTTGGCGAGCACGCGCTGGACGATCCAGGCCGCGCGTGGGATGAGGGCGGCCTCGTGGATGCGGATGATGAGCTCGCTGATCTCGAGCACTTCGGCGGAGAAGGTCCCGGTGCCGGCGATCACGGCCCAGTCGCCGTAGCGCTTGCGCGCGGTCTCGTATGGGATGTAGATGTCGCGGTCGAGGTTGTGGACCTTGATCGTGCCGGTGGTGCCGGTGATGGCCTTGTCCTCCATGAGCCCAACGACTTCGAACCACTGCTCGCCGATGCGGATGTGGCGTCCGAGCGGGTCCTCGTAGCGGAACAGTTCGCGGCGGACTTCGGCGCCGATCACGCAGACCTTCTTGACCTCCGCGTTGTCGAGATCGCAGATGAACCGGCCGCGGCCGACGCGGAAGTTGATGATGTTGGTGTAGCCGGGCACGGTGCCGACGACGCGCGCATCCATTTTCTGGTCGCCGTAGATGACGGGCTTGCGGACCTCCTTGATCGGGACGATCTGCTCGGCGAGCTCGAGCGTGGCGGCGATGTGCTGCCGGTCCTCTTCGGTGATGCCGTAGCGCACGGAGGAGTCGCTCGAGGCGGCGAGCTGGCTTGCCTCCGGCGGCTTGACGCTCCGCACGGTGATGTTCTGCACGCCGAGGAGCTTGATTTGCTGCAGGGCCTCCCACTTGGCGCCCTCGCCGATGGCCAACATGCTGATGACGGCGGCGACGCCGAAGATGATGCCGAGCGTCGTGAGGAACGAGCGCAGCTTGTGCAGCACGATGTTGCGGATGCCGAGCCGTATGATTTCGAGCACGCGGGTCATGGCGGGCTCTCCAAGCGTCCGCGGTAATTATGCACAATCGGGGGCGTCAATTCATCCAGCAATCCACATGTGGTACGCCGGGCACAGGGTGGCCCGGAATCGAGAACGGAGTTGACAACGGGGGGTCGTCGCGTATAGTCGCCACGGGACGAACGACTTGCACAGGACGCTGTTTGCACAGGAGGGAGAACGATGAGGTTGAGGACGATCTTGGTTCTGGTCTTGGTCGTGGGGCTGGTTGCGCTCATGGCGCCGGACGCATCCGCACAGCAGGGGCGTCGCATCTCGGTCGAGCCGCGGCTGTCGTACTGGTTCCCGAACGATGCCGATCACGTGTTCGGCTTTGGCGTGGCGGGCGAGTTGATGTTCAGCGAGTGGTTCGGCCTGGTGGCGGCGGTTGACTTCTGGAACTTCGAGGGCGACACGTTCTCGGAAACGCTCAGCGCGTTCCCCGATTTCGATATCCGCGACATCTCGGTGGGCGCGGTCTTTTACTTCATGTACGAGGGGACACTCAATCCCTACGTTACGTTCGGGCTCGACTACTTCTCGATCGACGGCGACTTCGGCGGCGCGGATGCAGGCGCGTTCGCGACAGCCGGTGTGGACGATACGCTCGGCTGGCATGCGGGGCTGGGTGTTGACATCGCCTTGAGCGGCAATTTCTCGGTGGTGGTCGAGGTCCGCTACTTCGATGCAAGCATCGGGGTGGACCTGTCCGACTACGAGATCGGCGACGTGGACGTCAACGGCTTCGCCGTGCTCGCGGGGGTGGAGATCGGGTTCTAAGCTGCGGCCGCGGGCGCGTCGTAGACGGCTGCTGAAAAGCCAGGTCGAGGTGAAGGGGGCGTCGCCTCACGGGAGGGATTTCTGTCGCCCCTCCAGGGCTTAGATTATTCGTTTTCTCGTCGAGAACCTGGGGCTTACGGGCCTGTTGAAAACCTTCGTTTATGTAAGCCCTTCAGGCTATGCTTCGGTTTGTTGCGGCGTTTGTACCCAG
>CAZJXV010000391.1:0-3203 GCA_964550015.1 uncultured Verrucomicrobiota bacterium
AGGTGATGGCAAGTGGAAAGGCACCCGGCAGCCCCTTATGAGGAAGGCACGGTCAGACAGCAAACTCAAGAATCTGCCGCCGGATCAGTACGAGGCCCTGGTGGACTGGATGCTGGCCGGCGTGCCGTACCGCGTGATCAAGAAGCGCCTGGCCGACGAGTTCAAGGTGGTCGTGCGCGGCAACTCGGCGCTTACGGACTTCTGGAACGACTGCTGCGCCGCGGCCCTGCTTGCGCGCCGGCAGCGCGCGATCGCCATGGCCGACGAAGTCGCGGCCGAAGCCGAGAAGCGGCCCGGCGAGTTCGACGCGGCCACGATAGACGCGCTCAAGCAGAAGGCCTTTGAGCTGGCCGTCAACCCCAACGCGGATCCGCGCGACGTGAAGGGGCTCTTCATGCTCGTGCTCAAGGCGCGGGACCAGGCCATCAACGAGCGGGAGATCGAGCTGGCGGAACAGAAATTCCGGGAGCAGCAGGCCCGCAACGAGCAGGCCAGCGAGAAGCTGCGGGATGTGGTGAGCGGCGGCGGCATTTCGCGGGGCACGATCAAGCAGATCGAGGAGGCGTTGAAGCTCCTGTGAAGAACCCGGTGGACAATTTCTTTCTGCCGTACCAGGCGCGGTGGATCCGCGACGGCGCCCGGCTCAAGATCATGGAGAAGTCGCGCCAGATCGGCATCTCCTGGGCTTCGGCCTATGAGGACGTGCGGAACACCTCGCCCCAGGGCGCGCGGCACGACACCTGGATCAGCTCCCGCGACATCATCCAGGCGCGGCTCTATCTGGAGGACTGCAAGGCGTTTGCAGACATCCTGCAGATCGGCGCAAGGGACCTGGGCGAACAGGTCATTGACGAAGACCGGAAGATCAGCGCCTACGTGCTGGCCTTCGCCAATGGGCGGCGCATTCATTCCATGTCCAGCAATCCGGACGCTCAGGCAGGCAAGCGGGGCAACCGAAAGCTCGACGAGTTTGCTCTTAACCCCGACCAGCGGAAGCTCTATGCGATCGCTTATCCGGGCATCACCTGGGGCGGCAGCCTGGCCGTCATCTCCACGCACCGCGGCAGCGCTTCGCTCTTCAACGAGCTCGTGCAGGAGATCAAGCACAAGGGCAACCCCAAAGGGTTCAGCCTGCATACCGTCACGCTGCAGGACGCGCTCGACCAGGGCTTTCTCAAGAAGCTCCAGGCCAAGCTTTCCCAGGAGGATCCGCGCCAGGCCATGGACGAGGCCGCCTATTTCGACTTCATCCGTGCCGGCTGCCCCGACGAGGAGACCTTCCTTCAGGAGTACATGTGCATCCCGTCCGACGACGCGGCGGCCTTCCTTTCCTATGACCTGATCGCCTCGTGCGAGTACAAGCCGGACGAAGCCTGGGAGTGGCAGCCCCACCAGCTCGAGGACGCGAAGAACCAGCTCTTCATTGGCGTGGACGTCGGGCGGGACCACGACCTCACAGTGATCTGGCTGGTCGAGAAGGCCGGGGGGGTCTACTTCACCCGCCGCATCATCTCGATGCAGAACGAGACGTTCGACCGCCAGGAGCAGGAGCTCTACCCGCTGCTGGCTTTGCCACAGGTCCGCAGGTGTTGCATTGACAACACGGGACTCGGGCGACAATTCGCCGAGCGTGCGCAGCAGCGGTTCGGCACCTACAAGGTCGAGGCCGTCAATTTCACCGCACCGGTGAAGGAAGAGCTGGCGTATCCTGTCCGTGCCGCTTTTGAGGACAAGAACGTCCGCATCCCGTCCGACGCCTACATCCGCGCGGACCTTCGCGCCATCAAGAAGGAGACCACCGCGGCCGGCAACATCCGCTTCACCGCCGACCGCGGCAAGAACGGACACGCAGACCGGTTTTGGGCGCTTGCCCTGGCCCTGCACGCCGGCGCGTCTCCGTCCGGCCCATTCCGGTCCTCCCGAGTGGAACGCGCTGAGCGGGGGGCCGGGTTCGCACCCCGCGCCGTGTCCCGAAAGGCGGTCATTTTCTGATGCCTGAGCCCAAGACAACCGAGATCGTCAGCGCCGAACGCGTGGCCCTGCACCTGCGCAGCCGGTTCAATCCCATCCGGAACCTCACCCCGGCCACGCTCTCCTACCAGCTCGACCGCTTCCATTCCGGCTACATCCGTGACGCGGCCATCACCTGGGACAAGATCGAGACCCGCGACGACGTGCTCTCCTCGGTCATCCCCAAGCGCAGGAAGTCCGTCAGCCGCCACGGCTGGGAAATCGTGATGGCCGACGATTCGCCCGAGGCGGCGCGTCAGAAAGAGGCCCTAGAGTTTTTCTTCGCCGAGCTCACTGCCACGAGCGCGGTGGATCTCAATTATACCGGCGGCCTTCAGCTCCTCGTGCGCCAGATGATGGACGCCGTCGGCAAGCGCTATGCCGTCCACGAGATCGTCTGGCAGCCCACGCCGAACGGCCTCACCGCAACGTTCCGCTTCGTGCCCGTGTGGTTCTTCGAGAACACCGCCGGCAAGCTGCGCTACCGCCAGAGCGAGGGAGCCATCTCCGGCATCCCGCTGGAGCCGGGGGAGTGGATGGTCACAGCCGGCGACGGCCTCATGGAGCCCTGCTCCGTGGCCTACATGTTCAAGCGCATGCCGCTCAACGACTGGCTCATCTACTCCGAGCGGCACGGCATGCCCGGCCTGCACGGCGTCACGGACGCCGCCGAGGGCTCGACCGAGTGGAACACCCTGGTCACCGCCCTCCAGAACTTCGGCGTGGATTGGGCCATGGTCACCAACCGCGGCGCAGAGATCAATAAGGTGGACACCTCCGCCACCGGCGAGCTCCCCTATCCCAAGCTCGTCGAGCGTATGGACCGCGCCATGGCCGCGCTCTGGCGCGGGGCGGACCTCTCGACCATGTCGGCCGGATCCGGCGAGGGCACGGGCGCCAGCCTGCAGGGCGAGGAATCCGATATCCTCGAAGACGACGACGCGGACCTCATCTCCGAGACCCTCAATCGCCAGGTCGTGCCGTGGGTGCTGCGCTATGCACTCGGCGACGTCGCCCCGCTCGCCGAGATCCGCATCAACACGGGGCAGAAGCAGGACGTCAAGCTGGACCTTGACGAGGATGGGCGAGGAGAGGGCGTTGAGGTGGAAGAACTTCACCGCCTCGGCAATGTAGTTCTCGACGCGCCAGCGGCGCGCGTAGTCGCCCACGAGGAGTTCGACGGGCCGCTCGTC
>CAZJXV010000392.1:0-3200 GCA_964550015.1 uncultured Verrucomicrobiota bacterium
GTGCGTGTCGGCCCCATGCTCGTCCCGGCCGCCCACCACCTCGGCCAGGTCGAGGGCGCCTTCAACGCCGTCGAGATACACGGCGACTTCGTCGGCGAGGTCCGCCTCTTCGGCATGGGGGCCGGCATGGTCCCCACCGCCAGCGCCGTCGCCGCCGACGTGCTCGAGATCGCCCGCGCCATCACCACCGGCGCGGACGAAGCCGCCCCGAACACGTGGCCCGATCTCCACAAGAAACTCTCTATTGCCGACACCGCCAACGCTGAGTGGTGCTACGTCGTGCGCGTCCCCGGCGCAAAGCGGGCGAGAGCCAAGCTGCTGGCCGACACGCTCCGGAACTGCTACGCCGCCGTCAAAGAGACCTTCCGCGTCAGCGCCGACGGGGCCGATTTCACCGCGGCCGTCACCGCCGAGGCACGCGAGGTCAACGTCAGACGTGCACTCGACCAGCTCCGCGGGTCCGTCGAGAACCCCGACGCCGTCTACGCCATCCCCCTCATCGCCCCCAACCTCTAGAAAGAGAGAAGGGCACCTGTTCTTCCGCGAACCGGCGGTGCATTCACCGTGCCGGCGGTGCATTCACCGTGCCGGCGGTGCATTCACCGTGCCGGCGGAGCAGAAAAACAGGTGCCCGTCCCTACCGTGCCCCGGCCCCTTTCTCCGGCGCGACGCACACGGCTACGTGAGCTCATCAATAGGCAAGAGAAAGACCTTGGCCGTGGCGGGATCGCTCAGGTCAACACCCGTGTCCTTGAGCTCGTCACGGATGACCCGGGCGGTCTCCTCGTCCTGCACAACGGCGAGAATGACCTTCATGGCGCCGCGCGGTTCCCCAATGTCGACGCGGAAGCCGGCAAAGAGAGGCATGTCCTGCATCACGGCCGAGCCGACCGCGGTCCCATCAAGCACCACGGCGTGGCGAACATCGTGGGCGGTCAGCGCCACCATCAGATCGTCGAGATACCGAGGGTCGTACAGCTTGATTATCATGTACTTCATCGTGCCCCTCCAGACGGCCGGTCGGGCTCTTTTGCCTCGCCCGCCCTGAATATCGCGTACTTGGTGAACGGCGGCCCGACCACCTGCACCACAAAGGTGGTGGCCGTGATGATTGCGATCACGTCCTGAGCGGTGTTGCTTGCGGCCTCGGTACCTATACGCGCGAGCTCGCTGCTCGTCGCCAGCGCCAGCCCGATGGCCACGCCCGCTTGCGAGAACAGGCCGAAGCCAAGGTACTTGGTCACCACGGGCGCGGCATGGCCCAGTTTCCCCCCAAGCATGCTGCCCAGCCACTTGCCCGCCGTCCGAAGCACCACGTAGCCGACCCCCGCGGCGATGCCCGTCAACCCCATCAACTTCAGATAGTGCGGGTCGAGCCGCGCACCAACGAACACGAAAAATACCACGTAGATCGGCGCAGAGAAGCCGCTGACCACGCTGACCATCTTGCCGCAAAGCCGGGGCATCGCATTGACCAACACGATGGCCATCGCCATGTTCGCCAGAATCAGCGACAAGTGCCACTCGCTGCACAGCCCCGTACACAGAAAAATCATCGAGAGCGTCAGGATCAACATCTCCGAGCTCGTCCTGAGCACCCGCGCAAGCATCGAGCCCACCAGCCCCACGACCACGCCGATGGCCACCGAGAGACCGATCTCCTTGAGCGGAACCAGCACGATGGACACGACGGAGAAGTCGTGCGTCCCCGCCAGCATGTTGCGCGCCAGCGGCAGGCAGAACCCGAACGCCAGCAACGCCATCGCATCGTCGAGCCCGACAATGGCGTACATCATCGTCGTCAGCGGCCCGCTCGCTTTGTACTGCTGCAGCACGTCCACCGTGCCGGCCGGGGCCGTCGCCGAGGCCAGCGCACCCAGGATCAGCGCCAGCGGCCAGTTGCCCGTGATGAGCCACACGCCCGTCATCACCAACGTCAGCGCGCCCAGCGACTCGAGAAGCAAAATCCAGACGACCGCGCGGCGCACGCGGCGGATCTTCGACCACGCCAGCTCGCTCCCGATAATGAACCCGATCATGCCGAGCGCCGCCGAGCTGATGACGCCCATCCGCGCCACGTCTCCCGGCCCGATCACCCCCAGCACCGCGCTCAGCAGCACGCCCACCACCACGTAGCCGACCACCTGCGGCGCCCGGATCCGGCGCGCTCCCATCGCGGCGAACAAGCCGACAACGCCGACTATGGCAACAACCAGCAGCGAGTTGTTCATCGTCCTGATGTGTTGGTTCGCAAGGGACGGCTAGCCCACGCGGTGGAAAAACGTGGCGATCTCCTCGGCCGATTCCGCCGCGAGCAGGCGCTCGCGGTTCTTCGGGCTCCTCAACAGCAGCACCACCCGAGAGAGAATGCGCAGGTAGTCCTCCTGCCGGTCGTCCGGCCCGGCGATCATCACCACGATCTTGACTGGCTTGCCGTCAATCGAATCCCACGGAATCCCGTCAGGCGCAACGCCCACCGCCATGACAAAGTGACTGACCGATCCCAGCTTCGCATGCGGCACAGCGATCTCGATGCCAATCCCTGTGCTCATGATCGATTCCCGGTCGAAGATCGCGCGCCCGAACGCCTCTGTGTCACTGACCTCGGGCGCCGTGCCGACCACCTCGATGAGCTCCTTCAAGGCGTCGGCCTTGTCGCGCGACTCGAGCCGGACAGTGCGATCCACCGTCAGGTATCGCTTCGGTTTGGACATCAGCGTCTCTCCTCCTGGAACGTGGCACCCGACGTGTACTCATACCACCACAGCCGCTGCGAATCCACCACTATCATCAGGGAGAGGGCCGCCGTCGCCGGCCCAAAAAAGGATCGCGGCGACAGGCAGGGCGCCTGCCGCCGCGAGACCGGGAAAAGGGCATGTATGATAAGGTATGTTAGCCCTTTTCCCGGTTATGACTGTGCCGTTTTCCGTGCCAGGGCCGCGCGTGTCTCGCACACGAACGAGGAACGGGCACCCGTGCCCGTCAAAGGGGGATTCTCTTTCCGGGCCCCGGCACGCATGCGCGGTCATTTTTGTCGGCCGCCGTTTGTAGGACCAACGACGAAACTCCTCGTCGAACTTGACTAAAGCAACTTCGCTGAGGAGGAAAAATCAAGGCAGCGTGGCGTCGAAGGCGCTGTGGTTGGGGCCGCAAGCAGCTCCGTTCGCAGCGTCGTCAGCCGTCATCGTTCGACCCGGCGG
>CAZJXV010000393.1:0-3115 GCA_964550015.1 uncultured Verrucomicrobiota bacterium
TGATGCCGTCGTAGGGGGCGTGCTCGGGCCAGCCGAGGGTGCCGTCGCCGACGGTGATCCGGACGTTGGCGATGCCGAGCGAGGCGAGGCGCCGGGTGGCGGTCTCGGCGAGTTCGGGGATGCGCTCGACGGAGAAGACGTGCTCGCACAGCTTGGCGAGGACGGCGGCCTGGTAGCCGGTGCCGGTGCCGATCTCGAGCACGCGCTCGGGGCCGGTGAGTGCGAGCGCCTCGGTCATGAGCCCGACCATGTAGGGTTGCGAGATGCTCTGGCCGTGCTCGATGGGCAGCGCGCCGTCGGCGTAGGCGCGGGGCTCGTCGCGCGGCGGGACGAAGCGCTCGCGGGGGACGGCGCCCATGGCGTCGAGGACGTTTTCGGCGCGGATGCCGCTGCGGCGGAGCTGTCGCTCGACCATGTCGCGCCGCTGCTCGTCGAAGGTGTCGCCGCTCGCGTTGTGGCGTCTGAAAAGGCTCATGGGCGCCTCCGTCTGAGCCGCGTGCGCGGCCGCGGCCGTCGCCGTGCGAGGGCCCGCAACACCAGCCTGATGAAGCGCCAGGTGTCGCGTCCCGGGCGGATGTGGCTGGGCGCGGCGTGGTAGATGGTGGCGATGGGAAGGTTGACGATGCGGTGGCCGGCGCGGGCGGCCTGCAGGAGTATCTCGCTTTCGGTGTCGTAGCGGGTGGTCTTGAGGTCGATGTCGGCGAGCACGCGGGTGCGCAGCAGGCGGAAGCCGCACTGGCTGTCGCGGATGGGCTGGCGGGTGAGGCGGCTGAGGATGGCCGAGGTGGTCCGGTTGGTCCAGCGCCGGAGCGCGGGCATTGAGGTCACGTCGCCCATGCGGTCGCCGAGGACGATGGCGGCGCCGGTGCGCTCGGCTGCCTGGATGAAGCGGGGGATCTCGCTCGTGTCGTGCTGGCCGTCGCCGTCGAGGAGGACGACGGCGTCGAACTCGCCGCCGCGCACGGAGGCGAAGCCGGTGCGGATGGCGGCGCCCTTGCCGGCGTTGCGTGTGTGGACGATGACGGCGGCGCCGGCGTCCTCGGCGAGCCGGGCGGTGTCGTCGGCGGAGCCGTCGTCCACGACGAGGACCTCGGCCACGTGCGGCGCGCAGCCGCGCACGACGCGGGCGATGGTGGCGGCTTCGTTGTATGCCGGGATGAGTGCGCAGACGTTCATCGGACGAGCGGCAGCCTCCGGTTGCGGGCTCCCCTCCGCGGGGCTTGTATAGCATGCCGGGGCGGCGGGGCCAACCCTCCTTCGCTGCACCTGCGCCGCAGGTGCAGCTTCGGAGGGCAGGCTCCTCCTTCGCCCCGCCTGCGGCGCGGCTTCCGCCTTCGCTAACGCTTCCACCTTCGCTAAAGCTACGGCGGACGAGACGGCGGACAAGTCGGACGGCAGGCTCCTCCTTCGCCTCGCCTGCGGCGCGGCTTCCGCCTTCGCTAACGCTTCCACCTTCGCTAAAGCTACGGCGGACGAGACGGCGGACAAGTCGGAGGGCAGGCTCCTCCTTCGCCCCGTGTAGGGAAGGCAAGCTCCTCCTTCGCCAAGCGTGCGGAGCGGACTTTCGGGGCGGTCCCAGGATGGTATAGTGGTTTGAGGAGGGACGAACGCATGAGGCGAGTGCTTGTAGTGCTGGTGGTGCTTGGCTGGTGGGCGGCCTTGCAGGCGGCGGCCTCGCGGGGGGCGGTCGAGCCGGGACAGACGTGGCTGCTGGGCTCGAGGGCGACGCTGTACCGGGACGGCACGCAGGTGGCGCTTCGGCCGGGCGACCGGTTCGAGGCGGCAAAGGTCGAGGGGCAGTGGGCGTTCGGGCGGTGCCGCCGCGGGGAGGCGAGCGTCGAGGGCCGGCTGCCGGTGGCGGCGCTGGCGACGGCGCTGACCGCGGAGCGGTTCGAGGCGCTGCGGGCGGCGATGACGACGTACGTGTACTCGGACGACGAGGCCGCGCGGGGCGAGGCGGCGCAGGCGATCCGGCGTTTCCGCCGCGCGGGATTTCCGCTCATGGAGCTTGCGGCGAGCCGGGTGGGCGGGCTTGCCGAGGCGGCGCCGGCCGGCGAGCAGCAGCTCACGGTGCAGGTGGGCCGCGACGTGGAGGGGGAGTACTACCTCGCCTTGCCCCGGGGCTACGACGCGTCGAAGACGTACCCGCTGATCGTGACGTTTCACGGCATGGGCGGTGACGGCACGTACTACCGGCACTGGAACGCGGGCGACGCGAGGGCGCGGCAGACGTGCATCCTGGTCTCGCCGACGAGCACGGCGGCGGGACGGCGCACGTGGTGGGAGGACGAGTCGGGGGCGCTGATTCTCGAGGCGATCCGCGCGACGATGCGCGACTACTCGGTGGACCCGTGGCGGGTGTATGCGGAGGGGTTCTCGATGGGCGGGATCGCTTCGACGTTCTGGTCGCAGACGTGGCCGGACCGGTTCGGGGCGATCGGGGCGCAGGCGACGTGCTACTGGCGCCGCCGGCGCGACGTGGCGGGCAGCGTGGAGAACATGCGGCTCGTGCCGGCGTTTCTGGCGGTGGGCGAGAACGACAACCCGGCCAACGTGCGCGCCTTCAAACGGCTGGCCGGGGAGCTTGGGCGGCTCAAGACGCCGCACGTGTTCAAGCTGCTCGAGGACACGGGGCACGAGTTCGGCGGTCAGGAGGAGGCGCTGCTCGCGTTCTTGCTGAAGTACCGGCGCACTCTCACTCCGCGCGCGATCGCGTACAACTATTACGAGTGGATCGCAGGCACGCTGCGGCCCGAGTGGGTGTACTGGCTGCGGATCCACGACGCGTCGGACAAGGCGCGGATCGAGGCGCAGGTGCGTGCCAACACGATCACGATCAAGACGGAGCGGGTGCGGCGTTTCGACGTGTTTTTGGACGACCGGCTCGTGGACCTGGACCGGCCGGTGAGCGTGCTGGTGAACGGCAAGACGGTGCACATGGGGCCGGTCGAGCGGGACGTGTTCCTGATGCTGGAGGTGATTCGCGAGACGGGCGACCGGGCGCGGCTGTTTGCGGCGAAGGTCGAGGTGGTGTTGCGGTAGTGGTGTCGCGCCGTCGGGAAAATAGGGACAGGCACCTATTTTTCTGCGCCAGGGTGCATCAAATGTGTTCAGC
>CAZJXV010000394.1:0-3092 GCA_964550015.1 uncultured Verrucomicrobiota bacterium
ACGCCCCGCCGCTGCGGACACACCTGGAGCGCCGGCGCCTTGGTCTTGTGGCGCCTCGGCCTGCGCCCCTTGCGAACCAACTGGTTAATTGTCGGCATACGTGTCCCGTCCTCTCTCAATCATCGGCCCCGCCTCGACAGGCCGGGCCCGCGTTCTGTCTCCTGCGCGCCCCTCTACTCGGACGCCTGCTCCGACGTCTACTCAGACGCCTGCTCCACGACCTCCTCGGCCTCGTCCGCCTCCTGGGCCTCTTCGTCCCCGCCGATCGGCCCCAGCGCGGCCTCGACCAGCTCCGCCTCCGACACCATCCGCTTGAGCTTCAGCATGCGGTTCGCCCCGAAGCCCGTGCCCGCCGGAATGACGTGGCCCATGATCACGTTCTCTTTGAACCCGCGCAGCATGTCGGCCCGGCCGTTGGCCGCCGCCGCCGTCAGCACGCGCGTCGTGTCCTGGAACGACGCGGCCGAAATGAAACTCTCCACCCCGAGCGAGGCCTTCGTGATGCCCAGGAACAACGGGGCCGCCTCCGCGGGACGATTGCCCGCCGCAGCCGCCTCGCGGTTCGTGTCGGAGAAGATGCCCTTGTCCACCTGCTCGCCATAGAGAAAGTCCGTATCGCCCGGATCGATGATGTGCACCTTGCGCAGCATCTGCCGAATCACGATCTCGATGTGCTTGTCGTGGATCTCCACCCCCTGCAGCCGGTAGACCTCCTGGACCTCCCGCACCAAATACTCCTGAAGATCGCGCGGCCCGCACACCTCGAGGATCTCCTGCGGCACAATCGGCCCTTCCGTCAGCTTCTGCCCCTTCTTGACCTCCTCGCCCCGGGCCACCGTCAGGTGCTTGCTCAGCGGGATGAAGTGCTCCTCGGCCATGTCGGTCTTCTCGTCGCGCACCACGATCCGAAGCTTGCCCTTCTGCGTCTCGTGGAACTCCACCACCCCGTTGATCTTGGCGATCTCCGCCGCGTCCTTCGGCCGGCGCGCCTCGAACAGCTCCGCCACGCGCGGCAGACCACCCACGATGTCCTTGACCTTGCTGATCTTGCGCGGCGTCTTCGCCAGCAACTCGCCCGCCTTGATCCGCTGGCCGGACTTGACCACGATATGCGCCCCCGCAGGGATCGAGTAGTACCCCAACGCCTCACCCCCGCGCTTCTCGCGCACGATCACCTGCGGGTGCAACTCCTCCCGGTGCTCGGTGATGACCACGTGCGTGATCTTCGCGCCACCCGTCTCGGTGACCTCGCGGCGCATCGTCACGCCCTCGACAATGTCGTGGAAATCCACCGTGCCTTCCTGCTCGGAATGAATCGGCACGTTGTACGGGTCCCACCGGGCCACCACCTGGCCCTTCTTGACCTTGCCCTTGTCCGGCACCGGCAAGATCGCCCCCACCTCAAGCGCATACGTCTCAAGCTCCCGGCCCTGCTTGTCGTTGACGGTCAGGAACGAGTTCTTGTTGAGCACCACCGTGTCGCCGTCCGGGTTCTCCACGCTGCGCACGTTGTGACACCGCAGCACGCCGTCGTTGCGCACCGCAATCTCCGGCTGGCGGAACGCCCCGCCGGCCACACCCCCGTAGTGGAACGTGCGCATCGTCAACTGCGTGCCCGGCTCCCCGATCGACTGCGCCGCGATGATCCCCACGGACTCGCCCATCCCCACCAGCTTGCCCGTGGCGAAGTTGCGCCCGTAACACATCGCGCACACCCCACGGCGCGTCTCGCACGTGAGCACGCTCCGCACCCGCACCGTGCGAATGTCACACTGGCGGATTCGCTCCACGGCCGTCTCATCAATCTCGGCGTTCGCCCCCACGATCGCCTCGCCGCTCGCCGGGTTGAGCACCTCCTCGGCGCTGATCCGCCCGATCAGCCGCTCGTGGAACGGCACGATCTCCTCGCCCTCTTCCTCCGTCGAGCGCAGCGTGATGCTGTTCAACGTCCCGCAATCGCGCTCGGTGATGATCACGTCCTGCGACACGTCCACCAGACGCCGCGTCAGGTAGCCCGAGTCCGCCGTCTTGAGCGCCGTATCCGCCAGCCCCTTGCGCGCCCCGTGCGTCGAGATGAAGTACTCGAGCACCGTGAGCCCCTCACGGAAGTTCGCCGTGATCGGCGACTCGATGATCTCGCCCGACGGCTTCGCCATCAGGCCGCGGATCCCCGCGATCTGCCGGATCTGCTGCTTCGAGCCGCGCGCACCACTGTCCACCATCGCGAACACCGGATTGAGCTGGCCCGCCCCGCGGTTGTACTTGAGGTTCCGGAACAGCACGTCCGAAATGCTGTCCGTCGTGTGCGTCCAGATATCAATGATCTTGTTGTAGCGCTCACCGTGCGTGATGCGGTTGAGCCGGTAGTCCTTCTCCACCACCTCCACCTGCTTGCGCGCCTGCGCCACCAGGTTGTCCTTCTCATCCGGGATGATCAGATCGTCAATTCCGATCGAGAAGCCCGCCCGCGTGGCGTACTCGAACCCGAGCGCCTTGAGCGAATCCAGGATCTCTACCGTCGCCTCCAGCCCGACCCGGCGGTGGAAATCCAAAATCAGATCGCTCAGATCGTCGCGCTTAAGCTCGCGGTTGACGAACTCCACCTCGTCCGGAAGCGCCTCGTTGAAAATCACCCGCCCCGTGGTGGTCTCGACCCGCTCCCCGTCAATCCGAACCAGGATCCGCTCGTGGATCCCCGTGATCCCGTCGCCGAACGCCCGAAGCACCTCGTCCGTATCCGCAAACACGCGCGTGGGCGACTCGGCGGCTTCGACCTCCTTGGTCAAATAGTAAATGCCCAGCGCACAGTCCTGCGTCGGCGTCGCCAGCGGCTTGCCGTTCGCCGGCGAGAAAATGTTGTTCGGCGCCAGCATCAGCACCCGCGCCTCCATCTGCGCCTCGGGCGACAGCGGCACGTGCACCGCCATCTGGTCGCCGTCGAAATCCGCATTGAACGCCGGGCACACCAGCGGGTGGATGCGGATCGCCCGGCCCTCGATCAGCACCGGCTCGAACGCCTGGATCCCCAGCCGGTGCAGCGTCGGCGCCCGGTTGAGCATGATCGGGTGCCCCTTGGTCACATCCTCGAGGAT
>CAZJXV010000395.1:0-3055 GCA_964550015.1 uncultured Verrucomicrobiota bacterium
AAGCGGTACGCCCGCCCGTGCCATGCCGGTCGCCGCCGTTCGGCGCAGGTCGTGCAGTGTCCAGTCCTCGACCGTGCACACGGCGTTCAGTTCCCGCTTGCCCTTGGAGTAGCCGGAATACGCCTGATCGGGCTTGCCTCGTGCCGGGAACACGAACGGGCTGCCCGCAAATCTCGGCAGGCTCGCGATGATGGCAAGCGCTGTATCAGTAAGCGGCACGGCGTGGGTACGGTGGTTCTTGGTGCGCGAGCCCGGAATTGTCCAGAGCTTCGCCTTGGCGTCGATCTCTGCCCATTGCATCCTGACCACTTCGCCACGCCGCTGCGCGGTCAGCGCCAACAATTTGACGATCGACCCGAACGGCCAGCCGATTTCCTCCGTCCCGCGCCATACCTCCGCGAGCTCGTCATCGGATAGCACGCGCTCGCGTGCCGATTGCCGGCCGGGGCTTTTGAGCGTCAGGCAGGGGCTCTGCTCGATCAGCCCGCGCTCGACACACCAGTTGAAGAACTTGCGGATGCCCGAAAAGGCATGCCGGGCGGCTGATGGTTTGCCTTGTGCCTGTATGTGATCGATGACCGCCAGGACATCAGCTCTGGTGATCGCGCCGACAGGCTTGTCCTTCCACACAGGCACGAACACGGCGTTCAACAAGCGCTCGCTCTCGTTTGCCGTGCTCTGCCGGTTGTGCTGTAAGCCCGCTCACGTTGTTTGAGGGCGGGGGACGGCTCTGCTGATCACGGTTATCGAGGTCGGCACCATGTCGCCCATCGGCTATTGCGACCGGGCGCGGTCAGATCTTTTCCGGCGGGTCGAGCTTGGCAATCAGCTTGGTGTAATCCTCGGCCATCTCGGGGTCAGCGTAGTCGGGGCGCTGACGCAGGAAGTCGATCACCTTGCGGTAGCAGTCAGCGGCTTGGCGGTTGTCGCCGCGCGCCTCGTAGATCATGCCGAGGCGGTCCCAGCCGTCGTGCACATCGGGGTAGCGAACGAGCAGATCGCGGGCGGCGGCTTCGGCGTCGTCGAGCTTGCCGGCCTTGATGAGGTCGACAACGGCGTTGGAGGCGGCGTCCAACTCGTCCTCGAACACATCGTACAGGGGATCGGAGCCTGCGAAGTTGGCCGTGATCGCCTCACGGATCGCGCGTAGGTCCAGGCGCTTGGCTGCGGCGTGATCCTCGCGCTCGGCCTGCAGTGCGGCGAGCCGCTCCGTTTCGGCCGCCTCGTCCCGCATCAAGCAGCAGGTTTTGTATTTCTTGCCGCTGCCGCACGGGCAGCGATCGTTGCGTCCGGGCTTGGCCATCGGGGTCGGGCACCTTTCGTAGGGGCGCATCCTTGTACGCAACGCTGCTTGCCGATACCAGATTCCACGACCTCCTGCTCGCCATCGACCGCGATCTGGCCGACGCCGCCCGTGCGGAGGGCTGCGACTGTGGTGGCTGCCTGCATTCGGCCCGCTACGTCCGCAAGCCGCGCGGTCGGCCGGTCCGTCTCGGACCGGAGCATGATCAGCGCTTCAGCTTCTGCTGTGCTGTCGACGGTTGCCGGTCGCGGGCGACACCACCGTCGCTGCGCTTTCTCGGCCGCAAGGTCTACGTCGCGGCCATCGTCGTGCTGATCGCCATCCTACAGCACGGCGTCAGCGACGCGCGGCTCGATCGCTTGGCTGAGGTCATTCGTGTCGACCGGCGCACGATTGCCCGCTGGCGCCGGTGGTGGCGCGACACGTTCACGGCGACGCCGTTCTGGCGGACCGCACGTGCAGCCTTCATGCCGCCGGTCGAGACGCGGCTGCCGGGCGCACTGCTCGAACGCTTCAACGGTGACGGGCCGGATCAGCTGATCGCCCTGCTGCGCTTCCTCGGCCCGCTCACCGGAGGTAATCGAATGCGCGTTTTCTGACGGTCGCGGCCGGCCCGCAGAGGTTGCTCGTCGATGTCGTCCAACCCTGTGCCTACGCTCGATTGCAACTGATCAGCGGAGCACCAGCATGACCGAGGAGAGACGAGGACGACGGGTTCACGAGCGGTGGGCGCATCTGCGCTTCTCCGTCATCGGTCAGCTATTGGCCGCGCCACCGGACAAGGGCGAGTTGAAGGCCGCGATCGGCGCGCTCAGCGACCGAACTTGGCAGCATCCGACTACGGGCGAGCCCGTGCGCTTCGGCTTCTCCACCATCGAGCGCTGGTATTACCGGGCGCTGCGCGAGCGCACCGATCCGGTGACGGTCCTGCGCCGCAAGCTGCGCGCCAATGCCGGTCAGCAGCATGCCGTGGGCGATCCCGTTCGCCGCGCCGTCCTCGCCCAGTACGCCGCTCACAAGAGTTGGAGCGTCAAACTCCACCACGACAACCTCGTCGCCCTGGCCGAGACGCGGGCCGATCTTCAGCCGGTGCCGTCCTATCCAACGTTGCTCCGCTTCATGCGCGCCAACGGCCTCGACAAGCGTCGCCGCCTGACACCGCGCCGGACCGAAGGGGCCGGGCGCGCCGAGGCACGCATCGTCGAGCGCGAGGTGCGCCGCTACGAGGCCGAGTACGTCAACGGCCTATGGCATTGGGACTGCCATCACGGCTCGCGCAAGGTGCTGACGGCGCGCGGCGAGTGGGCGACGCCGATCCTGTTCGGCGTGCTCGACGACCGCTCCCGCCTCGCTTGCCATCTGCAGTGGTATCTGTCGGAGACGGCCGAAGTCATCGCCCACGGCCTTGCCCAGGCGTTCCAGAAGCGCGGCCTGCCGCGTGCTGCACTCAGCGACAACGGCGCCGCCATGACCGCCGCTGAAGTGACCGAGGGCTTGGCCCGGCTCGGCATCCTGCACCACACCACGCTGCCGTACTCGCCCTACCAGAACGCCAAGCAGGAGGCGTTCTGGGGCCCGGTCGAGGGCCGGCTGATCGCGATGTTGGAGCACGTGCCGGACCTGACGCTGGCCTTCCTCAACGAGGCAACACAGGCCTGGGTCGAGCACGAGTACAACCGCTCGCTCCACTCCGAGATCGACAGCGCGCCTCTTGCCCGCTTCCTCGAAGGGCCATCTGTTGCCCGCCCATGT
>CAZJXV010000396.1:0-3047 GCA_964550015.1 uncultured Verrucomicrobiota bacterium
ACCACGCGCAACCCGGCCTTGACTTCCCCGCGCCGACCCTGAAGATAGGGAGGCACGTCTCAGACAACACCGGAGGCCTGAGTTCCATGAAGCTGTCCATGTCGCTGGCCTGCGCCGTGGCCGTGGTCCTGGCCGCGGCCTGCACAAACACGGCCGAGGAGGCCGAGCCACACACCTTCCCCAAACCGACACTCAAAGGCACCGTCAGCATCGAGGAGACGCTGGCCGCCCGGCGTTCTATGCGCGCGTACGCGACCCGCCCGCTCAGCGACGAGCACCTCGGCCAGCTCCTCTGGGCCGCGCAAGGCATCACTGCAAAAGGGCGCGGCCTGCGCACCGCGCCGTCGGCCGGCGCGCTCTATCCGATCGAGATCTACGTCTTCCTCGACGACGGCGTGCACCACTACGCGCCTCGAAACCACGCGCTGACCCTCGTCAAGGCGGGCGACCAGCGCGCCGCCCTCGCCCGGGCCGCCCTAAGCCAGCCCTGCGTCCGCAACAACGCCGCCGTGATCCTGATCGCCGCCGAGTACGCGCGTACCGCCCGCAAGTACGGCAACCGGGCCAAAATGTACGTGGACATCGAAGCCGGCTGCGTCTGTGAGAACGTCCTGCTGCAGGCCGTCGCGCTTGACATCGGCGGCGTCCCCGTCGGCGCCTTCCGCGACGCCGAGGTCAAGGCGCTCGCCGGCCTGCCCAAGGCCGAGACGCCCATCCTCCTCATCCCCCTCGGCTATCCGCCCGGGAAGGAGTGAACCACGGAGAGCACGGAGCAGCAGATCCTCCGTGCTCTCCGTGCCCTCCGTGGTTGTGTTCCTTCTTCCGCTTTCCTCCGCGGAGCCCAGACCGCATAATGGTCGCATGGCAACGACGAACCAACAGCCCCGGATATTGCTGGCCTCGCGCTCGCCCGAGCGGCGGCGGATTCTTGAGGCGCTCGGACTCGGTGTTGAGTCCGTCGCCACCGGGATCGAGGAGGATGCCGGGCCGGAAGTCGCTCCACGCGAGCTTGTTGCCGCGCTCGCCTCAGCTAAGGCCGACGCCGCGATCAGGCTCGATTCCGGCCACGACCTCATCATCGCCGCCGACACAGTAGTCGAGTGCGACGTCGCCATCCTCGGCTCGCCCCGGACAGACGCCGAGGCGCGCGAGATGCTCCGGGCGCTTTCGGGCCGCACACACACCATCGTCACCGGCCTGGTTGTCGTTGCGCCGCGGACGGGCAAGCGGGCCAACCGCGTTGTGGAGACCGAGGTGACCTTCCGCACCCTCGACGAGCAGACGATCGAGGCGTACGTCCGCACGGGCGAGCCGCTGCACAAGGCCGGCGCCTATGGCATCCAGGGCCTCGGCGCCCTGCTGGTCGAGCGCGTGGACGGCTCCCACACCAACGTCCAGGGCCTGCCCATCGAGGCGCTCGCCGAGTGCGTCGCCGAGGTCGGGTTCAATCTGCCCGACCTCGTTGAACCCGGCAGCCTGAGGGCCGAGCGCCCATGACGCTGCGCATCGGCACGCTCGAGCTCGCGTCCAACGTGGTGCTGGCGCCGCTGGCCGGGTTCACGGACTCCGCCTTCCGCCGGACCGTGCGGCCGCTCGGCGGCCTGGGTCTCGCGACCACCGAGCTCGTCAGCCCGCGCGGCCTGCTCCGCGACGCCGGCCGCACGCGCACGATCGCCCACGTTGCGCCCGACGACGCGCCGCTCGCGGTGCAGTTCTACGGCGTCGAGCCCGACGTGATGGCCGAAGCCGCCCGCTGGGCCGCCGCGCACGGCGCTGCCGCGATCGACATCAACATGGGCTGCCCGGTGCGCAAGATCACCCGCCACGGCGCCGGCGCCGCCATCCTCAACCACCCGGACGAGGTGCTTGCCCTCTGCAAGCGCCTCGTCAATGCTGTCACGGTCCCCGTGACAGCCAAGATGCGCCTCGGACCGGCGCCGGGCGAGCTCGTCGCTCCTGAGCTCGCCACCCGGCTGCGCGACGCCGGATGCGCGGCCATCACCATCCACGGCCGCTACACGGTGCAGAAGTATTCGGACCCCGCCGACCTCGACGGCATTCGCGCCGTCGTCCAGGCGTCCGCCGGCATCCCCGTCATCGGCAACGGCGACATCCGCGCACCCGAGGACGCACGCCGTATGATCGAGGCCACCGGCTGTGCCGGCGTCGCCATCGGCCGCGCCGCCTTGAGTAACCCCTGGATCTTCCGCGACACCCATGCCCTCTTGACCACGGGGCGCGTACCCGAGCCACCCTCGGAGCAGGAACGTGTCGAGCTCGTCATCAAGCACTTCCGGCTCTCGATCGAGGCCAACGGTGAGCGACGCGCCTGCCTCCAGTTTCGCAAGTGGATCCCCCGCTACGCCAGAAAAATCCCCCGCCTCCGCGCCCACCGCGACCTCGCCCAACACCTCTGCACCCCCGCCGAGCTCGAGAACGCGCTGCTGTAGGGCGGGTCGCCGTCGGCCCGCCGCCTCTGCGTTCTCTGCGCCTCTGCGAGAGAAAAAAGCAAGTGGCTCTCGCAGAGGCGCAGAGAACGCAGAGAAAGAAAAACGTGGCCCTAAGCGTGTCGAAGGGCCGCGCGCAATCAGTGCCATCTGTGAGATCTGTGGCTAATCCCTACTTCACCTCGACGAGCCGGTAGCGCTGCGTGCCGATCCCGCGGCGCTCGAGTGCGCGGAGCTGCACGAACGGGTCCTTGTAGTGGATGCGCTCGAACAGGTGGCCTTTCGTGCCCAGCTCCCGCCCCTTCGGCAGCGAGTTCGGCAGCACGTCGGGCGCGTCCACCAGATCGAGCGACGCCTTCTCGATCGCCACCATGTCGCGCGACGCTACGATCCCCACGTCCGGCACGAGGGCCGGCGTCGAGAACCCCCAGCAGTCGCACAGGTAGGTGACCTGCAGCAGCACGTTGATGTGGAACACCGCGCCGGGCGGGAACGTGTCGAGCACGGTCTTCGTCGAGAGCGCCATGCCTTCCTGGAAGACCTTGAAGCCCCCTGGGTCCACCGCGATCGCGTGCTCCGGGCACGCCGCCACGCAGTGCA
>CAZJXV010000397.1:0-3033 GCA_964550015.1 uncultured Verrucomicrobiota bacterium
CATATACCAAGTTATATTATTCATGGCCATCAGCCGGCTTCTCGACCACCGTGTTTACACAGGAATTGTTTTTCACCAATCGAAACCAGCGGCAAACACCGGCAAGCCACGCCCCAGCCCTCCGGCAAACGTCAAGTCTTCTATGACCCACTACACTAGAACTGATCGGGATCCTCGCCAACGCCCAGGATCGAGCACGCCACAATCGGCTCGAGGCCCAGCTCCCTTGCGCGCCCAACCACCTCGTCGGAGTCCGCGCCCGGATTGAGCCAGACTTCCCTCGCCCCCTTGGCCGCGATCTCGTCAAGCACCTTCAACCCGACCGCCGGCGGCAAGTACACGCTGATCCGGTCCAGCTCCGCCGGCACGTCAAGCACCGACCGGTAGCACTTCAACCCCTCGATCGTCTCCTCCCTCGGGTTGACCGGATACACGTCGTAGCCCTGCTGCAGGTACGCCCGCACCGCCTTGTTGCCGTACTTCGACGGGTCCTTCGACGCCCCCACGACCGCCACCGCCGGCTTCGCCATGCCGTCCCCTTCGCCCCGAGTCAGCGCACGCGCCGCCGGCCCTCGAGCGCCTTCGCCAGCGTGTTCGGGTCCGCATGCTCGATCCCGCTGCCGACCGGCAGGCCGAACGCGATCCGCGTCAACTCCACGCCCGTGCCCTCGAGCACCTTCTCGATGTAGAGGCACGTCGCGTCGCCGGCGACGCTCGAGCTCGTCGCCAACACCACCTCACGCACGCCGCCCGTCTTGACGCGGTCAACCAGTTCCTTGATCCGCAGGTTCTCGGGCCCGACGCCGTCGAGCGGCGAGATCGCCCCGCCCAGCACGTGGTAGCGCCCGGCGAACCGCCCCATCGCCTCGATCGCGTAGAGGTCGCGCACGTCCTCGACGACGCACAGCAGCGCGGCGTCCCGCTTCTGATCGGTGCAGATCCGGCACGGGTCGCCCTCGTCCACGTTGCCGCACGTACCGCAGGTCCCCACCCCCGGATGCAGCCCCGCCGCCGCCCGGCTCAGCGCGTCCGCCTCGCCCCGGTCGCCCTTGAGCAGGTGCAGGGCGAAGCGCTCCGCGCTCTTCTTGCCCACGCCGGGCAGCTTGGCGAACTCCGCGATCAGCCGTTGGACCGATTTCGGGTACTCCACGTCGCCTCAAAGCTCCTACATGCCCGGCAGGCCGCCGAGCGGGCCGCCACCCATCATGCCGCCCAGGCCGCCGGTGACCTTCGCCATCTCCGTCGCCGTCGTCGTCGCGGCCTGGTCGAGGGCCTGGTTAACGGCGGCCACCACGAGGTCCTGCAGCATTTCGACGTCCTCGGGGTCCACCGCCTCGGGCTTGATCGTGATCGCCTTCACCCGGTTGTCGCAGGTGGCGACGACCTCCACCACCCCGCCGCCGACACTCGCTGTCACCTCGCGCGACGCCAGCTCCTCCTGGACCCGCGCCATCTCCTGCTGCATCTTCTGCGCCTGCTTGAGGATCTTCCCCATGCCGCCTGCCATCGCTATCTCCTTGGTTGGATCAGCTTGCCGCCGAACAGCTCGATGCTCTTCTTGATCAACGGGTCGTCGGAGAGCCGGTGCTTCTTCGCCCCGGTGTCGTCCGCGCCGCTGCTGTTATTGATCTTCTCAAACTTGACGCGAACCGTCCTCCCCAGGCTGCGTCCCAAAAAGTCCTCGATGAGGTGCCGGTTCTTCCGCATCGAGAGCTGCTCGATCTGGTACACGTGCGCCTCGTCAAAGCCGATCACCAGCTCGTCGCCCTCGAACGAGACGATCCGCCCCGCCGCGATGCTCGCACGCAAGCTGGGCGGCTGGCCCTCGAGCGCCTCGATCACCCGTCCCCACAGCTCGCCGAATTCCGACACGTCGTCGGCCGAAAGCGGCTCCAGCACGGCGGTCGTCGTGGGTCGCGGCCCCGGGTACGAAGCCGGAGCCGGCTCGGACACTATTGGCCGGGGGGCACTAGACTTTTTTTTTCCGCCGGAGAACAGGTCACCCTGCGGCGCCTGGCGCGGCTGGCCCGGTGGCCCGGGCGCGCCCTGCTGCCCGCGCAGCTCCTCGATCCGCTCCAGCACCGTCTCGAGCGGGACGCGGTCGCGCGAGCGCACAAGCTTGATCAGCGCCACCTCGAGCGTCACCTGCGGGCTGATCGCGTAGCGGAGCTGCTCCTCGGCCGCCGCGAGCACCTCTATAATATGAAGCAACTGGTCCCGGTTGAAGCGCGGCGCCACCTCCACGACCTTCTTCACCGTCTCGCCCGGAAGATCGAGCACCTTCTCCGGATCCTGCGACGAGAGCGCCACCAGCAGGTCCCGGTAGTGCGCGATCAGCTCCTCGATGAAGCGCCGCACGTCGCGCCCCTCGTCCACCACGCGATCGGCGATCTTGATCGCCCCCTCCACGTTGCCCTCGATCACCGCCTCGTCAAGCATCCAGAACACCTCGTCGCTCACCAGCCCGAGGATCTCGGTCACGTCCTTGACGCCCACCGTCTTGCCGGCAAACGCGATGACCTGGTCGAAAATGGACTGCGCGTCCCGCATGCTGCCCTCGCCGCAGCGCGCGATCAGCGCCAAAGCGCCCGGCTCGGCCGCGATCCCCTCCGATTCCGCCATCTCGCGCAGCCGCTCCGCGATCGTCGCCGACGGGATGCGCCGCAGGTCGAACCGCAGGCAGCGCGACGTGATCGTCGCGATCACCTTGTGCCGCTCCGTAGTCGCGAACAGGAACTTGAGATGCGGCGGCGGCTCTTCGAGCGTCTTCAGAAGCGCGTTGAACGCCTCCGTCGTCAGCATGTGCACTTCGTCAATGTAGTAGATCTTGAAGCGGCTGTGCGTCGGCGTGTAACGGACCCGTTCGCGCAGCTCCCGGATGTCGTCAATGCCGCGGTTGGAGGCGCCGTCAATCTCGATCACGTCGGGGCTGTTCGCCGCAGCGATCTCGCGGCACGGGACGCATTGGCCGCACGGCTCGGGCGTCGGGCCCTTGTCGCAGTTGAGCGCCTTGGCGAACACCCGCGCGATCGT
>CAZJXV010000398.1:0-3012 GCA_964550015.1 uncultured Verrucomicrobiota bacterium
AAGGCTTCATCCTATTGAAAGTGAAGCCATCCACTCGAAACTGGGCGATGTTCCGTTCATCCTCAGATCTAAACCAGAACCCATGGAGTCCCTTGTCTTCGGGAGCCTGGAACAACGGCTTCCCATTCTCCTTGACTCCGAACTCCTGCATGATTAGCTGACGCTTCTCTGCGTTTGGGTAGCGTGCCCTGAGCCGCTCCTGCAAACCCGAGAACTGCTCCGCCTGAAACCCGTCCGGGAGCTTGACCCGAAAGTCAATGATTGCCTCCGTCTGGGCGTTTGCCAGATGTCTGATCTCAGCCATCCGCACCTCCAGGGGTCATTCGAACGGATCCTTGAGCAACCTAGCTCCTTCCCGCGCATGATTGGGCGGGCTTCGTGGGATTGCAACAAGATTCTAGCGCCAACCAGGATGCCTCTGGTCGCTCAGCCGCCGGGCCTCAGAGCCCCGCGTGATCAGTCCTCTTTCTAGACGTCAACCGCGGGCTGAGGGTTGCATCTGAGGAATAGCGACAAGACCGGGAAGGGCCTCCTTCCCCGCCTGGTCCATACTCGCGCAAGGAGTCGGGCTATCCCCTCGCCGCGAGCACGTTCCGCTCGTACGCCCGGACGTCGTCGAGCCAGGCGCCGGCGACGGGGACGCCGTGCTTGAGGCAGTGGTAGTCCCACACGGCGCCGAACGGCAGGGTCTTGAGCTCCTCGAGCAGCGCGAGGCGGGCCGTGAAGTCGCCGCTGTTCTCGAGCTGGCGCAAGCGCGCCGTGGGTTCGAGCAGCGCCGCGAGCAGCGCCTTGAGCGTCGCGCGCGTGCCGATGACCCACGCCGCCACCCGGTTGATGCTCGCGTCGAAGAAATCGAGGCCGATGTGCACGCGGTCGAGGTAGTCGCCGCGCACCAGCTCCTCGGCGATCGCGCGCACCTCGTCGGACAAGACGACGACGTGGTCGCTGTCCCACCGGATGCCGCGGCTCACGTGCAGCAGCAGCCGGTCGAGGTGCACGAGGACGGCCGAGATCTTGTCCGCAATCGTCTCCGTCGGGTGGAAGTGGCCCGTGTCGAGGCACAGCAGCTTTTTGTGGGCGATCGCGTAGCCGAGGTAGAACTCGTGCGACCCGACGACGTAGCTTTCCGACCCGATCCCGAACAGCTTCGACTCGACCGCATCGAGGTTGTGCTTCGGGTCAATGCGCCGCGCGAAGATCTCGTCGAGCGACCGCTTGAGCCGCAGGCGCGGCGCGGCGCGGTCGGCCGGGACGTCCTTGTACCCGTCGGGGATCCACACGTTCGTCACGCACGGCGAGCCGAGCGTTGTGCCGATGTGCTCGCCGATGGTGCGGCACGCGATCCCGTGCTCGACCCAGAACCGGCGGACGCCCTCGTCGTGGCTCGCGAGCGTGAAGCCGCTCTCCGCCTTCGGGTGCGCGAAGAACGTCGGGTTGAAGTCCATGCCGCGCCCGGCGGCCTTCGCCCAGTCGATCCACGCGGAAAAATGCTCGGGCCGGAGTTCGTTGCGCTCGACCTTCTTGCCGCCCGTCTCGGCGTACATCGCGTGCAGGTTGACGCGGTGCGTGCCCGGAACCAGGCGGTAGGCCACGTCGAGGTCGGCCCGCAGCTCGTCGGCCGTGCGCGCCTTGCCGGGGTAGTTGCCCGTCGCCTGAATCCCGCCGCTGTCCGCGGCCTCGCCCGACTCGAAGCCCCCGACGTCGTCGCCCTGCCAGCAGTGCAGCGACACGGCGATCCGCGCCAGCCGCGCCATGCTCTCGTCGGCGTCCACGCCGTAGGCGGCATACCGCTCCCTGGCGAGCGCATACGCCGCTTCGATCTGCTTGTCGTCGCCCCGTCGGCCGGCCATGGCACGCCCTCCTTCTACGCGAGCGTCTTGATTTCCGCTTCCCGCTTGCGCCAGTACGCGGCCGTGTCCTCGACGAGCTTGTCGAGCTTCGCCGGGTCGGGCCGGCCGAACATGGCCGGGTACGGATCGCCGCCCGGCCCCAGCGGCTCCGGCGTGGCAAACCGCCGGCCTTCAGTGTAGTCAATCGCGTACAGCGCCATGAGGATCGTGTCGAGATCGAGCGAGCCGTCGCCCAGCGCGCACCGGTTCGAGTCGGCCAGGTGCAGGTTCACGAGGCGTTCGCCGGCGGTCACCAGCGCTTCGCCGATGTGCGGCTCCTCGACCTGCATGTGATACACGTCGCCGTTGATGTGCCGGATGCCGGGCGAGTTTACTGCTTCGATGTAGCGGAGCGCGTCCGTCACCGTGTGCACGATGCTGACCTCGGCGGAGCGGATCGGCTCGACCGCGCCCTGCACGCCCGCCTGCACAAAGTCATCCGCCACCAGGCGCAGCGTCTCGACGGAGCGGTCGAACTCGCCGTCGTCGTACGGCGTGGGGCGTCCCACGGCGCCGGGCACGATGAGCATGTACGAGCCGCCCACCTCGTGGCACAGCTCTAACTGACGGCGGATGTAGTCCACGGCCGCCTGCCGCACGACGCCCGAGTTCGACGACAGGTCGTTCTCCGGACCGAACATGCCGCACACGCCCGCCGCCTGGATGCCGTACCGCGCCAGGGTCGTGACGACCTCCTTCGGCGTGTACCCGAGGTCGCTGCCGTACCGGTTGCCGTGGAGCTCGATCCACTCGATGCCGAACCGGTGCAGGCGCTCGGCCGACGTCTCGAGCGGCTCCACGCCGAAGCCCCAGTTGCTCCATGACAGCTTGAGCCGCGTCTTCTTCAACGAGGGATCCGCGGCCAGCTTCTTCTCGAACGCCGCCCGGATCGCCTGGCTCTTCTTCTCGTAGTTCTGCGGTTCCATTGTCCCCGTTCTCCGTATGAGCCCAGTGCCTGCGTCCCCGGTAATCGCCTGTGACGGGCGGACTCGTCGCGGCGCGCCGGGACTCGGGTAAGCGGGGCGACACTACATGCAGCCGTCGGCCGTGTCAAGGCGACCATGGCGCAGGGTGGAGTACCAAAGATTGTGTAATTTCGCGGGCCGGTATAGGAATGGGTGTG
>CAZJXV010000399.1:0-3003 GCA_964550015.1 uncultured Verrucomicrobiota bacterium
GGGCGCTGGGCGGCGGCGGCGCGCTGGGCCTGGATGGCGATGGGCTCCTCGGGGTGCTCGAGGACGGTGCCGATGTCGAAGCCCTCGCCGGTATCCGTGATTTTGAAGACGATCTCGTCCTGGAAGAGCATGTGGCTGACGAGGATGCGCTTGCTGATGTCGAAGCGGTGGCCCCACTCGATGGCGTTCTTGACGACCTCGGTGAAGCAGAGGCTGATCTCTTCGAGGGCGTCGGGCGAGACCTCCGGCTCGTAGAGCAGCCGGAAGAACTTGTCGAGCCGTTTCATGCTGCGCTCCGACGAGGGCATGCGCAGCTCGATCCAGCCCATCTCGCCCATCTCGATGTGGATGGCCTCGTCGTCGGGCGTGGTCCGGCGCGCTTCGGCGGCGGCGGCGACGAGATCGGCCGGTTCGAGCGGGCGCCTAAGGTAATCGGCCGCGCCGCCTCGGAGGCACTCGAGGACGTGGGCGAGGGCGTGTGTTCGGGCCGTGCAGATGGTCCTGATGTGCGGCCACCTGGCCTTGAGGAGGGGCAGCAGTTCCAGGGCGCCGACCGGGCGCAGGTCAATCTCGGCCACCAGGACGTCGGGCGCGGCCCGGCCGAGGTGGTCGAGGGCCTGGCCTGCGGAGTCACAGCAGGTGACCTCCCAGCCGGCCGCTCGGAGCCCGTCTTGCCATGCCGAGCGCTCGTCGCAGGGGGTGTCAACGACGATGGCGAGGCGCCCGGATGATGGTGTGTCGGCCTCGGACACGGGGTCGCACCTCCTGTGTGCATGGGAGTGCCGGCGGAGAATGCATCAAGTTTCGTGCCGAGTCAGGGGCGGGAATTCAAGTTGGCGGCACGGGCTACCAGGAGGCGGCCGCTAGGAAGCGGGCGCCAGGAGGCGGGCGAGCTCCAGGTCGGCGGCGGAGGTGATCTTGATGTTTGTGGGCGGGCCGGGCACGACGGCCACCCGGTGCCCGAGCCGGAGCACGAGGGCCGCGTCGTCGGAGGCGCCGGTGACGCCTTCGTCGGCCGCGCGGCGGTGGGCGTCGCGGATGAGGCCGTAGCGGAACGCCTGGGGGGTCTGGATGTTGACGAGCGTGGACCGGTCGAGGACGGTCTCGAGGAACCCCGCGTTAGTGGCGGCGATGGTGTCCACGGTGGGCGCGGCGACGACGGCGGCGCCGTGCTCCCTGGCGGCGTCGAGCGAGGTCTGGACGACGCCGGGCGGCACGAGGGGCCGGACTGCGTCGTGCAGGAGAACGAGGTCCGGCGGGGCCGGATGGGAGTCCGGCGGGGCCGGATGCGCGAGCGCCTCGAGCGACAGCCGGGCCGAGTCCTGGCGCGTGGGTCCGCCGTCGAGCAGGGTGACGCGCGGGCCGAGCGCCGCAGCTTCGAACAGGGCCTCGGCGTGCTCTCTCCAGGCGGAGGGAACGGCGCAGACGATGGTCTGGACGGCTTTGCAGGCGAGCATCGCGCGCACGGAACGCACCACGACGGGCTCGCCGGCCAGGTCGAGGAATTGTTTCGGGACCTCTTCGGGCGAGGAGCCGAAGCGCGACCCCGAGCCGGCGGCCAGGACGATTGCGGCCACGCGTTCAGTTCCGGCGGGGCCCGGTTGCGTTTGCGGATGCGGCATTGCGGGTCGGGACTCTTGAGTCAATCGTTCTTGCTTCGGAAGGGC
Source organism: uncultured Verrucomicrobiota bacterium (assembly GCA_964550015.1). GTDB lineage: Bacteria > Auribacterota > JABMQX01 > JAFGEW01 > JAFGEW01 > CAZJXV01. Next base: position 1,668 of record CAZJXV010000399.1, read on the forward strand.
CGGTTGCGCAAGGACGCTGCGGAGAATCGTAGGTGTTTCAGGCGGCGGCTGCAACCACTTCGATTGGGCGACCTAGGGGTTCTCTCCCTTTTCTTCTTCGGCCAACCTCAGCAGGCGTCTGTAGAGCGGGTCCGTGTTGAGCGGATCGGGGGGTAGAGAGCGCACGAACTCAGCCGCCTCTTTCTCCTGGCCAAGTTCCAGTAGGAACTGAAGGTAGTCGTGCAGAATGACCCCTTGAGCTGGGTCTAGGGCTATCGCCTTCTTGTACGCTGCCTTTGCTTCTTCGATTTCCGCAAGCTCTCGATGAAACTCCGCCGCCGCCATCCAGACGAAGCACTCGGACGGGTTCGCAGCGAGAAGCCCCTGGAGCGAGGCCCGGGCGGCCGCTGTGTCCCCCTTGCGCATGTATCTGCCTATCAAAGACTTCCGAGGGCCAGGGAATTGTGGGAACAGCTCCACCATCTTCTCCAGGACCGATATGGACTCGGTTTTCATTCCGTGGAGATCGCAGACAAGCACCAACTCAGCCAGCGGAAGGGGGTCCGCCAGGGTTCGTGAAGCCTCGATAGCCTCAGCCTCGGCTGCAGACAGCCCTTCCGCCTCGAAGAGCGATCGGACGAGGGAGCAGCGTAGCTCCCCGTCCCGTGCATAGGCTCTCGTGGCCCGACGGTACAGGGCCACAGCGGACGGCCAAAGCCTGCGCGACTCGTAATACTCACCCAGTAGCCAGTACGAGTCGTGGCGTTGTATGCCCGTGGCAATCCCGACTCGCATGACCCACGTCCAGGGTCCGCGCTTCTCAGGCGAGACCCAGAGCCACGTGCTGAGAGCGAAGTTGACCAGCAGCACAAAGACGCCCACTCCAACGGCGATACTCAGTGCCGCGGTGAGCAGGCGCCTTTCTCCGAGCTTCCGAGGCGATTGAGGAGTATCACCATTACGGAGCGCCATTGCTCATTCCCGTTGTCGTGGTCAATTCAGGGACACCGCACCTAATTCTCGCGCCTGCGCGAGGAGGCGGCTGTCAGGCCGACTCAGGCCGAATCAGGTATGGTGTCCGCCGAATTTCCTGTCCCCCGAGTTTCCCGAATTGCTCCGAATTCCGAATTGGTATCCCCCGAATTCCCGGGGACTCCCCATGTGCTGATCTCCCCATCCGGCACACGTCAGATCTCGCGTCTGAGTTGCTCCAACGCCTCGCGGGCTGAGTTGTAGGCCTTCTCGTCGAATAGAACGGCGATATCCGCGAAGTGCACTTTCAGCATGGCCGACAGCAGTTTCAGGGCGGTGTCTTCACCCGTGCTTCGGCTGTAATGAAGCATGTCCGCTACGGCCG
>CAZJXV010000400.1:0-3001 GCA_964550015.1 uncultured Verrucomicrobiota bacterium
CTGGAGTTTTTCAAGCGCGGGCTGGCCTACCGCAAAGACGCGCCCGTCAACTGGTGCCCCGAGTGCCGGAGCGTCCTCGCCAACGAGCAGGTCATTGACGGCCGCTGCTGGCGGCACGCCAACGCCGCGGTCGAGACGCGCCAGCTCGAACAGTGGTTCTTTGCCATCACCAAGTACGCCGACCGCCTGCTCGATGACTTGAAAGAACTCGACGGCTGGCCCGAACGCGTCCGCACGATGCAGGCCAACTGGATCGGCCGCTCGCCCGGCGTGGAGATGGACTTCGTCGAGACGCGCACACGCACGGTGATCCCGTGCTGGACCACGCGCGTGGACACCCTCTTCGGCGCCACCTACATGGTCATGGCCCCCGAGCACCCGCTCGTGCCCGGGCTCGTCAAAGGCACGCCCAAGGAGGCCGAGACGCTCGCCTTCATCGAGCGCATGCGCAAGACGGACCTGTCGTCCCGGACCGACGAGACGGCCGAAAAGATCGGCTTCGATACGGGACTCAAGGCGACAAACCCCATCAACGGCGAAGCGGTGCCCATCTTCCTGGCCAATTACGTCCTGATGGGCTACGGCACCGGCGCGATCATGGCCGTGCCCGCCCACGACCAGCGCGACTTCGAGTTCGCCGCGCAATACGGCCTGCCGGTCCGCGCCGTCATCCAGCCGCCCGACGCAGACCCGCTCGACGGAGCGACGATGACCGAGGCGTACGTCGAAGACGGCGTCATGGCCAACTCGGGCCGGTTCGACGGCCTGCCCAACCGCGAGGCGTGGGACAAGATGGCCGACTGGCTCGTCGAGCGCGGCACCGGCCGGCGCGTGGTCCAGTACCGGCTGCGTGACTGGCTGATCAGCCGCCAGCGCTACTGGGGCGCGCCGATCCCGATCGTCTACTGCGACGCGTGCGGCGTGGTGCCCGTGCCCGAGTCGGAGCTGCCCGTCCTGCTGCCGCACGACGTCGAGTTCGGCGAGGGCAACCCGCTCGTCAGGGTCGCCGACTTCGTCAACACCGTCTGCCCGGCGTGCGGCAAGCCGGCGCGGCGCGAGACGGACACGATAGACACCTTCGTGGACTCGAGCTGGTACTACCTTCGGTACCTGAGCCCGACCGACGAGACGCGCGCGTGGGACGCGGCGGCCGTGGACCGCTGGCTGCCCGTGGACCAGTACATCGGCGGCATCGAGCACGCCATCCTGCACCTGCTCTACTCGCGCTTCTTCACCAAGGCGCTGCACGACATGGGGCACGTCGGCTTCGACGAGCCGTTCGCGCGCCTCTTCACCCAGGGCATGATCTGCAAGCAGGCCTACCGCTCGACGCGCGGATTCATCCCCGCCGAGCAGGTCGAGCAACGCGACGGCAAGCTCGTGGACACGAAGACCGGCCTGCTCGTGGAAACGACGCTCGAGAAAATGAGCAAGTCGAAGTTCAACGTCGTGCCGCCCGACGCGCTGATCGAGCGCTACGGCGCCGACACGGTGCGGCTGTACACCCTGTTTATCGGGCCGCCCGAAAAGGACAGCGAGTGGAGCGACGCCGGTGTCGAGGGCGGGTTCCGGTTCCTCAAGCGGCTCTGGACGGTCGTGGTGCGCAACATCGCGCTGCTCGAGCGATTCAACCGCGCGCCGTCGGTTGAGACCGCCGGCCTCGACGGCGCCGCGCGCGAGCTGCACCGCGCCACGCACGAGACCATCGAGAAGTTCACGCGCGATATGGAGGGCGATTTCCACTTCAACACCGCCATCGCCGCCTCGATGGAGCTCGTCAACGAGATCTACAAGCACGAAGCGGCCCTGAGCGAGACCCCGGGCGCCGATGCCACTCTGCGAAGTAGTTCGCTACGAAGCACGAGCGTGCTGGCCGAGGCGCTGCGCACGGTGGTCGTGCTGCTCTCGCCCATCGTGCCCCACGTCTGCGAGGAGCTGTGGTCGCGCATGGGCAACACCGCGACGGTCCTGCGCACGGCGTGGCCGACGGCCGACCCGGCGGCCCTCGTGCGCGACGAGCTCGAGCTCGTCGTGCAGGTCAACGGCCGGGTGCGTGGCCGCGTCACCGTCGCCGCGGACGCATCGGACGAAGCGATCAAGACCGCGGTCTTTGCCGACGAGAACGTTGCGCGACACACCGAAGGCAAACGCATCGTCAAGACCGTCATCGTCCCGGGCCGCCTCGTCAACATCGTGGTAAAATAACTTTGGGGGCAGCATGTTCCGGCTCGCGAGGCAGGAGCAATTCGCAATCGGCGCCCTCGTGCTGCTGCTGGCGGCGGTGATCGTCGGCTTCACGGTCCGCCGCCGACCCGAGGCACGCGGGTTCCCCGTCGAGAGCGGGGTGAACACCGGCGCGTCCGGGGCCGTCAAAGACACTGAGGACGCGGCGGCCCCCGGGGCGGCGGTGACCGTGCACGTGACGGGCGCGGTCGAGTCGCCGGGCGTGTACCGGCTGCCGCTGGGCGCGCGCATCAATGATGCGGTCGAGAAGGCGAAGCCGACCGACGCCGCCGATCTGAGCAAGCTCAACCTGGCGGCGCGGCTCGAAGACGGCGAGAAGATCATCGTGCCCGCGTACGAGAGCCTGCCGCGCGTCATACCGCGCGAGCCGGCCGGCGCGGAGGACGCCGAAGAGGACGCGGCCACGGTTGACTTGAACAGCGCCACGCAGGCGGAGCTCGAGACGCTGCCGGGCATCGGACCGGCACGCGCCAAGAGCATCATTGACTACCGCGCCGAGCACCCGTTTCGCCGCGTCGAGGACGTGATGAAGGTGCCGGGGATCGGGCCCGGCATCTTCGCGAGGATTCAGGACAGGATCGTCGTCCACTAGCCGAGTGAGAGGCCCGTGCGAACGCCTGTTTCCCCACTCATAGCTGTATTGCCAAGCGTGTTGCCAAGCATGCTGCCAAGCGTGCTGCTAAGCGTGTTGCTCGCCGTGGCGCCGCCGGCGTGCGCCTCGAGCGCGAGCGGACTCAAACCCCTTCTCGACGAGATC
>CAZJXV010000401.1:0-2963 GCA_964550015.1 uncultured Verrucomicrobiota bacterium
GTAGTTGAGCCTGAGCGTGGGGGTCCATGAGGTATCGATCATGTAGGTCGCCCCGAGATCGAGCGCCCATGCCTTCTTGTCGAGCATGGCGTTGTCGCCGGTCTCGTAGACGAACTCGCCCCAGAGGGCCAGCCCGTTGATCGGGTCGTAGCCGCCGCGCAGGCCCAGCGCAATCGGCTCGCGGTCGGAGTCGTCGCGGCTGTCATCGAGCACGATGACGTAGGCGCCGGCCGACACCGGGGAGTCCGCTCCGTGCCAGTTTCCATCGAGCAGGTAGAGGTTGAGATCGTCGGCGCCGCCCTCGACGGCTTTGATGCCCGCGACCGAGATGGTCCACGGCAGGTACTCGCCGGTGAGGAGGAGGGCGTCGTGTTCGATCTCGAGCTCGTTCGCGCTGATGAGCAAACCCCGGCCGAAGTGCAGGTACTGGCGGCCCAGGCTGGCCGACCAGGCGGAGTCGCGGATGTTTTCGAAGCGGACGGCCGCTACCGGGACGCCGGTGTCCCAGCCGTCGTCGTGGGCGCCGAAATTACCGAGGCCCCTGAGGGTGAGTGTGACAAACACGCCGTCGCCGAGTTCGGCTTCGATGGTGAGGTCAACGCGCTGCTCGATGTATCCGGAATCATCATCGACCGCGGCGGTGGCGCCGTCCGCGGTGGTTTCCGTTGTCCCAGCGTCTGCAAGGTCCGAGAGGTTTTCCGTCCAGAAGGCCCGGGTCCGCAGCTCGGCGCCGACGAAGACGTTCTGCACGCCCGGGGCGAGGCCTGCCGTCTGGGCAGGGCTCTGGGCGCCGGTCGTCAGCAGCACGAGGGCTGCGCAAAAGACCACAAGCAGTCTCATGAATTCCTCCCTGTGGCGGGCGTGGGCCCGCGCTAAAGGGCTATTTCTCGTCCGTTCTCGTCGAGGGGCGTGACTATCTCACGCGCCGCTTTCGACGGTGAACGTCGCTATTCGTTTCGTACGCTATGGGGTCACCTCGGCTCCGGCCTCGCGGTCTTCGTTGTGTTGCCATCCCTCCTTTCTGACCACGGTGTAGAGCGGCCGTAGGTGCGGTTACTGACCGGCAGTCGAACAGGGGTCTCGTATCAGCCTTCCCCTGGGGTGTCAACATCTTTTTCCGGTTTTTTGTTCTGGGCCTTGAGCTTACGGTTGAGCTCCTGCTCGCGTTCCGTGGCGAGCCAGGCCCACCTGGGGTTGCGGCCCTCTTGGGGCTCGGCCTTGGTCAGCTTGCGGTACTCGTTCTGGGCCTCCTCGAAGTCGCCGCTCAGTTCGAGCGCGTACGCCTTGTAGTAGATGATCTGCTGCTCGACGAACTCGCGGCCGGGTTGGTTGAGGGTGTCGCTGCACGCCTTGATGGCGGCGGCGTAGTCGTGTTCGGCGATGTAGGTCTGCACGAGGGCGGCGCGCACGGGCATGCCGAGGGCGGGGTCGGGCGCGGTGTCGAGGTAGGCGGTGTAGCGCCGGCGCGCTTCGGCGTAGCGGCCCTGGTCGTAGAGGAGGTCGGCGGCGCGGACGAGGGCGCGGTCGCCCAGGAAGGTGCCCCGGTATCGGCGGGCCATGTCGTCGAGGTCCTCGACGGTGCGGGCGGCGCGGTCGGCCTCGATCACGGCGCGCCGGAGGGTTCTCTTGTGTGCGGAGGTGATCGCGAGGGCGACGACGAGGACAATGGCGGCCAGCAGCGGCACGAAGAGGTACCACTTGTAGCGTGCAGAGAAGGCGGCGAAGCGCTCCTCGGCGGTGGGGCCTCGCTCTTCGTCGGGGGCTTTCTTGCTGGCGCCCGGTCGGGGGGCGCCGGGGATCTTGACGGCCATGTGGGTCAGCTCCGGGAGAGTTTGGCAGTGAGTTTTTCGACGAGCGCCGCGCTGTTGCGCGCGACCTCTTCGGCCTGTTCGGCGGTGAGGCCCGCGCCGCGGGCCACGGCGTGCCAGCTTGCCTCGGTCAGCAGGTCCTCGGGGGCGTGGCCGTCGGTGTTGATGACGAGCCGGGCGCCGGCGGCGAGGCCGACGCGGGCGACGTGGCCGTTCGTCATGCAGTGGCCCCGGCGGGCGCTGAGCTCGAGGCAGATACCGCGTTCGGCGGCGAGCCGGGCGTCGGCCTCGGTGATAAGCCCCGGATGCACGAGGATGTCTATGTCGGCTTCGAGGGAAGCACGATTCGTGCCGGAGGCGACGGGTTCGGCGGTGGTCTCGCCGTGGGCGCACACGAGGGGGATGCCGAGGGCGCGGGCGCGGTCGGCGAGCTCGGCGATCTGGCTGGGCGGCACGTGGGTGAGCTCGACGCCGGGGATGACGGTGACGGGCTGGTGGCGGTTGAGGGCCTCGGCGGCGCGCAGCATGGCGCCGGCGATCCAGTCGAGGTTCGAGGCGTCCACGTGGTCGGTGATGCCGATGGCCGTGTAGCCGTTGTGGTGCGCACGGGAGACGAGTTCCGAGGGGATCAGCTCGCCGTCGGTCAGCAGCGTGTGCGTATGCAGGTCGATGAGTTCCATTCGGGCTCCCGCCTTGGGTTGAGCGTTTTTTATACAGGCCGGCGGCGCCGGGGTCAACGCGGATGTTGGCGGTGTGGGGGCTCTGCGGTATATGGTGGTGCACAGCGCGAGCACTACGGGAGGGGATCGATGAGCAGCTTCGCCTGGATTTCTCACGCCAGCGCCGGCGCCTGGCCATGGTCTGAACCGCCCTGCGGTCACTGGAACTAGCCACGGGCGCCGGCCCTGTTGAAGAAACCGCGACCAGCACGTGCTGCAGGGCGCGGCGCACGTCGTCCCATGCCCCGAAGGGGCTGAACGTGAGTAGCCGTAGGCGTCAGCCTACGGGCAGGAGGCGCCAGATGAGGGTTTTTTTCTCGACGGGCGACCGGCCCGTCCGGGCCGGTCGCCCGTCGAGAAAGGGTGGTTGTGCCTCGCTCGCGGTCCGTAGGCTTACGCCTACGGCTAGTGACGTGGTGCCCCTCCGGGGCGTCGA
>CAZJXV010000402.1:0-2956 GCA_964550015.1 uncultured Verrucomicrobiota bacterium
GCCCGTAGGCTTACGCCTACGGCTACTCACGTTCCGCCCCTTCGGGGCATGGGACCACGTGCGTCGCGCCCTGCAGGACGTGCTGGTCGCGGTTTCTTCAACAGGCCCGTCAGCCCGTGGGAAAGGGTCTTCGCAGCGACGTCCGAATCCCCGCAGGGGGTGACATGTGCTTACTCCGCCGTCGGGCTGCGCCCGCTCCCAAGCGTCTCCACGATCTCGATCACCCACCGCGCCGCAGCGTCCATCTCGACCAGGTCAATACTCTCCTTCTTCGTGTGCGGGTTCCGGTACCCGAGCCCCAGCACCACGGCCTCGACCCCGTGCTCGTTGAACACGCTCGCATCGCTGCCGCCCCCGCTGCGCAAGACCTTGGCCCGCCGGCCCACCGCCCGCGCCGCGCGCGACGCCGCCCGCACCAGCCGGTGCGTCTTCGGCACGCAAAACGTCGTGAACGCCCGCGTCGTCTCGATCTTCACCTCGGCCCCGAACGCCTCACCCGCCTCCAGGAAGCACCGCTTCATATGCGCCACCTGCCGCGCCAGCTTCCGCTCCGAAAAGCTCCGCGCCTCGCCGCGCACCACCGCCTCATCCGGCACCACGTTCGTCGCCGTCCCGCCCCGGATCAGGCCGATGTTCGCCGTCGTCTCCTCGTCCAGCCGCCCCTGCTTCATCCGGGCGATCGCCCTCGCCGCCGCCGCGATCGCGTTCACCCCCTTCTCCGGCTCGAAGCCCGCGTGCGCCTTCCGGCCCCGGAGGCGCGCCTCGATCGTGTCCGACGACGGCGCCGACGTCACGATGCTCCCCACCGGCGTGTTGCTGTCGAGCACGTAGCACAGCCCGCTCTCGATCAGCCCGTAATCGAGGTGCTCCACCCCAACCAACCCGACCTCCTCGGCCACCGCGAACACGAACTCGAGCACGCTGTAGCGCTTCCTCGCCCGCCCCAGCGCCCGTGCCGCCTCGATCATCACCGCCACGCCCGCCTTGTCGTCCGCGCCGAGCACCGTCGCCCCCGAGCTCGACACCACGCTGCCCCGGCGCCGCACCCTCAGCTCCCGCGTCGGCTCGACCGTGTCCATATGCGCCTCGAACGCCAGCGCCGGCGCCGTCGGGTGCGCCCCCCGCAGCCGGAAGATCAGGTTGTTCGCGTTGCCGCCGATCGCCTTCCCCGCACCGTCCTCCGTGAACTCGTCCGCCACGGCCTCGAGCGCCGCCTTGACGTAGTCGGCCACCGGCTTCTCCTTCCGCGACGGCGCGTTGAGCCGCAGCAGTTCCAAAAACGTCGTTCGTAGTCGGCGCGCATTCATGCCCATATCCCCACGTTGCACGTCCTTTCCCTTGACGAGAGCACGCCTCTCCAAGCTGCCCCGTTGTCCTCAACGCGTTGTCCTCAACCCGTTGTCTTCAACGCGTTGTCCTCAACCCGTTCTCCTGAACGCGTTCTCTTGAACCCGTTGTCCTCAACGCGTTGTCCTCAACCCGTTGTCTTCAACGCGTTGTCCTCAACCCGTTGTCTTCAACGCGTTGTCCTCAACGCGTTCTCTTGAACGCGTTCGCCTGAAGAACAACACAAACATTACCACAGCATGCACGACGCTGCCATCGTGCCCTCCTCAAGTCGTCTACCGACCAAAATTCGCCGCCCGCTCGTCTTGACGCGAGGCGGTTTCGCTGTTATATCTGAGTCAGATGTCAGGCCCGGCCAGGGGATTCGGGGCCGCACGACACTCCGACGGTGTTGGCCGCGCGGTGCGGCCGGCGATGACCGCGTCATGTAAGGACACAAACCGTGGTCGATCCCTATGTCAGGCGTTCCTGTGTTGGCTCCCGAAACCACCGCCGTGCGCGTCGCTGTGCCATCGGCCTGGCCGTCGTCCTTGCAGCGTTCCCAACCCAGGCCCAGCCGTACGGCCTGGGGGACCGACCCCCGACGCCCAGGGAGCAAGCCTACCTCGACGAGCACCTGGTCGAAGTGCGGACCGTCCGCCCCAACGCGCTCTCGACGGCCAGGGCCATTTCACACACCGTCCCCGCCGGCAGCTCGCTCGACGCGGCTGCCGCCGTTTCCTCGGCGGTGGACAACAGCACGCTCATGTACTTCCCGCCCATCCGCAGCCAGGGCGGCCAGGGCTCCTGCACCTGCTGGGCCGCCTGCTACTACTACAACACCTTCACCCAGGCCCGCGACCACGAGCTCGACGTCTCCGGCGGCGACAACACGCGCATCTGCAGCCCCGCGTTCCTCTATCCCCTCATCAACGACGGGAGCGACGACGGCGCCGTCACCGCGTACGCCGTCGCGCGTCTCAACGACGTCGGCTGCTGTAGTTGGGCGCTCAAGCCCTACGACCAGTACGACTACACCTCCTGGCCCACCGAGGCGGCGTGGGTCGAGGCGCTCGGCCGACGCACCAGCACGGCCCACACCATCAGCGGCAGCACCCAGTCGGGCCTCGACGCCATCAAGCAGCACGTCGCCAACGGCAACGTGGCCGCCGTCCGCTTCACCGTCTACGACAACGTCTACGACATCTACCCGGACAACACGACCGGCATCAACAACCGCGTCTACTACGCCCCGGCCGGCCTGATCGCCGGCGGCCACGCCGTCACCATCGTCGGCTACGACGACGACCGCAGCTACACAGACCACCGCGACGGCCAGACCCACTACGGCGCCTTCCTCGTGGCCAACAGTTGGGGCTCGACCTGGGGCTGGTACAACAGCACCGAAACCGGCTCCAGAGGCTTCTTCTGGGTCGCCTACCGGATGTTCCTCGAAGGCACGTTCGGCCCCAGTGCCTACTACAACGACGACCGCCCTCAGTACGGGCCCACGCTCTACGCCGTCGCCGGCCTCAACCACGACCAGCGAGGCCGCATCACATACGGCGGCGGCATCGGCCCCACCGATTCCCCCGAGTTCACTGGCCCCGAGCCGATCGCCGACGATGGC
>CAZJXV010000403.1:0-2943 GCA_964550015.1 uncultured Verrucomicrobiota bacterium
GCACAAACGCCGCCACCTGCGTCGTCGTCCCTTCCTGGATGAACTGATCGTAGTACGCCAGGTACGCCTCCGTGTCGAGCGACCCGTCCTCGCGCGTCCACAGCGGCCGGTACCGGTCCGCTCGCGGCACCATGTAGAAGCCTGGCATCCGCGTCGAAGCGTACGTCGGCTTCATCCGCGCGCACGACACCGACCCCAGCGACTTGCCATGGAAATCCTGGAAGCACGAGATGAACTCCGACTTGCCCGTTACCGACCGCGCAATCCGCAGCGCGGCCTCGACCGCCACCGTGCCGCTGTCGTACATCTGCATCCCGTTCAGATCGCCCGGCAGGATCTCGGCCACCTTCGTCACCAGCGCCTCCTTGACCGGCGTCGTGAAGTCGTGGCAGTTCATCAGCCGCTTCACCCAGTACGCCACCGACTCGCTCACCTTCGGGTGGCAGTGCCCGAGCGTGGTGACGTAAATACCGCTCGAGAAGTCCAGGTACCGGTTGCCGTCCACGTCTTCCACCGTCACGCCGTGGCCCTTCCTCCAGCAGACGGGAAAAAGCTTCGCTTGGCCCGAAAGCCCTCGGTAGTACTCGCTCGTCACCCCGTGCATCCGCCGGCTCTCAGGGCCCGGCGTTTCCGTCACGAGATGCGGTACCTGCGACAGGTCCGCTCGGCACCACTCGCGCTCGTACTGGACGTCCGGAAGGATGACCTCGTCCGTTGCAGACACCTTTGCTTTCGACATCGCTGTTTCAGGTCCCCCAATAGTCCACGAACCTCGCCGCGCGTCGTGCGTTGGCCAAAATGACTCGCGCCATCACGTTCGCAACGGAGTTCGTGGGGTTCGTGGCTTGTTGTCGGCTATTTCAATTTGTACTTTTCAACCATGGCGACAGGGTCGGCGTTCTCTCGGACGACCTCACAAAGCGCCGCCTGGAACGCATGCGGGTCAGGCACCTGGATCGCGTTCCGTCCGAAGACCACGCCGCCCGCCCCGGCGGCTACCTCCGCGGCGGCCAGTTTCAACGCCTCGAGTTGCGTCGGCAGCTTCTCCGCTCCCAGCCCCAGCACCGGCACCGGCACCGTGCCCGTCACCGCCGCAAAGTCGCGCGTATTGAAGGTCTTGATCGCGTCGGCCCCGAGCTCCGCGACAATCCGGCTGCCGACGCGCACGCTCTCATGCAGCTCTTCCGGCGTCATCTCCAGGTGCCCGGTGGGAAAGTATTCCCCGATCACCGGGAGGCCGAAAGCGTGACACTCGCAGGTCAGCCGCGAAAAGATCTCGACGTTCGCCGCGTCGCGTTCCTCGTCGCCCGTCTGCAGCGTCAGGCTCACGAGCGCCACGTCCATCCCCTCGCACAGCGCGTCCTCGACGCTCCAGCAGTCCACGCTTCTCGCCGCCCGATAGTTCCAGCCGAAACAATACACCGTGTTCCAATTGAGCCGCAGCGCCGCCATCGGCCGATGCCGCCCGGCAAAGATGCTCGCGCAATGCCGCAGCATCCCCGGCGCGAGCAGCACCGCGTCCACGTCCGGATTGATCTTCTCGACCACCGCCGGCAGATTTTCCATTGCCGGGATCGGCCCGTCGAACATCCCGTGATCAACGGCGATGATGACGGCCCGGCCATCGCCGAACAAGCGCTTCAAACGAATTTCTCGTCCGTCCATCATTCTCCTTCAAACATCCACGTGCTGTCCAGCTACACGAGCGTCACCTTGACGCCCTTCTGCTGCAGCGCCGCCACAACCGACCGGTCGGCGCCATGATCCGTGATGAGCTCATGTATCCCTTCGATCTTCAGATACCTCACCGAACCGGCCAACCCGAGCTTGGACCGATCCGCCACCACCACGACGCGGCGCGCATGGGCCGCCATCTGCTCGCACACCCGGGCGGTCTCAACCTCATAGGCGAAGCAGCCTCGAGTGGGATCAACCCCGTCACTGCCCATAAAGGCCACGTCGGCCGTGAGTCGCTCCAGCATGAGCTCGGTGCCCGGCCCGGCCAGGTCGGGGCTGCCACGCCGGGCGCGCCCGCCCAGGAGCATCAGCTCAATCTCTTCGTGCCCCCAGATCTCGCTGGCCACGACAAGACTGGACGTCGCAATCTGACACGGTATGCGCCGCCGGGCCAACGCTCGCGCCACCTCCAACGTCGTTGTCCCCGTATCCAAAAAAACGAGTTGGCCGGGCTCGACTTGCTCGGCCGCGGCGGTACCAATACGCGCCTTCTCTTTCATGTGCCGACGACGGCGCTGATCAAAGGCAAACTCGAGGGTGATCCGCTGCGCGGAAACCGCCCCCCCGTAACACCGCACCGCAAGCCCCGAATCCTCCAGGACCTTCAGATCCCGGCGGATCGTCATGGGATTCACCCCAAACCGCCGAGCCGCCTGCATGGTCGAGACACTCTGGTCCTGCGCAAGCATCAGGGCCAACTCACGGCGTCGCCGCTCAGCCTGTTGCGAGCTTCGCCTCATAGTGTTACACCCCGTTCGATTCAAACAATACCGTTTCTACAACAAGACCTCTGTCTCGTCAACCCATTTTCAACTCCTTTACAGATGACGCGTGTGAACATCACACTCACGGTCTTTTAGGAATCAGGGTGGCTGGGGAGGGTGGACTCGAACCACCAATTGCCTGATCCAGAGTCAGGAGCCTTACCAATTTGGCCACTCCCCAGCAGAAGGTATGCGGCCGTCAGCTGTTGCGTGCTCGTGCAGCGGCAACGCGCTCCCAAATGCCGCCCCCCAATACCACGCGTCGCCCGCTCACGTCAATGGACAACACCTCCGCGAGAGTAAGCGCCTCACTTGGCGCGGTTCCGTTGCCCTAACTCCCTCCGGCTTGATTACCCGCCGACGCACTGCTACCATCCCGACCCCACACCCCTCAAGCCGAAAGGAGCGACCCATCTCGAAGAGCGCAGGCAGCTACGGCATG
>CAZJXV010000404.1:0-2926 GCA_964550015.1 uncultured Verrucomicrobiota bacterium
CGGTTGATGATCGGCACGACCACCGCGCCCTTCTTGTTCTGAAAGATCCGGCGGTAGAGTCGCAGCGCCTTCTCCTCGAGTTGGCCTTCGGCCTCGGTTTTGTGGCGGCGGGCCTCGTGGGCCTGTTGCGCGATGCGCTGGAGCTCGCTCTCGAAGGCGGCGACTTGTTCCTGGAGCCTGGCCCGGCGCTCGGCCACCTGCTTGTCACGGACCGCCGTCTGCTGTTTCTCCTGCTCGATCTCCTCGTACTTTTCTAAGACCTTGTCCTCGGTGAGCCGGATGGCGGCCTGCACGTCGAGGATCTCCTTCATCATCGCTTTGTACTCGACGTTGCGCTTCACGGCCGCTTGTTGGGCCTCGAGCTGGCGCTTCTTGTCCTGGCGCGATTCCAGCTCGAGCTCCAGCTCCTTGAGTGCCGCCTGCAGGTGCATGAGCCGGTCGCGCTCCGCTTCGAGTTCCGCGATCTGCTCGTCGAACTCGCGCTGTTCCGTCGCCAGTTGTTCTTGCAGCTCCTTCTCGCGCTGGTCGAGATCCAGGATCTCCAGGTCGTGCTTCTGGAGCACCAGCAGTTTTCGAATCGTCTCCTGCATGCTCGCCCTGTTGCTGTCTCCGGAATCATCCTTTTTACGACCTGAAGGGACGCCAAGTCAACGGCTTTCTGGCGCGAAAGGGCCGCGCGCGGAGACGGGCGCGGGCCCTCGGCGGCGTCCGCGCGCCCTCGGCGGCGTCGGCGAGCCGCGGTCGTCGCAGGGGGCGGCCCCCCCGGATCACCGCGGCAAATTGCGACGCCCCCCACAAATCTCGACAGAGCCGAGGTTTCTCGGAGGAAGACCTTGCGCCGGCGGCGCGGCCGTGGTATTATCTGTGTTAAGCTGTTCCGTGCACTGGCCAAGGAAGGGAGAATGCCCGATGGCCGACACCTGCAGCCAGTGCGTTTTTTACCTGCGTCACGACGTCGGCACGCTCGACCTGGCCTGCGGCTACACGCGCCGCGACGGCACCGGGGTTTGCGCCCTCGACGCCGGGAAGCCGGGCGTCAAGGCCAAGCTGGAGGTGGTCGAGGCCTCGCAGCCGGCCTGCCCCGCGTTCGAACGAAGCCCCGAGGCCGCGGAGCGGGCGGCCACCTGAGCCCCCGCGCGGCCCGATGTAGGCGGCCACGGGATCAGACTCTCGCCGCAAAAAAAATGCAGAAAAAGCACTTTGCATCGTCGCCACGCCCATGTTACTCAGGGGAAACAAAGTGGGCTGGGACGATGGACAGGATCTGCAGTGAGTGTGCGTACTTCCTGCCGCACGATATCGCCAAGCTCCAAGCCCCGGACGGATCGGGCCTCGGCCAACACACGGGCATCTGCGCGTTGAAGGCCGGGGACCCCGGCGCCGAAAAGGGCTCGTACCTCGTCGAGGGGACGCAGGAAGCTTGCGCGTCATTCGAGCTGAACCCGGAAGCCGGCGAGAAGTAACCGGCCGCGCCGCAGCAGGGCGGCGCGGGGACCGCTTTCGCCGATCGCCGGGTTGTGCTAACCTACCTTCCGTTTGGGTCGCACACCCCCCATCAGGCGCGAATCCGCCCGCGAGAAAGGACATAAGACGATAAATGAAGCTGAAACCGATCGGCACGATCCGCACGCCCTTCACGACGCCCGCCGGCACGCCCATCCAGCCCGCCCTGGCTCGCGGGGTCGAAGGCCGCGTGGAGGTTTTCGAGAAATTCCGCGACGCCCTCAAGGACCTCGACGGGTTCGAGCGCATCTGGCTCATCTACTGGTTCGACCGGGTCTCGCAGGTCCGGCTCGCGGTCACGCCGTTTCTCGACACCGTCGAGCGCGGCCTTTTCGCCACGCGCGCGCCGTGCCGGCCCAACCCGATCGGCATGAGCCCCGTCCGGCTGCTTCGGATCGAGGGCGCCGTCCTGCACGTGGCCGACGTGGACGTCCTCGACGGCACGCCGCTGATAGACATCAAGCCCTACGCCCCACGCTTCGACCACTTCGACGTCGGACGCAGCGGCTGGCTCGACCACGTCCCGCCGAGCCCCGGCGTCGCCGACGATAGGTTTGGCCCAGGCAACACGTTCGGCGAAAAAAGCGACGATGACGAACCCCGCCCACCCGGGAAGGTCAGGTGGGTGTAGGGCTGCTGAGAAACGCCCGAAGTGGCACCCTGAAAGGGGGCCGATAGATCAGCCCAGGGTCAGCGCGCCCCGAGCGTGTCGAGGGGCGCAGCGCCACCCTGGGAACCAAGGACACAACACAGACCGGGCTTACCCTGAAGGGGTTCGATAGATTCTGGTCGAGAAGAACGAATGGTATCATTTCGCGGCTATGAAACCCTTTCAGATACTATGGAGGCCATCCCTCTCGGGGTGTATACCCCGATGTAAACGACGACAAACAAGGAGGGATGGCCATGAGCAAGCGTACACGGATGAGCCGGGTTGACAAGGTTTTTCAGGGGCTCGGACGCCGCAAGGCATTCGTGGGCCTTGACGTGCACAAGAAGACGATCCAGGTGGCGGTGTGGGCCGGCGGGCGGATCGTTGGCACGTGGGTGATGCCGGCCGAGGTCGACAAGGTGGTGGCGATGTTGCTGCCGCAGCGCAGCGCGATCAGGCAAGTGGTCTACGAGGCCGGGCCGACGGGCTACTCGCTGGCGCGCGCGTTGCGCCAGGCGGGTCTGGTCGCCCAGGTGGTGGCGCCGGGGCGCAGCCCGCGGCCGGCGGCGCGCGAACAGAAAGCGGACCGGCTCGACGCCGAGCGGCTGGCCGAGTATGCCGCCAAGGGGCTGCTGGTGGCCGTGGCCGTGCCGAGCGAGACCGAGGAAGCCGACCGGCAGCTCGTGCGGTTGCGCGAGCAACTGGTCAAGAAGCGTCGCCGGGTCAAGCAGCAGATCAAGAGCTTCGTATTGCAGCACGGCGTGGCCGAGC
>CAZJXV010000405.1:0-2923 GCA_964550015.1 uncultured Verrucomicrobiota bacterium
TGGAAATCGTCTGTACCCCGCAAGGGTACCGGGGGTTCGAATCCCCCCCTCTCCGTTCCCGCCCCGTTTTTCCAGCGAAGACGGACGGGTTCCCGCGTGAACTCGACGAGATATGGCCACAAAGAAGAAGGGCTCGAGAACTACAGGAACATGGCTTGGCGGGTGGGGTTTGGGCCGAGCCGGTTGACTGTCTCGGTCAGGCCACCTATGACGTCCGCGACGATGCTCCCTTCGGACGCCCCGATCCAGGCGAGCTTGATGCGGTCGGTGTCGAGGCCCAGGCTTTCGAACATGCTCTGGAGCAGAGCGAACCGCCTCCGGGTCCGGTAGTTCCCCGTCACGTAGTGACAGTCACCTGGATGACAGCCGGCGACGAGCACGGCGTCGGCGCCGCCAAGGAAAGCGGTGACGACCATGTGCGGGTCAACGCGGCTGGAGCACATGACGCGAATCACTCTGACGGTCGGCGGGTACTTCTTGCGGCTGACGCCGGCGAGGTCGGCCGCGGTGTACGAGCACCAGTTACAGAAGAAGCCGATAATGTTGGGGGCAAAGGCGTCGGCACTCACGACTCGATCCTTTCCTCGCCAAGATGAGAGAGCTCGTCCACCTCGTACTTTTTCAGCGGCAGGTCTTCGTCGAGGTTCTTCCCGGGCACGTAGGCAAAAACCTTATCGGCCGATTTGCCGACCATGCTGAACAACGACGCCACAGGAATGCCGACGGGGCAGACGTCGGAACACATGCCGCAGCCGACGCACGAGATGACCATGTGGGTCATCCGCCCGAGGTGGAACGCGATGGTGCCGGGCGGCACGCGCGTGGCTTTGCGGTGCTTGAGCTGGGTTTCATATTTGCTCGGGGTCGGATCCTCGACGACCGAGTCGAAATAGCAGAGCTCGCAGTAACAGATCGGGCAGACGTTGCTGCAGCCCCGGCACGAGAGACACCGGCCGAAAATGTTGATCAGCCCGTCGAGGCCAGGGGCCGCCGTGTCCGACGCGGTGAAAAGCTTCGTGGCCTCGTCGGCGCGTTTGGCGCGGAGGCCGTCGAGCGCTTCGGACTCGAGCTTGACCTGGGTGCGCTCGCCATCGAAGCCCTCGAGCGCTTCGGCGCCTCGGGTGCTGTTGATGAGAACGGTGCATGTCCCGTCGCTCGCCTGGCCGCCGACGAGCGCAACGGTCAGGTCGGCGTTGTAGGGCACGAAGTGCTCGCACGCCCGGCAGGTCGGCCGGATGCCGTCGGCGACCTCGCCCTTGGCAAGCGCGTCACGATACGGCGCGAGTTTTTCGCTAATGCCGCCGTTGTTGCGGATGGCCAACGGAAAGACGCCGCCGCAGGTGGAGCTGATCAGCAGGAGGTTTTCCAGGTTGGCCTGGTTGAGCTTCTTCAGCTCGACGAGCGCCCGGAGCTCGCACGGCTTGAGCACGGCGGCGATCGGCTCGGGCGACGGGCCCAGCTCGGTGATCGCGGCGAGTAGCTTGCCTGCGTTCGACGGCATGATCGGCAGAAGTGGCGCCGCGGACTCGAGCTCTTTGGTGTCGGTGATAAGGGAATAGATCGGGGCACCGTCCTTGCCGATGCGCCCGAGGCTGAGCACGGCGCTTGCCTTGCCGCTCTCGAGAAGAAACGCCAGGAGCGCGCGAATCGCCTCGTCGGGCGTCTTGGTTATCTTCAACGCGTCGGTCATGGGCTCGCCTCCCGCGCGTCGTACGTCTCGGTGTAGGGGGCGACGAGACCAGCCAGCTCGTCCTCCTTGTAGGTGACCGTCGGGAGGGGCTCCGTCACGCTGCGGCCGGCCTCGTAGTCGAACTGTTTCTGGGTGGCGTGACCGACCATGCTGAAGAGCTGCGCGACCGGGATCGCGGAGGGACAAGCATCCTCGCACGCCCCGCACGAGACGCACGACAGGCTCATGTGCGACATGCGACCCAAGTGGAAGAGGAGGGTGTCGGTCGGGAGCCGCATGCCGCCCTTGCGACGCGCCCTCGCCAGGATGTTTTCCGGCGGCATGAGGATGGCCTGCGATTCGAAGTAGCACTGGCGGCAGTAGCAGATCGGGCAAACGCTCCGGCAGACGTGGCAATTGATGCAGTGGCTCAAGGTCTCGAGAAGTTTGTCGGCTCCGGCGACGTCCTGGGTCAGCGTGGCTTGGGCCTCAGTCCGGGCCTGCTTCTTCTGCTCCTGCCGTTCGGCGACGGCGCGCTCCCAGTCATCGAGCGAGCTCTTTTCCGCCATTCCCAGTTTCTCGAGCAGTGAACGGCCCTGGTCGCTGCCGGCGACGAGACGCGCTTTCCCGTTGCCCATTCCAAGGGTGGCGAAGTGCAGATCGGAAGCGGGACGACTGAAGAGATGACATACTTTGCAGACCTCGCGGGCGACGCTGTCGTCGCCGCTGCAAAGCTTTTCGAAGTCGGCGTCCCCCTTCTGCGGATCGTCCAGGTAGGTCTTGAGCGGCAGCGCGCCGGGGCAATCCACGCTGATGAGCACAAGGCCGTCCAACTCGATTTGCTTGAGCTTGGCAAGCTCGATGGCCGCCCGCACTTCGCAGGGCCTGAGGAGCGCGGCGACCTTGCCCGTGACGCCACGGCGGGCGAGGCGGTAGATGGCCCTGGCCCCCTGCACGGCCATGACCGGAGGCAGCGGAAGCGCTTCATCGAGGACCGAGCCGTCGCGCACGAGCAGCCAGGCAAAGGAGTCGCCCGCCGGCACGCGTGCCGGCACGAGCGCTGCATCCCAGAGTTTTTCGCTCAGGCCGCGCTTGAGCAGGTCGGTTATCGCTTCGCGGACGCCTTCGGGCGCGGCGACGGTAGCCCCGTTCATGTGTCTTTCCTCGTGGTGAGCGGACTCGGTCCAAGCTTGGCGATATGGTCGCTGAACTCGGCGGCCGTATCCACAAAGCGTCTTGCTTCGCCGTGGGCGA
>CAZJXV010000406.1:0-2910 GCA_964550015.1 uncultured Verrucomicrobiota bacterium
CTTTCATGAAGAACGGCTCGCCGCCCGAGATCGTGATGAAGTAGAGGCCGAGCTCCTTGCACTGGCGGATGACGTCGTTGAGCGTCTCGACGCTCATCCCGACGTGTTTCTCGTACTCGTGCGCATAGCAGCCGTAGCACCTGAGGTTACACGTCATGATCGGGCTGATCACCACCGCCACCGGCGGCAGCCAGCCCTCTTTGGCTTTGATCTCGTGCCGGATGCGCGTGCCGACGACCAGCTCGTTGATGAGGAAGTTCTTGAGAACCTTGTTGCGGACGGACTTCGCCTTGGTGGCAAAGATCTCCTTGACGAAAAGGACGAGGCGCTCGATCCACTCCCGGCCGCCCGGGTGGTGCAGCCTCGACGACCACCGGCTCGTGATCTTCAGCAGCAGCTTATCCGGAATGTATGGGAGCAGCCTGACGGCCAGATGAAGCCCGTGACGCGAGAACCACGCCTTCGAGGTGCCGTTGCCGTTGCTGAACTCGCTCTCACTCACGCGCGGGGACGCTCCCTCAAGTGCCATCAACCCCTCCTCCGGATGCCTGCTCGGCAGAAACCGGGAAAACTCGCGGGACGCTACCAGAGCCCCCGCAGGCTGTCAAACCTTTTCTCCGCCAGACGCGGCCACGGTGTTCAGTCCGGGTCCTCGTCGCCAGCGTCCGACGAAGAAGGAGCCTCTTCCTCCTCGACAAAACGAAACGTGTATTGCACCGCCGTCATCCACGCACGCGCCTGCGGCCACGCCTCAACCTCGCAAAGGCCGTAGAGGAAAAACGCGTGCCCGTCCCTCGTCAGCGCGATGAGCTGCCCCCTGAACGCACGCTGATCTCTCACCCCGTCGAGAATAACGAAGTACCCCGGCTCGCCGCCGACGTCGCAGTCTCCCTCCAGGCCGATCGCAGGCGCCTCGAGCGAGGCGTGCTTCTCAATGAAGCCGTGGGCCACCGCCTTGAGCGTGTCGCCGTACTCGTGGTTCCGCACGACGAACAGGTAGAGCCGCCCCGTGCCGAACTCAGACGTGACGCCGTCTTCCTCGATCTTGACGAGCGTCCAGCGCTCCGGCAGCGTGATCTCGGCCAGCCCGTTGCCGACTCGCGCCACCTTGCGCGAGTTCACAATGGCTTGGCTGACCTCGTCGGGCTCGAGCACCTCGAAGCTCGAGATCACCGTCTCCTCGATCCAGAACACCACCTTCGAGCGCTGCTGCTCCGCAGGCGTCGTCAACACCAGCAATGACCAGAGCCGCCCTTCCTTAGTAAACCAGTACTGCGCCGCGAGCGTCTCGCGCCGGTGCTCTCCCTCACCCGCCGCGACACGACGCGCAATCAAGCGCACTGCCGGCTGCCCGGAAACCATCAGTCCCGTCGCGAAGCTCACTTTGAACATGTCCGATCCCGCCTCCACGGCCTCCACCTCGGCCTTGACGTAGTCGTTCAGCCGGGATGGGGCGGGAAACGGGCGGGACTCGACGACGACCTCCGCCGCGACCACGCCCTGCTTGATAAGATAGAAGTGGTGGGGCGCTGCCGCGGCGTCTGCGGCGGCGCCTACGCGCCACTCGCCCTCGAAGGAGAAGCGGTAACGCCCCAGCGGATCCTCGTACAGGCCCTGGGCCTCGCCGGCCGCACACACCGAGGCGGCCACAAGCATCGCGAGGCAAAGTGCTGGCAGTCCAATCGGCGCGTGCCGCCTCATTGGTCAACGTCCCGTATGGCCGAAACCGCCTGCGTTGCGCCGCGTCTCGTCGAGCTTCTCCACCTCGACGAGCGCCGCGCGTGTGACCGGCTGGATCACCATCTGCGCCAGCCGCTGGCCGCGTGTCACCGTGAACGGCTCAGTCCCGTGGTTCACCACGATGAGGCCCACCTCGCCGCGGTAGTCGGCGTCGATCGTCCCCGGCGAGTTGAGCACCGTAATGCCGTGCGCGATCGCCAGGCCGCTCCGCGGCCGGATCTGCGCTTCGTAGCCCGGCGGCACCGCCACGGCAAACCCGCTCGGCACCAGCGCCCGCTCGCCGGGACCGACCACCAACGGCCCTTCAACCGCAGCGCACACGTCCATTCCGCTCGCGTGCTCGGTTTGATACGCGGGCAGCGGGAGATCTTCCGACCCGTCGAGCCGTGTGATGTGTACTGTGGGTCGCTCCATCAGTCCCCACCGGACGCTATTGCCGGCTCGAATCGTAGACCGAGCAGGAACGCCCCGCAAGGGGAATCACGGAGACGCGTTGGGGAGAGCAAGAAGGGGAAAGGCCAGGAGGCAATGAGGAAACTATTCGTTGTCGGCTTCTGCTTCTCTGAGTTTGGCGCGCTTCTCACGCACCTTTCGCTTGAACTCCTCGTCCGAAAAAGTCCGGACAAACAGATCGCGCCGGCTCTGCTTGTATTGCTCGCGGACATCGCGCACGTCATTGAGGGCCAGCCGCAGCGACACCGCCAGCAACACGAGCGCCACACCCCACAAGACCAAGAGTGCCATGGGATCTTCAAGCCGCCCGACAAGCCGCATCCCCACCGTCCCAAGGAGGAGCGCGCCCCCAAGACACACCGCGCACAGGATCCGCCGGAACCGACGCGTGGGAGCCGAACACGCCGCGACGAACCTCATAACGATCCTGTACATCTCTTCCTCGTGCGCGGAATTCATGTCGATTCTATACCCTGAAACCCGGGATTTGTCAAGGCAAGGGCCGGATTCTCTTGACAACCAAGAGCAGAAAGGTGTAGAAGCGTATCTGCGGGAATGGGGGTGAGGAGCTTCCCGCGAGGCGCACCCGTTACCACAGAGGCACCCCTGTGAGAAAGCCTACCGAAGAGCAACGGCGCGAAGAGTTTGAAAAAGAAGCCCTCGTGCATCTCGACCTGCTCTACAACAGCGCCGTCCAGATGACCCGCAACGTCGCCG
>CAZJXV010000407.1:0-2908 GCA_964550015.1 uncultured Verrucomicrobiota bacterium
GTGAGGTAGGTGTACTTGGCGTCCTGGCCGCCGATCTCGAAGATGGTGTCCACGGCTGGATCGAAGGAGGCGGCGGCGGTGGCATGGGCGATGATCTCGTTGACGATGCCGTCGGTGAGCGCGTGGAGGCCCGCGATCTGGCGCCCGGAGCCGGTGACGCCGAGGCCGACGACGTCCACCGGCAGGTCGAGCTGCTCGGCAAGCGAGGCGTAGCACGCGCGCGAGGCGCCGACGGGATCGCCGTCGGTGCGCAGATAGACGGAGGCGAGGATGGCGTCGTCGTCCGTTCGGAGCAGGACGGCTTTCGTCGTCGTGGAGCCGACGTCGAGGCCGATGATGCACTCGTCGCCGGCGCGCGTTTGCCCGCGGACGGAGGGCTTGAAGGTGACCATCCCTTCGACCTCGCTCAGGGGCGCGAGAAAGTCGAATGAGGAGTGCCCCTCAACGAACAGCTCGTCGAGACCGGGGTA
The DNA here is from genome assembly GCA_964550015.1 of uncultured Verrucomicrobiota bacterium. Lineage (GTDB taxonomy): Bacteria > Auribacterota > JABMQX01 > JAFGEW01 > JAFGEW01 > CAZJXV01. The sequence goes on from CAZJXV010000407.1 coordinate 471, forward strand.
GGGGAGTGTCTCGTTGTCGAGGGCCCAGAGCGCGGCGCCGAGGGCCTCGAAATAGGGCGCCTCGTCGGGGATGATGAGGCCGGGGCGCTCGTCGCGCAGGCAGTCCATGACGACGGCGTTGCGCGCGACGCCGCCGACGACCATGTACGGGCCCTCGGGAACCTTTACCAGCAGCTCGCCGATCTTCCTGGCCATCATGCGCGCGAGGCCAGCGACGACGCTGCCCTTCGCGTGGCCGATGTTGAGGGCGTGGGTACAGTCGCTCTTGCAGAAGACGGAGCAGCGGCCGCTGATGGGGTGCGGCGCGTGGCCGCGGGCGAGGGCCACGGCCTCGTCGAGGCCAAGGCCCATGCGGCGTATCTGCTGGAGGAAGAACTCGCCGGTGCCGGACGCGCACTTGTTGCCGGTGTGGACGCCGGAGACGGCGCCCGCATCGTCGAGGACGTACACCATGAAGGTCTCGCCGCCGGCGCTGACGAGGGCGCGGACCCTATCGGGTCCGGCGACGGGCTCGCCTCTGTCGGGGCTCGCCCGTCGAGGTGGTCGAGCCCCATCAAGCACGAACGCAAGGGCGATCTCGACGGCTTCGGACTCGGTGATTGACGACAGCCTCAGGAAGTGCCGGAACTTGCGGCCGGTGGCGGCGACGCGGTCGTAGCGGGCGATGTCGAGGCCGGCGAGGACGTCGGCCAGGGCGCGGCGGGGGTTGCCCTCGTGGGCGACGGACGCGATCGGATGCACGGAGACGCCGTCGCCGTCAGCTTGCGCTTCGACGAGATTGAGGGTCGTCGCCCCAAGAGAAATCCCTAGCGTCCTCAAAGCAACCGCCCTGATGAAAGTCTCCGACTGGCCTCAGGTCACCCCGATGAGGCTCCAGTATGGGGACAAGACCCTCCGGCGTCAATGGGGTAGGCAACCCAACGGCGTAATGCACTTGAGGATGGACCATATGGCCGCTAGAGTAGGAAACAGGTCTGCAAGCCCCTCGGCGGGTTATCCTGTTGAAGGTGCTGTAAGAAGAAGGTGTGGCCGGATGCTGGGAGTGTACAGAGCCAGACCCATTTACAGGATCACGGGTTACGTTGCGCCCGTTGGGACGGTCGCGCTGTTGCTCTACTTGGGGTTCGGAGACTTCGTGCCGAAGGCACCGCTTCCGTTCGCAACTTTCTTTGTTGTCGCCGTGGCTTTCAACTGCGTCTATGCGTTGCGACTTGCGACGGAACGCCTCGCCGTGACTGAAACCGGTATTGAACACACAGTGTTTGGTGTCACGAAGACAATACGCTACGACGAGATCGCCGAAATTCACAACAGGCCGCGTCGCGAGCTCGATCCGTTCCGCGTGACGGGGTCCACGAGGATTGGGGATGGCAGCGGAACGAGGCTTCTTGTAACCGGCTTCCTCTCGCAGTATGATGAAATCGTCATCTACATCAGTTCGAGAATTGGCGGCCGCGAGATGAGGCGGTGTCCGCCCACGACATTTGAGAAGCTGCAGTGGGTCGTGGCCGGCTTCGGTGTTCTGTGCATGGTCCTGTTCTTGTTTTGGGGCAGGCTGACACAGGGCTGATCTGCTGCGCGGTGCGATGATGTACTGGCTTACCAGAAGAAAGCTTATTGGGGTTATTGTCGTTGGCTTCGCGCTGTACTGCTTGGAGTGCCTCGATCTTGTGAATGACGCGTCGGCCGTGACGCTTGTGATCTTCGGCGGGCTGGGGCTGCTTATCCTGACTGGGGAAGCAGGGCTCGTATGGGTCATCTGTGGACGCCTTGCTAAGCTGGACAAGGACGCCTCGCAAGCAGCAATCAGGCGTCATGAACTGGCGTATGTCGTTCCGGTGATTTGTCTCGCCGCGCTTGCCGGAGTCATAGGGCATAGCGCCACCAAGACCAGCCACTACTTGTATCTAGTCAACGCGTTTATGACGGGGATTCTGCTCGGTTTTCCAATTCTCCTTGAGGTTAGGAGATTCACCGTCAATCGGCAGCCAACACGGGAAGGGGAAAGCAAGGCGAAGAGGGCTCTTCGGTCAGCGGGAACAGCATTCTTCTACGTTCTGGGGGGCCTTGCAGTGCTCTATTTTCTCGGCTGTGTGCACACCTGCTACATGACGCGTGATTGGAGAACGTACCGCTGGCGAAGACTGGGCATCAGCAATGTCTACAGGAGCATCAGGCAATATGAGAGCGAGTATGGCGTGCTTCCATATTCCCCCAAAGGCTCTAGTGGTGCCCTGTTTGCACTGGAAGGCTCCATGGCCATACCCGTGGTTCTTCAGTACCGCTATGATGGAAAGAACATCGAATTCCGGCGCGACGAAGGGCAACGTATAATAACAGGCGCGGGATACGTCCTTTGGGTTGGCGAGGTGCCGCAGAGCTCGCAGGAAGTCACTCAAGAGCAAGGTGACGATTTCATCATCGCCGCCGAGGCCTTC
>CAZJXV010000408.1:0-2856 GCA_964550015.1 uncultured Verrucomicrobiota bacterium
GGGCTTGACGTGCTGGTAGTCGGTGATGATGCAGAGCTCGCCTTCGTGCTTGATGACCATGCCGCGCCTGAGCGCCGAGCCTTCGACCATGCCTTGGTTCTCCTCCATGTTGTCCGTTCGGGGAGCGCAGATCATGCCGTGCGCCAGGGGCGATGTCAAGCGCGGGTAGGGAGGTATCACGTCGGCGGGCGGCTCCCTTCGGTAGCTTGGGGCGCATTTCTCACGGAGAGCCGGGGCGAGGCCGTTTGCGATGGGCAACGGGCCTCACCGCAAGGGGCTACAGGCCAGGAACAGGCCGGTTGTTGCGAAAAAATGGGGACAGGCACCTGTTTTTCTGCACCACGGTGTGTCGAAGGTCTCCAGCATCCACGAAAAATAGGTGCCAGTCCCCATTTTTTCCTGCGCGGTGCGTCGATCAGGACAGGGGTGACGTGGATTACGATCCGTTCTCGTCGCGGTTGGCGTGGATGCGGTACTCGTTGATTTTGCGGTGCAGGGTGCGGCGGCTGATGTCGAGGAGCTTGGCGGCGCGGGAGACGTTGAAGTCGGTTTTGCGCAGGGTCTCTTCGATGAGCAGGCGCTCGGCCTCCTGGAGCGAGGTGCCGGGCGGCAGCAGGAGCGAGCCGGGTCGCTGGGCGCCGGCGCGCTCGGGGTGTTCGAGGGCGGCTTTGAAGTGCGCGGGCAGCGTGTCGAGGGTGATCTCCGGGGAGCGGGCGAGGACGACGAGGCTCTCGATGGTGTTCTGGAGCTCGCGCACGTTGCCGGGCCAGTCGTAGGCGGTGAGGGCGTCGAGGGCCTCGGCGCTGAGGCCGGTGATCTTTTTCTGGTTGGCGGCGGCGAACTGGGCGAGGAAGGCCTCGATGAGGATCGGGATGTCGTCGCGGCGCTCACGCAGGGGGGGCACGGTGATGGTGACGACGTTGAGGCGGTAGTAGAGGTCTTCGCGGAAGGCGCCGCTCTCGACGCGGGCGGCGAGGTCGCGGTTGGTGGCGGCGACGAGGCGCACGTCGACCTTGATGGGTTTGATGCCGCCGACGCGCTCGAACTCCCAGGTCTCGAGCACGCGCAGGAGCTTGACCTGGGTGTCGAGGTCTATTTCGCTGATCTCGTCGAGAAACAGGGTACCGCCGTCGGCGCGTTCGAGCCGGCCCGGTTTGCTCGAGACGGCGCCGGTGAAGGCGCCGCGCTCGTGGCCGAACAGCTCGCTCTCGAGCAGGGTCTTGGCAAGCGCGGCGCAGTGCACGGCGATGAAGGGCCCCTGGCGGCGGGGCGAGTTGGCGTGGATGGCGTTGGCGATGAGTTCCTTGCCGGTGCCGCTCTCGCCGAGCAGGAGGACGTTGGCTTTGGTGGGGGCGATCTGGCGGATGCTCTGGAAGACGCGCTCCATGGCGGGCGAGCCGCCGAGGATGTTCTCGAAGCCGTATTTCTCCTCGAGGCGGCGTCGGAGCTCGATGTTTTCGGTCATGAGCTCGCGGGCCTGGATGGCCTGCTTGATGAGCAGGTCGAGGTTGTCGAGGTTGACGGGCTTGGTGAGGTAGTTGAAGGCGCCGTGCTTCATGGCGTCCACGGCGTTTTCGACGGAGCCGTAGGCGGTGAGCAGAATGGTCCGCGTGTGGGGGCTGATCTTGGCGGCCATCTTCATCAGTTCGAGGCCGTCCATGCCGGGCATGCGCAGGTCGGTGAGCATGACGTCCACGTCGTTTTTCTGGAGGGCCTCGATGGCGGCCTCGGCGCGATCGGCGAGCAGGATAGTGTAGGCGCTGGTGTCGAGGCCCTGCTTGAGGCCGCGCAGGGTGTTCTGCTCGTCGTCGACGATCAGGACGGTCTTGGTGTCGCTCATGGCTGCTCCGGCTCGTGCGGTTCGGGGGCGTTGGTGTCGAAGGGGGCCGTCCTGGTGGTGGTGTCCTCGATGAGGCGGCGCCGGCGGACGGCGATGGGCAGGGCGATGGTGACGCGCGTGCCGCGGCCCTCGTTGCTCTCGACGTCGATGCGCCCGTTGTGGTCGGCGACGATCTTGTAGACGATCATGAGGCCGAGGCCGGAGCCGCGGTCCTTGGTGGTGTAGAAGGGGTCGAAGATGCGGCCGAGGCGCTCGCGGGGGATGCCGACGCCGGTGTCGGCGAAGTGCACGAGGACCTCGTCGTCTTTGAGCTCGGTGGTGACGGTGAGCATGCCGCCGGTGGGCATGGCCTGGACGGCGTTCTTGATGATGTTGAGGCAGGCCTGCTTGATCTGCGCCTCGTCCATGAGCACGGGCGGGATGGCGGGGTCGTAGTGCGTGTCGACGCCGATGCGCTGGGCGGCGATCTCGTAGGCGGCGAACTCGAGCAGGCCCTCGATGAGGGTGTTGATCTGCACGGGCGCGGTGTTGAGGGTGGCGGGGCGCACGGCGCCGAGGAACTGGCGGATGATGCCGTCGAGGCGTTCGATTTCGTGTTTGCTGGTTTCGACGCGGGCGGCGAGTTGGTCGCGGCGTGCGCCGGGCTCGAGGCGGGCGATCTCGCGTTCGAGCAGTTGCATGTGGATGCCGAGCGAGTTGAGGGGGTTGCCGATTTCGTGGGCGACGCCGGCGGCGAGCGTCGAGAGGGCGCTGAGCTTCTCGGACTGGAAGGCGGCGAGGCGGCGCGTGCGCTCGTCGGTGACGTCGTGCATGACGATGATCATGCCCCGGGGTTGTTGCCCGGCGTCGGTGCGCAACGGGAGCACGTTGAGCCTGAGGACCATGGGGCGCGGGTGGCGGACCTCGATTTCGGTGCTGAAGGCGCTCGCGCCTTCGGCGCGGGCGGCGCTGTCTTCAAGTGGCCCGTGCGTGAAGAGGCCGAGGAGCTCGGCGTCGGCGAGGTACTTGAGCAGGGG
>CAZJXV010000409.1:0-2855 GCA_964550015.1 uncultured Verrucomicrobiota bacterium
TCATGGACATGTGCATGGCGTTTCCCGCCATCCTGCTCGCCATCCTCATCGTGAGCATCCTCGGCCAGGGCACCGCCCAGGTCACGCTCGCCGTCGGCCTGGTGGCCATCCCCTCGTTTGCCCGCCTCGTCCGCGGCCAGGCCCTCGTGCTCATGCAGCAGGAGTTCGTGCTTGCCGCCCGCTCGCTCGGCACCTCGCGCGTGCGCACGGTCCTCACCCACCTCCTGCCCAACTGCCTGCCCTTGATGCTCGTCCAGACCACCTTCACCATCGCCACCGCCATCCTCAACGCCGCCGGCCTCAGCTACCTCGGCCTCGGCGTCCGCATCGAGACCTTCGAGTGGGGCGCCATCCTCAGCGACGGCAAGGACCGCCTGCTCGCCGCACCCTGGATCGTCATGGAGACCGGCCTCGTCATCCTCATCGCCATCATCGGCTTCAACCTCCTCGGCGCCGGTCTCCGCGACCGCCTCGACCCCCGCATGAGGCGGTGAAAACAGGAAGATGTGGACAGGATAACAGGATCGACAAGATTCTCCTGATCCCGCAAATCCTGTTATCCTGTCTAAGACTCAACCGCACAGACCCCCGCACGCGCCGCGAGCCGGCCCGGACAGAATTTCCGCCCCGACGGCGAAAAACTGCTTGCCTGGCCCCGCCGAAGGCGTACGCTTCCGCCCGCCGAAGTGCCATCACGTCGCGGCGGGCGCCGCTGCCCGGCGAAGCCGAAGGAGCATGACCGATGGCGGACAAGAAGAAGCCTCCCAGTAAGATCCCGCCGAAAGGCGGAAACGGCAAAAGCCGGGCCAAGACCCTCGGACCCGTGCTCAACCTCGAGGAGCACGTCTCGCCCGATTGGTGGAACAGGATCTTCAACTCCCTCTACCTCAAGACCGACGCCGACGTCGTCCATGACGCCCGCATCACGCGCACCGAGATAGACCTCATCGCAGACACCCTCAGCATTTCGCCCGACGACCGGGTCCTCGACCTCTGCTGCGGCCAGGGCCGCCACGCGCTCGAACTCGCGCGGCGGGGCTTCCGCAACGTCGAGGGCCTGGACCGCTCGCACTACCTGATCCAGAAGGCCAAGGACACGGCCAGAAACGAAGGCCTCGACGTGCGGTTCAAGGAGGGGGATGCCCGAAAGCTCCCGTACCCCCCGGACCGCTTCGACGCCGTGCTCATTCTCGGCAACAGCTTCGGCTACTTCGACACGCTCCAGGACGACCTGCGCGTGCTCAAGGAAGTGCTGCGCGTCCTCAAGCCGTGGGGCAAGCTGCTCATCGACATCGCCCACGGCGACTATCTGCGCGAGCACTTCCAGCCCCGCTCGTGGGAATGGGTCAACAGCAAGCTCTTCGTCTGCCGCGAGCGCTCGCTCTCCCTCGACGGCGACCGCCTCGTGTCGCGCGAGGTCATCACCCACGTCGAGAAGGGCGTCATCGCCGACCAGTTCTACGCCGAGCGCCTCTACTCGGCCGAGAGCCTCTCCAAGCTCCTGGGCGAGGCCGGGTTCAGCAACGCGTCCACGCCCATCCCGTTCGCCCCCGACTCGGCCCGCGCCCAGGACCTGGGCATGATGGAGCGCCGCATCATGATGACCGCACAGGCGAGAAAAGAATGGACCCCCGTCCGGCGCCGCGCCACGGAACAGGAAAAACACGTCGTCGTCGTCCTGGGCGACCCGCACAAGCCCGACCTGCTCAAGCCCTCGCACGTCTTCGACGACGACGACTTCTACACCATAGACCAGATGAAAGCCGCCCTGCGCGAGCTCACCGGCTATCGCTTCACCTACCTGAGCAACCACGACACGCTCATCCAGGACCTCGCGCGCCTCGTCGGCAAGGCCGACCTCGTGCTCAACCTGTGCGACGAGGGCTACGCCAACGACCCACGCAAGGAGCTCCACGTGCCGTCGCTGCTCGAGTCGCTCGGCCTGTCCTACACCGGCGGCGGGCCGCAGTGTCTCGCGTTCTGCTACGACAAGTCGCTCGTGCGCGGCGTCGCCAAGGAAATGGGCATCCCCGTCCCCGCCGGCCTCTTCATCCGGCCGGAGGACTCCACCTTCGAGCTCCCGTTCGACTTCCCCTCGATCGTCAAGCCCGACCTCGGCGACTCGAGCTTCGGCATCACGGCCCGCAGCGTGGCCCACAACGCCGAGGAGCTCATCAACGCCATTCAAGAGATCCGCGAGAAGTTCGGCTACGAAAAACCCCTCCTCGTCGAGGAGTTCCTCACCGGCAAGGACCTCAGCGTCGGCATCATCGGCACCCCGCCCTCGTCCTACACCGTCCTGCCCATCACCGAGGAGGACTACTCCGCCGTCCCCCCCGACCTGCCGCCCATCTGCGGCTACGAAGCCAAGTGGTGCCCCGACTCCCCCTACTGGCACATCAAGTCCGTGCGCGCCGAACTGCCCGAACAGACCGAACAGGCCATCATCGAGTGGTGCGTCGCGCTCTCCGAGCGGCTCGAGTGCCGAGACTACGCGCGCTTCGACTGGCGGCTCAACGCCGAGGGCACCCCGAAGCTCCTCGAGGTCAACCCCAACCCGGGCTGGTGCTGGGACGGCCACCTGGCCAAAATGGCCGCGCACGCCGGCATCTCGTACCCCGAAATGCTCGCCGCCATCCTCCGCTCGGCCGAAGAGCGCCTCGGCATCGAGACCGAGGAAACCAAGACCGCGCACCCCGCCTCAACCCCGGCTCCTCCCGCGTAGCAGTGCGGGCCTCTGCGGACGCCTCGACCCCCGCATAAGGCGGTGAAGGCAGGAAGATGTGGACAGGATAACAGGATCAACACGATTTCCCCGATCCTGCCAATCCTGTTATCCTGTCTAAAAAATCCGT
>CAZJXV010000410.1:0-2847 GCA_964550015.1 uncultured Verrucomicrobiota bacterium
TATTGGACGCCGATCACCCCGATACGGGGTCCTTTTTCCATGCCGATCCACACCCAACGCGTCCTCTGTCAGGTGCTCTTCACGACTCTCTCAAGAGCTTCAGCCCTCGACGCTGCTTTCGCGATCGATCCCCGTGGGGCGAGACGATGGGACAGGATGAACGAACGGTTCCGGTCGCCCTCCCAAAGTGCCTCGAGGACATCTGTCACGGCAGTTCCGAAATCGGCGTAGGGTACGCTGACGGAGGAGAGATCCGGGATGATCCAGTCGTTGAGCGGACTGTCGTCGAAACCAACGACTTGGCATTCGGAGGCGCCGCTGCCGCAAAGGTCCTTGAGGGCGCGCGCCGCCCCATAAGCAATCAGGTCGCTCAGACAGAACACGGCGTCAGGGGCCCGTCCGGTCGTGCGCAAGTATTCCGTGAGGCAATCGTGTCCGAGCTCGAGATGCTCGCCGGATTGGCCGCCCGCAAGGACCGGGATCAAGCCAGTCCTGCGCCGGAATGTGGCGGCGAAGCCGTCGACGCGATCCCGTGTGGCGGAGGAGTCGAGCGACGCGTGGATGACGAGGACGCGTCGGAATCCGAGCCTCGCGAAGAGGTCGGCGACGTCCGCGCCGGCCTGGCGGTTGTCGATCCCGACGAAGGGCGCGGTCGTGCCGTAGGGGTTCGACCGGTTCACGAACACCAAGGGCTCCCCTTCACCCAGCATCGCCTCGAGCGCGGGGCTGCGCACCGCGCCAAGCAGAACGAAGCCTCGGACGGCATGAGCCTTCATTTCGCGCAGATACTCGTCCTGGAGGTCGGGCCGGTCATGGCTGTCGCACAGCACCATCACCTGTCCCCGATGCCGCAGCGCAACCTCGACGGACGCTGCGATTGCCGACATGATCGGGTTCGCAAGGTTCGAGGCGATCAGCGCGACAAGTCGGCTTTCGCGGCGCCGCAGCGCCTGGCCGGCGCTCGATGGGCGATATCCGGTTTCCGCGACCACCTGCATCACCCGAGCTATGGTTTCGGGAGAAGCCTTCCCGGTCTTGCCGTTGAGGATCCGGGACACCGTCGCGGTCGAGACCCCTGCTATGCGCGCCACCGCGCCAATCGACGTTGGCCCCGCTTTCGCCGTCTCTCCGCGTTTGTCCGGTTTCGGAGCCAAGCCGTAATCTCCCGTCAACGATGTTCACTCTTGCCAGACTCGGCGTTTCGTGTCTATCTGATCAAGGGTAATCGTTTACCCTAAAAGAGAGATAACCGCCGCGCAGGCGGCACCACATTGGGAGGAAAGAACATGACACGCCTTACGGCGCTCTTGGGTTCGGCCGCCTTCATGCTCGCCGCATTGCCGGCGCAGGCACAGGCACAGGAACTTGTGATCTGGCATGATCTTGGCGACAACGGGGTCAAGTGGTTCGCCGCCGCCGGCGAAGCCTTCGCCAAGGAGAACCCCGGCGTCACGATCACCTCGGTGAGCTTCCCGACCGACCAGTGGTTCGGCCGCGTGATCGGGGCGATCAATACCGACACCGCACCGGATCTGATCTACAACAACTATGAACGGGTGATCCGGATCGAGACGCAGACCGAGCGTCTCATGGACATGTCGGACGCGCTCGCCGGGCTGGGCGAGGTGCCGTTCCTCTCCGAGGCCGATCTCTCCGTGGCCAGCTATGACGGCAAGATGGTGATCCTTCCCGTCCAGCGCGTGCAGATGGGCTTCGGGGTCCGCGGGTCGTGGCTCGAGGCCGTCGGCGAAAGCTTCCCGGCCACCTGGGAGGACGCCAAGCGCGTCGCCGGGAAGTTCATGACCGAGGATCCCGATGGGAACGGCCAGGCCGACACCTTTGGCTTCGCGCTCCAAGCGGCGAACCCGCGCGACCTGATCCACATGCTCGATCTCTTCACCTTCGGGGCGGGGCTGCGCCATACGGTCGTCGACCCTGAAGGCAACGTGATGATCGACGACCCGCGCCACGCGGCGGTCCTGAAGGAGTTCCTGCGCACCTTCGCCGACTACAAGCTGGTGACGCCCGACACGATCAACCACTCCTTCGGCGAGATGTACCAGGTTATCGAGGGCGGCCGGGCGGGCATGTTCCGCGTCGGCGACTGGAACGTGCGCAAGTGGGACAGCGAGGCGCTGAACGGCGACTTCCTCGTCGGGCCGTGGCCCGCGCATTTCGAGGATCTCGACAACGCCGTCGTCATCGGCGGGATGAGGGGCGTCTCGGTGCCGGAGAACTCGCCCCACCGCGACATCGCGGTGGAGTTCGCGCAGTTCCTCCTGTCATCCGAGGCGCAGCAGGCCGCGCTCGAGAACGTGGGCGCCGCCGTGCGCAACGATCTCGAGGTCTCGGACCTGTCCGAACGGCGCCGCTACTTCGCCGAGGCCCAGGGCCGGCTGAACGCCTATGACTTCCCCGAGTCCTTCGCGCCCTACTACCCCGAGCTCGAGGCGACCTTCCATCGCATCCTGCTCGACGCGATCGCCAATCCGCCCGCCGATCTCGACGCCTTCATCGCCGAGACCGCCGCCACGCTGCGCGATGAAGTTGCGCGCCTGACGCAGGGCTGAGACTGTCGGACACGGGCGGCGCCTCTCCCGCTCGTGTCCCTTGCCGGTCCGCCGTGGGTGGCGGACCGGCGCCATCCTCACGCCTGAGGGCGTGTCCTGCCGGATCGACCGATGTCAGCAGCCCGCCTCCCTGTCGCCGCCAACAAGGTCTGGGTGTTCTACGCCTTCGCCCTGCCGTTCGCCGCGCTCACGCTGATCTTCGGACTCTGGCCGATCCTCCTAAGTCTGTCGGTGTCCCTCACGAAGTCGGCGACCGCGCTGCGACCCGAGCCGGACT
>CAZJXV010000411.1:0-2844 GCA_964550015.1 uncultured Verrucomicrobiota bacterium
TGGTGCTCAACAAGGTCGAGCTACTACACTGGGACACGCCGCCGTTCGCCCAAAAGACCGAGGATGAGATGTCGCCCGAAGACTTCGCCGTTATCGAGCAAGCCGCCGAGCTCACCACCAACGTCAACACCCGCTGGGCCGACATGCGCGAGCTCTACGAAAACCACCCCGCCTTCCACATGCCGGAGGGGTTCGAGGAAGGGGAGCAAGTCGGGGGTGCCCGACAAGACCCTCCGGCGGGCGGATCAGCGCCGGGGTGACATACGGATGGAACGCGCTCTGGGATCCAGCCATAATTGTCAGCCGCAGCGCGCCGGACGCGGCAGGGCAGCTCAGATGCGGGGAGGCCTGAGACTATGAAGCCGATGGCAGTGTACCGGTACTTGAAGGTTCGCTCAGTTAGCACAGCCCTTGACAGGTTCTGTGACGTGCTCGAATGGCTGAGGTACCTCACTCGACAGAGTACGTGAAGGACATCGTGGTGAGCAGGCACTCATTGACTCCCAAGCAAGCAGATCGGAGAGTGAAGCACATCATCCCCCATGTCGAGGATGCGATCTCTTTCATTGACCAGGCAAGAAGCGGGCCCGAGGACGTATCGTTCCTGCCTGCTTACTACGCCATCCTGAATCTTTCTAAGGTCTACATCCTACTGGGCCCGAGGCACGCAGATCTTCCAAAGCATCGCTGGCACGGTGCCGTTTATGACGTTCACGCCAAGGACAGCCACTCCGTCAAGACCGAGTGCATCACGTTGATGCCGGGAGGTGCCCTGCCGCTGCTGTACGAAACGCTTACGGGTCGCCCGGTCAGGAAGAAACGCACTATCAGTATGGGCGACGTCTGCTCGCGGATTTCGGACATCAGCGCAGAATACCAACTGGCCACTGGCAAGGAAGCACAACTCGCCTCACTGGTGTTCGGAGCTGCGCCGCAATCGAGCGGCTTCAGGGTCTGGGCACAGGTGTTCGGTAGGTCATCCGGGCGCAAACTGTCTCTTCGCAATCTGCCATGTCTCGGAACGGGTTTCAGCAGTGACCCGAGCAAAGCAAACATGTTCATGAGTCCACCCCTGCTCTGCCAGGAGGACCAGGTGAGAGAACACCTCAGCTCTTGTCTTCGAGAGCAGTATCTTTATTTCTCGGACGAGGGCTATCCGATGGTGGCCTTGCAGACGTCCCAGTTCCCTATGCCCGAGGAATTCCCGATTGCCCTGCTCTTCTTCCACATGTCCTCCGTTGTGCGGTACAAGCCGGAGTTCCTAAGAAGAATACAGAAAAGCCGTTGGTGGCCAATGCTCACCGCAGCGCAACGACACTCGATGTTCAAGTTCATGCTGTTGTTCTGGTCCTTCGTGCATAAGGAGCAGCTCCTGCTCTGGCCTTCTGGGTCCAGCGTACCGCAACTGGGGATGCTCAGGCGGGTCCCTGATCTCTCCCAGCGCTGATCCTCTGGCGGAGGCGGTCGGTGAGGTGGGTGTAGCGGAGGAAGGTTTTGTCGTTGTGGATGGCGATGTTGATGGCCTTGGGCTGGCCGACGAGGACGACGAGGCGTTTTGCGCGGGTCACGGCGGTGTAGAGGAGGTTGCGCTGCAGGAGCATGTAGTGCTGGGTGACCATCGGGACGACGACGGCGGGATACTCGCAGCCCTGAGCCTTGTGGATTGAGGCGGCGTAGGCGAGGACGATCTCGTCGGCGTCGCCGCGCTCGTAGGGGATGGTGCGGCCGTCAATCTCGACGTGGAGCAGGCGCTTTTCGTCGTCGAAGCCGGTGACGCGGCCGAGGTCGCCGTTGTAGACCTCCTTGACGTAGTTGTTGCGCACCTGCATGACCTTGTCGCCGAGGCGCAGGTTGCGGCCGCCGAAGACGAGCTTCTCGCCGCGCGGGTTGAGGAGCTGCTGGAGCTCGATGTTGAGGTTCTCGACGCCGACGAGGCCCTTGTGGATGGGCGAGAGGACCTGGACGTCGTTCACAGGGTCGAGCTTGAAGCGTTTGGGGATGCGCTCGACGAGGAGCTCCTTGATGACGCCGAGGATTTCCTCCTGCGTCTGCCGCTCGATGAAGTAGAAGTCGGTGAGCTTGCTCGTGGGCGAGCGGTCTACGCGGGGGAACTCGCCGTGGTTGATCCGGTGGGCGTTGGTGACGATGAGGCTGCGCTCGGCCTGGCGGAAGATGTGGGTGAGGCGCGCGGCGGGGACGACGTTGGAGGCGAGCAGGTCGCGCAGGACGCTGCCGGGGCCGACGGAGGGGAGCTGGTCGGCGTCGCCGATCAGCACGAGGTGGGTCTGCGGGCCGATGGCGCGCAGGAGGTTGTCCATGAGCGGGGCGTCAATCATGGAAACCTCGTCAACAATCACGGCGTCGGCCTCGATCTCGTTGCCCTCGCGGCGCATGAAGCCGCCGGTCTTGGGGCTGTATTCGAGGAGGCGGTGGATGGTGGCGGCTTCGTAACCGGTGACCTCGGCAAGGCGCTTGGCGGCGCGGCCCGTCGGCGCGCACAGGGCGAAGGTGACCTTTTTGGCGTCGAGGATTCGCACGAGGCAGTCGACAAGGGTGGTCTTGCCGGTGCCGGGGCCGCCGGTGATGACGAGGATTTTTTGGTGGAGCGAGGCGCGGAGGGCGTTCTGCTGCTCGGGGCTGAGCTCGATGCCGACCTGCTTCTGGACCCACTTGACGGCCTGCGGCAATTTGATCTCGGGCAGAAGGCCTTTGGCGGCGGCGATGGTGGCGAGCTTGGTCGTGATGCCCTGCTCGGCCGTGTACAGGGGTTTGAGGAACACGCCGGCGGGCGGCAGGTCGCCACGGCGCGGTTTCTCGAGCAGGCGGCGCAGCTCGTCGTCGGTT
>CAZJXV010000412.1:0-2844 GCA_964550015.1 uncultured Verrucomicrobiota bacterium
TTCCGGTGGACCTGACCGGGCGGTGGCAGGTCCGCGCGCCGTCATTCTCCAGATGCAACGGCACGCTGCGCATCCGGCGCGGAGGTGGCGGTCTCAAGGCCGCGTACGTTCGGGACAAGGGACCCAACAAGGAACTGCCCCTGCCCGGCTTCTACGTGTGGGGCTCGAGCATCCGCTTTGAGATCCCGTCCGGCGACTCGGCGGTGGTGTTCAGCGGCTCCTTGGGACCCGACGCCGGCGGCGGGAGCGTATCTCGCGACGAGTCGGAAGAGCGAACAACCTGGTCGGCCAAACGCCTGCCAGGTAGATAGCGCCCCCGACGGAGCGGACGACTTCGGTAGGGCGCGTCCCGGCGCACCATGTCATTCCATCGCGCCTTTGTGAAACAACGGTGCGCAAAAGCACCCCCACCCCCCGGCGTTGTCGAGGGGTGGGGGCTGCCTACAGCATATTCGGCATCTCAAGGACCCCGGGCGACGAACGCCCGGGTAAAGACTACGAGTCGATGATCGCCATGGCCTCCTCCCGGTAGGCGTCCATGACGTAGGGAATGCCGGTCACCTTGGCGCACTCCTCGGTCAGGCTCATCAGGTCGCTCCGGCTGATGGTGGGGATGCTGAAGCGGCGAGCGCCGGCCATTAGCTGCTGGAGCCCGACATGGAGCCTCTCGACGTATGAGAAGAACCCGATCGCGCCCAGCGGGATGTTCGGCATCTCGTCCTTGCCCACGATGTCCGCCACCTGCTCCCAACAAACAAAGATCTCTTCGACGGTCTGGCCATACTGGCTGACGGTCCTGGGCAGCCCGCCGTTGTTCATCCACGCCGCGACGTTCTTGCCCACCATGCCGGGGATCATCAAGGCCCGTCCCATGCACACCGATCGGGTAAACGGCGCGCCCAGCGCCAGGGCCTTGAAGATGTGGTCCTCGGCACTGAACCCGCCGCCGAAGGCGAGATCGGGCACGCGCTCGCCCTTGGCGGCGAGTTTCTCGGCAAATTCGACCGCGGCCGAGTGCAGGTAGATACTCGGCACGCCCCACTCTTCCATCATCCGCCACGGGCTCATCCCCGTGCCGCCTGGCGCGCCGTCGATGGTCAGCAGATCGATCTTGGCCTTGCTGCCCCACTTCAACGCCATCGCCAGCTCGCGAAGTCCGTACGCGCCGGTCTTGAGCGTGATCCGCTTGAACCCCAGCTTGCGGAGCCGCTCGCATTCGGCGAGGAAGCCCTCTTCGTCGATGAAGCCCAACCGGCTGTGACGCTCGAACTGCTTGAGCGCGCCGTCCTTAAAGGCCGCCTCACTGACCGGATCGGACGGATCGGGGGTCACGATGTACCCGCGTTTCTGCAGCTCGAGCGCCCGCTCGAGCGAGTCGACCTTGATCTCGCCGCCGATGCACTTGGCGCCCTGACCCCACTTCAGCTCGATGGTGTCCAAGCCGTGCTTTTTGGCGACGTACTCGGCAACGCCCAGCCGCGTATCCTCGACGTTCATCTGTACGAGGAGCTCGCCGAACCCGCGGTGGTAGCGCTTGTAGGTTTCGATCCGCCGGTCAATGTCCGGCGCGGAGGCGATCTTGCCGTTGGCATCGAGTTCCAACTCGGGATCGACCCCGCAAACGTTCTCGCCACACACACAGGTCACACCGCTAATGGCCGCGCCAACCGCGAAATGCTCCCAGTTCTTTCGGGCGATGTCGGTTGAGCCCAGGGCGCCGGTGAAAACCGGCGCGAGCATCCTGACCTTCTGGTCCCAGCCGTACTCGGTCTCCAAGTTGACGCTGGGGAAGGTACAGGTGTCGGGGTTGGCCTCGACGCCGTCCGGCAGACCCTCGCCACCCAACGCGTAGCCCTGGATGTTCAGGTGGGAGTAGTCTACGGGGTAGTCCTTGTCGCCCCCGGCCGTAATCTCGCCGAACGGGCCGGGATAGATCACCTCCCGCCCACGAAACGTCGCCTGAAAGACCTCGCAGTTGCCGCGGCATCCGTCGATGCATCGCGTGCAGAGTCCGGAACCCGGGACCACGCTCCGCGAGCGGTTCGACGTCTGGGAAACGTCATTTGCATTGGGCCGCTGTAGATTCACGACGTACTCCTTATGGCTGTCGTTGCCTTTCGCCTTCTCTTGGCAATGTGCCTACTAGGCCGGGTCGAGCACGCCCCTCAGTTGCCATCTGGCACACTGGAATCCCCTGCCCAACTCGCACCACACACACGTGTCGCCAATGTTCTGAACCATGGTGATCTGGGACTCACACAGACCGCAGATAGCGCCCTCCGTCATCGGACCGGGGCAGGGCGTGATCGTCATCGGGCAGACGTCGACACACGCGTTACAGCGCTTACAGGTATCCGGGCGCTTGTCGAACGGCAGCGCCACGTGGCGGTCTCTGCCCCGCCCGACGAAACCCAGGGACTTGGACTGCCAGACCTCATCACACATACGAACACAGCGTCCGCACAGAACGCAGTCTTTATTGCGCATCGGGTACCGCGATGTTGTCACGCCGACCCGTGCAGCCAGGTCCTGAATAGCGCGGGAATTGGGCGCCTCGGCCAAGAGGAGTTCCACGATGTTGCGTCGAGCTCGCAGGACGGCCTCGGAATGGGCGTCCACGACCATGCCCTCACGGGCCTCCAGCGTGCAGGAGGCGGTCATCTTCCTTCGATGGCCCTGGACCACCTCCACGATGCAGACGCGACAGGCCCCGATCGGCTCCACGCCGGGCATATGGCAGAGATTGGGGATGCAGATCCCCGCCTCCAGGGCTGCGTCAAGGACGCTGGTGCCTTCCGGAGCGCTGATCTTCGCCCCGTCAACCGTTATGGTCACCCTCTTCGC
>CAZJXV010000413.1:0-2828 GCA_964550015.1 uncultured Verrucomicrobiota bacterium
CGGGGTCAACATACGCCTCGCCCGCGCCGCCCTGAACGTCGCCGTACCTGACAATGAGCGTTGATGGCTTGTTGGTGGACGTCAACGCGATCTCGTGACCCGTGGGCGCCGTATTGCCCCACAGGATGCAGTTTGTCATCGCTGGGCTGCTGAGGAAGTCGGAGTGGATGCCGCCGCCGCAGTAGTCGGCGGCGTTTCCGCTGATCGTGGAGTTAGTTATCGTTGGACCGCTGTTGCTGCAGTAGATGCCGCCGCCGTTGTAGACGGCGGAGTTGTCGCCGACCGTGCAGTTGGTGATCGCTGGGCTGCTATAGGAATAGCAGGCGATTCCGCCGCCGTGCACGCTGGCCGAGTTGTCGCTTATCGTGCAGTTCCTGATCGCCGGGCTGCTGTACCAGTAGGAGGAGATGCCACCCCCGTGTAGGGCCGAGTTGCCGCTGATGGCACAGC
Source organism: uncultured Verrucomicrobiota bacterium (assembly GCA_964550015.1). Classification (GTDB taxonomy): domain Bacteria; phylum Auribacterota; class JABMQX01; order JAFGEW01; family JAFGEW01; genus CAZJXV01. The sequence continues at coordinate 451 of CAZJXV010000413.1, forward strand.
TGATTATCGTCGGGCTGCTATTGTCAAAGCAGTCTATGCCGCCGCCGTAGCCGCCGTAGCCGCCGGCCGTGTTGCCGCTGATCGTGCAGTTGCTGATTATCGGACTGGAGTTCTTCTGGCACGAGATGCCGCCGCCGTTGACCCTGGCCGAGTTGCCGGTGATCGTGCAGTCGGTTATCGTCGGGCTGCTGTTGTCCATGCAGTGGATCCCGCCCCCGGTGTCGTATTTGGCCGAGTTGTTGGTGATCGTGCAGTTCGTTATAGTTGGGCTGCTTTCACCGCAGAAGATGCCGCCGCCGTACCAGTCGGCCGAATTGCCGCTGATCGTGCAGTTCGTTATCGTTGGGTCGCTTCCACTGCAGAAGATACCGCCGCCTGAGACCGCACCATTCGTGATCGTGAAACCGTCAACAGCCGATGACGTCGTCTCCTCATTATGGAAGTAGAGGCCACGGCCGTCGTTCTCGCAGTCTATGATGGTGGTCGCGGCCCCGTTCTCGCTTTGCAGCGTGATGGCCTTACCGCCGAAGTCGAGGTCCTTGTTACCCGACCCGGCATACGTCCCGTCGGCCACGAGCACCGTGTCACCGCCAACGGCGTCGTCGATCCCCTCTTGGATCGCATCATAAGGATGGTCAGCGGTCCCGTCCTCGAGCGGATCGCTCACCATCGGATCACCGGGGCCGGGATCGCCCGGCGCGTCGTCGTCCACGTAGATCGTGCCTGCAAGCAGTCGCCCAGAGACGAGCAGAGCCAGGCCCACGAGCAGCGCCATCCGTCGTTTCATCGGTGTCCTCCCCTTGTTGCCTTCGCGCGCGGCTATTTCCGCCAGACGTTGCCCTTCCCCCTCTTGACCTTCGCCGGACAGGAACCGTCGGTGGCCGAAGCCGAAGCAGAGGCAACGGTCCAGTTCGATATCACCTCGGTCAGATCCAGGCCATCCACGACGCCGTTGCCGTCGAGGTCAGCGGCCGGGTTCCAGAGCGGGTCGCCGGGGACTGTGTCCCACGCGGTGATGACGGCGGTCAGGTCGAGGCCGTCCACGACGCCGTTGCCGTCCACGTCGCCGGGGACGTCGTGGGGCTCATTGACGTAGGCGATGTTCGGGTCGTCGGAGACGTAGAACCACATGCGTTTGACGGCGCGGAACTTCGTGTCGTCGGCCCTGAAGTCCACGTACATCGACTCGGTGTGGGTGGCGGAGCGATTGACCTGGAGCGAGTCCGGCTGGAAGGTGAACGCGCCCGTCGCGGGGTTGAACGTCGAGTTATAGAGCGGGGTCGCGCTGAGCGTGACGGGGTCGCCGTCGGTGTCCGTGGCGCTGACGGTCACCTCGAGGAGCTGCCCCTCGGTGAGGTACTGCGACGACGAGGCGCCGTTGAACGAGATCACCGGCAGGGCGTTCGGCATGCGTGAGGCGTACGTGACGAGCTCGATGGTGTAGTCGTTCACGACACCCTGGCCCATCGCGACGTTCAGCTCGTCCACCTCGACGAAGTGGTACTCGGTCGTGCCGTCGAACTCGAGCTCGACGATGAGCGGCGCGTTGCCGCCCCATGAAGCGGGGCAGTCGTACACGGTCGAGTCGCGTTTCCACGACCAGGGGTTGTTGACGGCCATGCCGCCTTCCCATCCGGGCAGTGTCGTGGCGGGGAACGTCCACTCGCCCTGCGCGTTCGTCGTGCCGCTGAACTTCGGGTTGTCAGGCACCTGGGCGTTGGTGCCGTCGCGCTGGAAGACGCGGAGATCGCAGGTGGGCACCGGCGTGCCGTCGTGATGCCGGACCCGCAGCACGATGTCGCCCTGCTGGATGGCGCCCAGGTAGTCGCCGAAGAAGCCGCGGCGCAGGCCGAGGTTGCGGTTCATGCCCGCCGCGCTGCCGGCGCCGATGTAGCGGCGCGACACGTCGGCCATCAGCGCGCGCGGCGTCGAGTCGGGCGTGACGGACGTCGTACCGTCATGGAACACGAGGATGTTGCCGTAAAAGACGTTCCAGGGGCTGACCGTGGGCATGAGGGCCGTACCGGCCACCGGCGAGCCGCCGTGCGTGATGAGGCAGTTGCCGGTGGCGATGTCGTACTGATAGATGTCAATCAGGCCGATCTGGTGGCCCCACTCGTGGGTGAGCGGGTTCTCGACGATCTTGGAGAACTTGATGACCTTCGACTCGGGCCACTCGCCGATCTGGAACCCCCAGCGGCCGTCGGCCTGGCGCGTCTCGGAGCCGACCGGTTCGTGTGTGCCGCCGGCGCTCAGGCCGCCGTCGGGATAGATGGCCACCATATCGAGCCGCATCCGCTGCGGGCAGCCGCCCATGCGGATGCGCCGCTCGAAGCCGATGAGCTCCGCGTAGTCGTCGCCGTCGCGGGTGTGGAACG
>CAZJXV010000414.1:0-2810 GCA_964550015.1 uncultured Verrucomicrobiota bacterium
GCGCGGGAAATCTTTCGCCGACTTGCCGAGCTGGGAGAGATGCTTCGCCTCCGGGGTGATCGGGATTGCCATCGCGCCGCCCGGCTTTGCCTTCGCGCCGAACTCCTGCGCCAGCTCGTAGGGGAACCCGCGTGTGCGGCGGAACCCTATGATGCCATCGATCGCCGCCGCCGAGCCCGCCACCTTGGTGTACGAGGTCAATCGCGACGCCAGCCCCTGGCGGCTACCGCTGAACCGCACGTCCGCCCGGCGCTTGACCTGATCCTCCACGAGCAAAAGCCCGCGCGCCAGGCCATTTTGAATGGCCGTTTGCATGGCTTTCGGATACGAGTCGAACCGGGCTAAAATCCGGCGTGCGTTCGTATCGAATTTGATCTGGTCGGCCATATCACACAAACCTCTTCAGCGGCACCAGGGTCTGCTCGACCTCCGGCAACAACGTGATGCCCTTGATCGCCAACTGCGTTCCCGCCCCAACCTGCTTTGAGGCGCCGGAATGCGAGATCTGGGTAATCCCCAGTGTGTCGCGGTTGCGCCACTCGAACTCGCCCTGCATCAGGAACGCGCGCTTGAGTAGCTGCAGCTCGTAGTCGTCCACATGATCGGCCGCCGTGCCGTCGGATTTGATGAACCCGCCCGCATAGCGCACACGGATGTTCTGCGTGCCGGCCGGCCACTTCTTGCGGCCGATGCCGTAGACGATCGCCCCGCGCCGGTAGTTGAGCCGGTAGTCGTCGGAGTCCAGCGCATCGTCCGCACTCCAGTTCTGGTCCGCATCGATGATGATCTCCGTCACCGAGGCGATGGGGAAGCGCCGCACGAGCACAGCCGTGACACCGCCGTCCACAATCTCCGTTTCCGCCGCGGAGTAGAGAAAGCGCCGATTGCAAAAACCGTCGAGCCTGCCCTGCAACCCCTCCAGCCATCGCGTCAGGACCGCGTCGTCCTCGGTGTCGCCAATGCCCAGGTCGGCCTTAACTTCGTCCAGGGTTGCAATGTACAAGCTCATTCGCTTCCTCCCGCTCCGCGCGGCTATCGCTACTGGTTATCGACCGGCGGCAGGTAATACACGGTGACGGACCCCGTCACTGTATTGGTGACGTCCGCATCCATCGCGTCGTCACCAATCGCCAGGTTGAAGTACATATCCTTTGCCGCACTCGTGCCGTCGAAAATAGCGGACGCCGCCAAAATGGCATCGAACGCATTCGTAGGCGAACTTGACGGGTCGAGCGTTGTTTTCGGGATCAAGTCCGCTTCCGTCGACGTCAAATCACTGTCGTCGCCGGCCGCAGCGGTTCCGCACGCTACGTACAAAACCGCACCCGTTGCGCCGGAGGAAGACACAACTTGCGCGTTCATCACCGCGAGCTGAACGTTCAACGCGCCATCCGGGAAGTCGAATATTTTCTGCGACTCGCCTTCATCGGTGCCGTCCGTCGCCGTAAGCGTCAGATTCGTGAACGTGATCACGCGGCTTTCGCATACCACTTTGGTTTCCGCCGCCGAAGCAACGGCCGCCGCGACGGTCCCGCCCGCGTCGGAATCAAGCGCCGCTGTGCCAGAGGACACTGTGAACGCCCCGTAATCGCCGTCGCCCATTTTCGCCGGCGTCACCGCATCGTCGGCAATCTCGGTCGTATCGATCGAGCCGGCCGGCACGATGCCTTCCCGCAAGTTTCGTATCTGCGCCCGCTCCGGAGGCCGGAGCTGTGCCGTCGCCTGGCAAGCCAGGCCAATGCACAGGGCCATGCTGAGAATCAGCTTCTGCATGATTTTTTTCCCCTTTCGCGTTTTCCGCGTGGACGGGCGACGCATGCGGTCCGGGTACGGCCTGGCGTCTCGCAGCCGGGTCGGGCCCTCGGCCGGGGCCCCGTCGTTCGGGGCCCCGGCTTCCGCGTGTCTGTCGCCGCATCGCACGTGAGGTGTCCTTCTACTTATCGATCGTCACACCGAGCTTTGCGGTACCGGTCCCGTCCAGCACGACGTACACCGGGCTGTCCGAGGGCGAGGCATAGATGTCCCCGGTCAGGTTGACCGAGTCGTTCGTGCCGCTGCCGGCGCCATCGAACCCGACCACGATCTCGAAGTCCTGGCTGACTTCGTAGATGTAGTCCGAGGTCGTGAGCGCGTAGGTCAGCCCCGAGTTCAGCGTGATGTTGGTGGTCGAGGTATAGCCGCTGACCGTGCGGTATTCCACGTTACCGGTATTGTGCACGATCACCATCGTGTCGTTGGTGTTCAGCCCCAGGCCCGTATTGGTCAGCGGGATATGCGTGGCCGAAGCAGCGGCGGCGCTCGTCGCGGCCGTCTTGCCGGATCCGCCGCGCGTGTAGATCTTGACCGCGCCGTCCTCTTTATCCGTCGTTGCGCTGACCGCCTTCACCACCGTCACGCCCGTGCCGGGCCCGAAGGTAACGGCCGCGCTGCTCGTGCCGCTGTCGTACTCGCTGTACAGCTCGGCGTAGATGACCGGAGCGCCGAGGATGCAAAGCACCGCCAACGCTACCACGATCTTGAACAGGGTCTTCGTCTGTTTCACTGGTCTCTCCTTATCGTTTTTCGTTTTCATTGTCGGCTTGGGGTCTCTCATTTTTCTCTGCCGGGTTGGCTTTCTTTTTCCTTCTGTTCAGGGCAGGGCCGCCGGTGCGGCCCTGCCGGTTCGTCTTTCGCTTACGAGGCCGCGGTCTTCAGCACCAAGGACATCGAGGACGTTTCTCTGACCATCGGTCACATCGAACGGTTCAGCACGTGGAGCAGTCGGGACGGCAACGATCGGAAGGGCGCGGACGTTGACTTCCGGACACTGC
>CAZJXV010000415.1:0-2797 GCA_964550015.1 uncultured Verrucomicrobiota bacterium
TCAACGCGTAGTTGAGGTGGCCGAAGCCGCCGATCCGCAGGTCGTTGACGTCGTAATACGCATACGGCACAACGCCCTCGAAGAGCCAGTCCTCGAACTCGTCGGTGCTCCAGTACTGCTCCGGCACCTGCACGCCCCAGCCCCAGGCGTTGACCGGCTGCCTGTATTGGACCAGGGCCGTCCAGGCGTGGCCGGACTCGCCAAGGAACTCGTAGTTGTTGTAGGCAAGCTCACCACGCCACGGAAACGTGCTGTCCCTGGTGTCTGCGGCGTAGTCGCGCACATAGCGTGCGACCGTGTACTGGAACGCCAGGGGCGTCCGGCTGAGCAGATTGTCGGCATTCAGTTGTACGATCTGCGCCTCGATCTGCACCTGCGGGACGAACGCCCGGGCCGGCGCCGCAACCAGCACGAGCACCGCCGTCACGGTGATGAGCCAAAGAACCTTGCGTAATCTCATGATCTCATCCTCCGAACCGTTGAGTGTTACGGGCCAGGGCGCGCGGACCGCTTCGTTCCCGCACCCACTACTTCTCACACGCGTTGACAACCCTCAGCAATGGTCCTGGGTTCCCAGGAGGTCGAGAACCACACATACACACACACCCGGGCCGGGCCCGCGACTAAAAGTCCCACTGCGCGTCGACGGTCACCTTGTTCGAGTCGAACTCATCGGCGCCGGCCGTTCCCTCGTAGCCGATGGTGATTCCCCACCCCTCGGCGATCGTGAACGTCACCGTCGCCCCGTACTCCCAGAACGTGCCGTCCAGGGCGTCGTTCGTCGTGTCGAGGGTGAAGAATCCGTACACGCTCAGGTCAAAGCCGCCGAGCGAGACCTCCACCTGCGGCCCAAGCGTGAAGATATCGGAATCGTCCTGGCCGTCCTGGCCCGTCCAGTAATGCTCGTAGAAACCGGCAGGCGCGATTGTCACGTTCTCGCCCACCTCGAACTGCGCCGAGCAGAACGCGCCCGCCGCGTACGAGGTCACGTCGCCGATCCCCGCGAGATCCGAGCTCGTGAAGTCCAGTTCCACGAAACCGCCCGCGCGGCCCCGGCCGCCCAGCGTGGAGAACACGTACGGCATCACGCCGCCCTGCCAGAACTCCTCGTCCACACCGACCGTGCCCAGGACGCCTTCCAGGCTCACGTTCTGCCCCGGCAGGAGCACGCCCCAGCCCCACGGGCTCTGCGTCCGCTCGAACGCGCCGACGAACGACCACGACGTGCCGTCCAGCGTCCCCACCTCCAGGTCCTCGTAGCCCAGGCCGAAGCGCACGCGCTGGCCCGGAGCGCCCTGCACCACGATCGGCCGCAGCGCCCGGATGAGGTCGTACTGGAATGCCGACGGCATCATACCGAACGCCTCTCCCGGAGTCAGGATGACCGTCGTCGCAGCCACCGCCGACGGCGTCGCCGGTGCCGGCTGCACGAGCACAAAGCTCGCCGCCACGGCAATGAAACACAAAACTACTCTCGCTCGCATCGTCTCCATCCCCTCCTGTTTCCGGTTAGACACGCTGTGCTCAGACCCGATCTGCCTGGCCGCCCGGGCAACGCTCACCGCGGATTCCCGGCAGCCGGACCCGATCGACACCTTATACACAAGCCGGGCGCCGAGGTAAAGCGAAAGGACTCGGCCGGGCCGCGTCCCTCTGACACGTTGACAGCGGCGTGATCGTCACCTACGTTAGGGGACAAGAGCGAACTCCCGACCCGGCGGCACTGGATCCCACGACAATGAGGAACTTCCGCGTATTACTGGCCTACGAAGGGCGGCCCTACAAGGGCTGGCAGGTCCAGCCCGACGTCCCGACCGTGCAGGGCACGATCGAGGCCGCGCTCGAACGCATCGTCGGCGCCTTCACCCGCATCCACGCCTCCGGGCGCACCGATACCGGCGTCTCCGCTCTCGGACAGGTGATCCACTTCCTCACCGATCGCTGGGACGCCTCCCCCGAGGAACTCAAGGCCAAGCTCACGCAAGCGCTGCCGCCCGACATAATCGTCCGCGCGCTCGACGAGGTTCCCGAGTCGTTCCACTCCCGCTACAACGCCACGCGCAAGCATTACCGCTACACGGTCTGCAACATGAAGAAGCCGTACCGCGGCCCCGTCCGCCCGGACGTCTATTACTTCGGGCGGCTGCTCTCCGTCGAGCTCATGCGCCAGGCGGCCGCGCACCTGCTCGGCCCGCACGATTTCTCATCCTTCGGCGTCAATCCCGGCCGCGCGGTGGACTCGCCGACGAAGACACTGATGCGCTGCGACATCACCGAGGCGCCGCCGACGATCACCTTCGACCTCGTCGCCGACGGCTTCCTCTACAAGATGGTCCGCTCACTGGTCGGCACCCTGCTCAAGGTAGGCATCGGCTCGATCCGCCCTGCCGAGATCCCCGACATCCTGGCCGCGCGCGACCGCCGCCGCGCCGGGCCCACCGCGCCGCCCTACGGCCTCTGCCTCGTCGAAGTCTTCTACGACTGAGACCACTCTCATCGCTCCATGGTTCGGCGTGCGGCCACCTTATGGTCGCTTAGGGGGAACACGTCCCATGCCACACAGCCTTGCCGGCCCCACCAGCGCCGCGGGGTAGGTCCCCAATCTGACCGAAGATCAGCCGCCTGAGCCGCGAAGCGGCGAGAGAACCTAGCCTGGGCCGTAAGAGCCTGTTGAAGAAACCGCCACCAGCACGTCCTCCAGGGCTCGACCCACGTCGTCCCATGCCCCGAAGGGGCCGACCATGAGTAGCTAGCATGAATGCGTAGTGCACCTCGGTTGGCGAGGCGATAGGCTCCT
>CAZJXV010000416.1:0-2791 GCA_964550015.1 uncultured Verrucomicrobiota bacterium
ACACGCCCGACATCTCCATCGTCTTCACCATGGAGGTCTACGCCTACCGCCAGCCCTACGAGGCCGAGATGCGCGTGGACTGGGAAAAGGTCCACGAGGAAAAGGCCTTCGACGTCGGCGCCAAGGTCCTCTGGCTCGGCGCCGACGTCGAGATGGGCATCGACAAACTGCACGAAACCGGCGCCATCCGGATCACCACCCGAGGCGAGCACGGCACCATGGACGCCATTCTCGCCAAGGCCAACGCCAAGCTGCTCGACGTGATGTTCGAAAAGCAGCCCCCCACCCCGCCCAAGCCCGCCGAGGAGCCCGGCTTCCTCGAGGCCCTCGTCGGCGCCGCCACCGGCAAGGGCTCCGGCACCCTGCAGAAGCTCAAGCTCGTCCAGGCGCACGCCTCCTACAAGCTCAACAAGCTCCACCGCACCGGCCACCTCGTCATGAACCTCAACCACTACTCGTCCGAGGTCATGACCACCGTCATGGCCGCCAACGTCGGCGACCTCTACAAACGCTACGGCAACGACCCCGCCCTCTTCCGCACCACCAGCCTCGACGACCCCCTCTACAAGCAGCGCGAAATCTACGTCACCATCGACGGCGCCACCGCCGCCGACTTCAAGGACTACATCAACTACGTCTCCGTCACCCTGCGCAAGAAACACGCCGGCGGCGCCCTCTCCGTGGACGAGATCGTCCTCGACGCCGTCAAGTTCAACGAAAACAGAAACAGCTACCGCAGCGTGTACCCCTGGAAAGACGACAAGAGCATGGAGGACTGGCTCCGCTACCAGTACAAGACCGTCTGGCATTACCGCGGCAACCTCCGCTCCGAAAGCGGCTGGACCGACGAGGCCACCTCCGTGCTCGCCGTCGCCCCCACCGCGGTCAACCGCATCATCTCCATCGAGGGCGACCCCGACATCCTCGCCGACGAGGGCGTCCGCTACGCCAAGCTCGACTTCCGATACACCATCTTCGGCGAGCCCAAGCAGAAAAAACTCACCATCCGCACCCGCGCGGGCGCCTTTCCGCAAACGTTCACCTACATCGCCGAGGTCGGCAACTTCGACTACACCTACGACCTCACCTGGGTCCTGCGCGGCGGCAAAAAGCTCGAGCTCAAAGACGCCACCGAAAGCGCGGAAGTCATCTACGTCGACGAACTCCCGGAACAACCGGACGAAAGCGAGTAAGGTCCTGACCACAGACAGTGAAGCTGGGTTATGGCAATGACCGACCGAAGCAGAAACGCCAGGTTTTGGCTTAAGATTCTCCCGTGGGCTATCACCGCATTTTCCCTCTTGGCCGTTGTCGCTTTCCTGCTCAAGAGCGACGATCAGGCCGATTTCTTCTTTGCGCTTGGTGGGATCCTCCTTATTGGCACGTGGACTCTCCTGATCACAAGGCGCATTCATATCCAAACCAGGGAGTATCGCCACTGGCTGGACATTGCCGCCGTTGCGGCTGTAGTAACCGCTATCGCAATCGGTCGGCACCTGTGGTCGCACGCCTTCGATGGCCACCGGGTTTCAACCAACATGGTGCTCGCGTACGTGTGCCTTCTCGTCGTTGTGGTAGGCTTCTCGCACCTGGCTATTCTGTTCGGCGACGAACTCCTTTTTCGACGGCGGACAAGTAAACAACCAACAGAGGCGCCGGCTGGTGATCAATCTTCACGGGCGCACGAGTTGTCGTGGGGAGTCCTTCTCTCTCGTGTCGCCGGCCGCGTTGTCCTGCCCCTTGTGGTTGCAGGGCTCCTCCTCACCTTGACCGAGGACACCGTTGACGTATGGTTTGGTGTGTCTGCTGTTGCCCTTGTTCCGGCATGGGTGTTCCTGTTCGGGAAAATCCATTCGATGGTCACTGGTCCCAAGGCGGCCGCAACGCCCACACCCCACGGTATGGGTTTGCCGACTATGCTTGGATCAGCCGCACTATTCCCCTTGGCAAGGTACACATGGTGGCTGTCTTTTCAGCGAGATCAAGCATTCGACAGCAGATCGCTCATGTGGTTGGCCATCATGGGCTTCTACATGTTTTACGCAGCAACTTCCGCAAAGGAGGTTCACCGTGACTGGCAACAGAGAACCCGAATGCAGCAATCCTAGGCTTTTAGAAACAAGGAGACAGCAATCATGGAACGGACGATGAAACTCTGGCTCGTCGTGGCGGTAGCTGCGGCCATGGCGCTCGCCGCGCCGCGCGCCGAGGCGCGGCCGCTCTACCACGAAACGACGACGATCACCCTCGACGACGGCACGATCGTCAACCTCATCCTCGACGACAAGGGCATGCCCAAGCCCCCGCCGCGCAGCGCGCTGCCCAAGCGCGTCAACTGGCCCAAGCAGAAGATCCTGCAGTTCCAGGCCAAGCGCGAACCCTTCGACACGGTCAAGAAGGGCGAGACGCAGGCGGCCAAGTCCACGGCGCCGGTGGCGCGGCTCGCGCGCACGCCGGTCGGCATCAAGCAGCTCCGCAACCACAACAAGGGCGTGTTCCTGTGGGCGAGGGTCGCCCAGATCCCCGCCAAGCATTACTACTACCTGCCGCCCCCGCCCCACGTGGCCAGGGACGCCAAGGGCCGGCCCCAGTTCCTCTTCATCAAGTTCACCACCGAGAAGAGCGAGGAGGAAGGCGGCGTCAGCGGCGGCATCCTGCACTTCCTGTGCGAGTACGGCCTGACGGCCGAGCAGGAAAAGGAGCTCGGCGAGAAGCTCGCCAAGAACATCCAGGGTGCAAAGCTCATGGGCGCGCTCCCGATGGAGCTCGGCAGCGAGGAGAACTCGTTCCG
>CAZJXV010000417.1:0-2784 GCA_964550015.1 uncultured Verrucomicrobiota bacterium
TTCAATACGGGCGAGGAACAGTCTATGACCAAGGCCTACGTCTTCGGCCCGGGCATAGGGCAGGCCGCCGCGGGAACAAGCTGGAGCTACGGCATTGACGAGGCGTCCAAGCCGAGGCTCTACAGCGCGCTTGCCGAGGGGCAACCTCTGGTCGAGGCCTGGTTCGACACGCAGATGTTTCTCGAGGACGGCAACGGATGCTATGTCCGTTACGGCACCGCGGTTGATCCCGAGACCCATCTCTTCGGCCACAACTTCATCGGCAACCCGTTTGTGTTCGCGCATTCTATTCCCGAGCCGGCAACGCTGGTGGTTGCCTGCCTGGGGCTCGTATTGCTCCTGCGCAAGAGACGGCGTGCGCTGTAGCAGGCGATTTCAGTCTCCGACCACAGGACGAGGCCGCTCGCGAGCGCGAGGATGCGGGGAATAGATTCTTCTTGGCCTCATTCCGGCAACACTCGCAGGACGGGCAGGTCGAACCGCGTCGGGTGGTTCAGGGGGAAACGGCGGACGGTGATGCGGTTGCGCTCGAGCGATTCAACAGCGTAGCCGGTGACACGTTCGCCCCAATCCAGGAGCACGTAGTTCCGGCAGCCCTGCGGGACCGGCGGCAGGTCTCGCGGCATTGGCGTGTCGGTCGTAAGCACCGAGTCGGTGTAGTTCGTGACGGCCCCATTCCAGCGCGGCGTTTGAGCCGTGAAACCGAGGTCGCTGTGCTTGAGCGTCTCCGCGCTGCAACCGACAAGGTGGAGCGTGCCGTCGGGCTCGATCTTGACGAGTCCGAACTTGCCCTTGAAGGTGGTGCCCTCGATCTCGGTCTCCTCGTCGAACTCGCTGAGCACGAGGTACGTGCCCCAGCTCGATTCCACCTTGAGCGCCACGGCCGAGTCGCCGGCCTGCTCGGACACCCGGAGCAAGGTCGCGGTGGCGACGGGCAGCGAGCTCTCCGCGGCGCTCGGCTCGTGAATGGCAACGAACGTGCTGACCCCGTTCCGGCCTTCTTTCACCCCGTCGAGATAGCGCACGCGCCGGCCCAGTTGGCCGAAGTACTGCATTTGGCCGGGCCCGTTGGACGCTTCGATGCGGTCAACAGCGCTGAGCATCCACAGACGGTAGGACCGGTCGTTCTGCTTCCAGATCGCCTGCCAGCCGGGGCGGGGCGCGTCGGCGGCGCGGACGTCGCGCAGGCCGTAGATGTGCTCGCGCGCCAGGCTGCCGCCGAAATCGGGCAGGGGCTTCTCGGGTGGCATGTCTACGCCGGCAAATAGGATCGCGTTGCCCTCGGCGTCCGACGCGCCGATCTCGCTGAAGACGCGGAACGCGTGCTTGGCGCCGCCCTTGACGCGGAAGATGTCCACGAGGAACGTTTCTGCGCGCGGGCCCTTGACCATGACCACGAGCCGGCGGTATTCGCGGCAGATTGGATACGCGGTGCTGGAGCACTCGACGGCCGAGGCGATCGGCGTGGTGCACATCATGTGAAGCTTCGGATGCCGTGGGGACATGCTCTGCTTCTTGTCGTCCACGACGACCAGATTGTGGCTGAACGTTGACTTGATCCACTCGAGCTGCGGCATGTCGCAGAGGTAGCCGTGATCGCCGAGGATGGCCTGGCCGCGGTCGGCGTAGAAGATGGAGAGGTTGTCCCAGTGGCGATGATTGCCTGGCGGGTTCGCGGACAGCGCGAGCACGGTGGCTTCAGGGCCGGTGCCGTGGCGCAGGAATGCCGTCATCCATCCAGGGTAGAAGATTTCCGGTGGATCAAGCCCCGAGTCGAGCGTCATGTCGCCGGGTTCGAGATTGAAGACCGCGTACTCGGTCGGCTGGTTGTCCGCGTAGAGGCCCGGCATCTTGCCTCGATAGTATTCCGGGAAGCGCCTCAGCCCGATCTCCACGACGTAGGCGCCGTGGCGGGCCGTGATCACGGTATCTCCGAGCGGGGCGTAGCGGCCGTCGGGTCGAAGCTGGTCCAGCACCCCGCGCATCATGGCGCGCAGCGTGCGGTCCGTCTCGAAGAGGCTGACCGTGCCCTGCCGCTTCTCGTAGCTCTCGGGCCACGTGAACCCGTCGAGGATGTCCGGGACCGTGAGTGCGTTCCGCAGGAACATATTGTTATAGCCGGGCGACTCGTGGGAGAAGCCGTCGAACAGGAAGGCCTTGTCGCGAATGACCTCGTAGCCGCGGAGCGCGGCATCGGCCAGTTCCGCAACGCCGAGAGCCTTGGCGATTGCCGCCTGGCACTGGTAGATCCGGGGCGCCTTGTTGGATTCCTTGCCCGTGCCGTGGGTCAGGAACGGCTCGCCTTCGAGGACCCACTCCAGGATCAGATCGCGCTCGACACGCCGGCGCATCTCGTCGGTCCACAGCGGCTTGCCGTCCGCGTGCTTCGCGTCGGAGACCAGATCATACGCCAGGATGAGTGGTGACAGGCCCCCCATCCCGCCCGTGCTCGGGTAGTAGCGCCCGGCGCCCCAGTAGGTCTGCACCATCGCGGCGCGCTGCGCGGTGTCGTTGTTGTACTGGTCCGTGCAGAGATGCCGCTTCCACTCGAGCTTCAGGTTCCCGTCGTGCCAGGCGGCGTAGAGCGGGTCGCAGTCGGCGACGCCGTCCCAGTAATCGTGGTACAGCCATTTGGGATAGCAGCGCGCCATGCGATCGAGAATCTTGACCGCTTTGGCGGCGTAGCGCCAATCGCCGGTCAGGGCGTAGACGAGCGAGAGTTGCCTCGCCGCGCGTGCCATGAAGGCGGCCTTGTAGTAGCGGATGGTGCCCGAGAAGCTGATG
>CAZJXV010000418.1:0-2773 GCA_964550015.1 uncultured Verrucomicrobiota bacterium
CGGCGGCGCGGTTGCCCTCGATGAGGGGCGCCTTGCCGAGGCCGCAGACGCGGCGTGAGAAGCGGCCTTCCTCGTCGGTGATCGAGGTGACGAGGGCGAAGGTGCCGGACTTGAAGATGATGGGGCCGGCGATCTTGGCTTCCTCGACCTCTTCCTGGAGCTTGGCCTGGGCGTCGGCGATGTCGTCGGTGGGCACTTCGTAGGTGACGAGGAAGTGGAGGATCCCGCCGCCGGCGGCTTCCTGGATGCCGCCGGCACTGTCGGTCCGGTCCTCGTCGGTGGTGTAGGCGTAGCGCAGGAAGCTGAACTCGGGCTTGCCGTTCTTGCCGGTGGCGACGGCGGGCCGGTTGGGCAGGTAGTACCAGACGTTCGGCTCGTGCAGGGCCGGGAACAGCATGAGGTTGTTGACGCGGCGGTAGCCGTCGAGGAGGACCTCTTGCGCCGGCGCGAGCGAGGCGAGCAGGGCGGCGACGGCGAGCGTCGAGAGGGCTGCGAGGACGGCCGTGACGTTGCGCGCGCGCATGGGTCAGTCTCCTCCTTCGTCGGTGTTCTCCCTGAACGTGGGCAGCGCCAGGAAGATCTCGTACTCGTTGGTGCCGGCCTGGATCAGCTGCCGTTGCCCGATTATTCTCCCGGTGCCGCCTCGTTCGTACCAGGTCACCTTGTACTCGGGCGAGGCGTCGCGGTCGTAGTAGATGATGAACTCCTTGCGCGGCTCCGGGTCGTTGTAGCGCATGACGGCGCGGGTGGCCCGGCGGGTCTTGCCGACGAGGGGCCAGCGCATTTCGACGCGCGCGCTGTGGACGCCGTTGCTTTCGAACTCTTCGGGGGTGCCGTCCACCTCGACGCCGACGGTGAGCTTGGTGAACGGCGGTATCAGGGCGATGGTGCTGTCTTTGGCGCTGAGCCACTGGTCCTTGCCCTTGGGGATGGTCACGGTCGGGCGGTCGCGCACGCTCCAGTTGACGCGGTACTCGTAATCGAGCCACGAGCTGTCGGTGATACCGAGGCGCGGGTAGCGCGTGGGCTTGGAGGTGTGGCCCTCGATGATGTCTTTTGACGTGAACATGAGCTGCTCGGTGACGTCGTGGGATTCCGGGTACTTCTTGCGGAAGGAGACGGCGACGAAGTTGATCGTGTCCTGAAAGGCGGCGATGTACTCGTTGTCCACCATGAAATAGACTTCGCGCATTTCGAAGGAGGGGTCGTCGAGGTTGACGACGCGGAAGACCTTCTGGTCGTCTTTGAACGACGCGAAGATGCCGCCCATGTTGCCGGCGGTGTGGACGGGGACGCGGACGGTGGAGCGTTTCGTCAGGTCTATGAAGAAGGTGTTGGTCTGGATGTCCTCGCGTCTCTTCATGACGTACTGGTTGTCGCTGATGTACTGCTGGTCGCCGCTGCCGCCGAGGAAGGTGCGCGTGAACCAGCTTGCTTTCTGGCGGCCGGGGATCTGGCCGTGCTCGACGGCGACCTCCTTCTTCGGCAGCTTGGAGAGGCCGGTTTCGGCGTCGAACATAAGCTCGACGAGCTTGGAGGTGATGAGGTTGGTGATGTTGTCCATGGACTTGGAGTCGATATCGAGGCCGGCGCGCTCGGTCACCTCGATTTTGATGATGGCCTTGCGGACCATCTCGTCGGTGACCCGCTGGAGTTGGCGCCGCTTGTAGCCTTTCTGGACGTTGAGGACGGAGCTGAAGTGGGTGTAGACGGTGCTGACGTCGGCCTGGATCCGGGCGTTGTAGGCGGCGACGGCGGCCTCGTAGTAGGCGTGGATGCTCACGGAGATGTCCGAGACGGGCTCCTGGAGGGTGTTCCACAGCAGGGTGGCGCCCTGGGGGTTGAGCACGGCGGCGACGGCGGCTTTGCTGCCCGGGGTAAGCGGCGCGTGGCCGGAGCTGATGAGCTTGCGGGTGAAGCCGCCCTCGGCGGTGTCGGAGAGGACGGCGGAGACGATCTCGAACGAGACGGCGTCCTCGCCCTTGGGTTCCATGAGCGGCACGACGCCGGCGAGTTCGGCGCCGGGCACCTCCTCTTCGAGGGCTTTTTGCAGCTCTTTGACCGCCTCGTCGGGCAGCTTGAACTCGCACAGGAAGTGGAGGATGCCGCCGCTCATGTTGCTCTTGGCGTCGATGAAGCCAAGGCAGAGGAACTCGAGGTCGCCGTTGGCGTTGCGCGACACGGCGGGGTAGGGGGGGATGTAGTAGTAGCGGTCGGGTTCCTTTACATCCTGCAGGAGGGTGATGCCGAGGATGGTGCGCCGGCCCTCGTCGTAGCTGACGAGCGCGGACGCGTTGCCCGCAACGAGAGTCGTTACGCAGGCTATTCCAATGGCAGCGATAAGCAGTTTCATTGTTCACCCTCGAAAGTGGTTTGTTTATTCAAGTTGCCAGGTCAATGACCTCAAGAGGAGTGGAAACCTGATATTTGTTAAGTACGTTGTCTTATTTGGAGTAGCTCCTCTGGTAAGCTAGGCGACCGTTCTGGGAAAACACCCATACCTGCCAGTCTATGTAGGTGGCTCGCGGGTCCAATGGCTGACCACGCCATGCTTCGTGTTCCGACGACTCGTTGAGGGGAAGAGCGCCCGTCATCTTTTCGGCGCCGCCTGAAGGCAAGCTCACCTTCCAGCCCCGGCTGAACTCGTCGCGGGAGTGCCAAGTGCGCGTAATATCCGAAGGGGTTAGCTGACCCCTGCTGGTATTGACTCCGCGAAAAAGAAAGCCGGGCATCGGCCATGCAGTACGTCTTGGCGGGATGACTGTGTCGTTCT
>CAZJXV010000419.1:0-2730 GCA_964550015.1 uncultured Verrucomicrobiota bacterium
CCAGCACCTCGTCGGGCAGCACCGGCGCCACGTGCTCCCGATAGAACGGGAGGTCGATCTGCTCGTACTGGTCGTTCAATGATGCGCTTGTCATGTCGTCGCTTTCCTTATGCGGAGGTTTTTCTTACACGCAATCCATTCGGGAGTGATGAGCAGCCGCACCGTCGCCATCATCGGAAGAATCCATCAAGCGTCCCCTTCGCCCGCCGGCGGCAAGGACGCGAGGTATTCAGCCAGCATATCTTGGTACAGACCGGCCTCCGGCCCCGGCTCCACCGGCCGGAACGGCGGCGCCATCGCCGCCGACAAGCTCACCAGCGACTCCTTCGGCTCCACCAGCCCCCGCGCGATCATCGCTGCGCCCAGCGCGCCCGTATCGCTTTCCGTCGCGCACGCCACCGGCAGCCCCGTCGTGTCCGCGATGATTTGCGGCGTCAGCCGCCCCGCGGCCGCCCCGCCGCACATCACCAGCCGCTCCACCGGCACCCCCGCGTCAGTCAGCAGCCGCAGGTAGCGCGCCAGCTCCATCGCCAGCCCCTCGACGACCGCCCGCAGCACGTGCATCCGCCCGTGCGAGAGCCGCAGCCCGGTCAACCGCCCCGCCGTTCCCGGCGCAAGGCCCGCGCCGCCGACCGGCAGCAGCAGCGGCCGGAACCGAAGCCCCTCGCTCCCCGCCGGAACCGGTTCGAACATCGTATCCACGTCCCCGCCGCCGCCGCGGCTCAGGCCCATCAGATCCAGCGCCCACGTGATCGCCGAGCCCCCGTTTGCCATGGATAGAATCTGCCCGTAGACGCCCTCGACCACGTGCCGGCAGACAAACCCTGCACCCGCCACAGGCGACATGAGCTGATCCGAAACCGCGAGCAGCACCCACGCCGTGCCCGCGCCGAACATCACGTCGCCTGCGGCCACCGCGCCGACGCCCAGCGCCGCCGCGTACTGATCGTGCACCGCCGCCGCCACGGGAATCCCCGCCGGCAGCGACGTTTCACGCGCCACCTCGTTGAGCAAACCGCCCGCCGCATCGCGCGGCGAAATAAGGTCCGGAAGCTGCTCTTCGTTGACGCCCAGCCGATCCAGCAATTCCTGGACGACCGAGCCCGTGGAAGGATTATAGAGCGTCGCGCACGAGAGCGACGTCGCGTCGTGCGCCCGCCGCCCGCAGAGCTGTGAGACAATCACGTCGCCCACAAGGCCGACGCCGTTCGCTTTCGTTAAAAAATCCGGGTGCTCGTCGCGCAGTCGCGCCAACTGCCCGAACGCCATCGCCCCGCGTGGGTGACCCGTGAGACGCGGGAACGTCTCGTGGCCAATCTCTTGGGCGATTCGCTCGTCGTAGGGCCGGCCGCGCGAGTCGAGCCAACTGATCACCCGCCCCAGCGGCCGCCCGTCGCCGTCGAGCATCTGCAGCGCCCCGCCTTGCGACGAAATCCCCACAGCCTCAACGCCCGAGCGCTCCGCCGACGAGCCTGCCGAGCCGATCGCCGCCAGCGCCGCCGAGTAGATTGCCTCGATGTCTTGCTCGACGCCGCCGTCCTCCACGTGAAACAGCTTCACGGGCGCCGAGCCGCGCCCGACGATCCGCCCGTCGTTCTCGACGAGGATCGCCTTGACGTTCGTCGTCCCTAGATCCAGTCCCAGCAGCATCGCCCTAAAGTTCGCAAAAGTCCGCGCCGAGGATCGCCGCGAGCATCCGCAGTCGCCGTCGCGCGTCGCCGAAGCACAGCGCCAAGTGGTGTGGCCCGCCGGCCTTCGCGTAGCCCGTCAGAAACTCGCGCACGTCACCTTTCGGCTTGATCTTCGAGTGCGGCACCGCGAGCGCCTCGAGCGGCCCGAAGTCCTCGATCGTCATCGGCGCCGCAATGAGCCGCCACCGCTGCCCCGCCGTCAGCGTCAGCGCCACGAGCGTCGCCTCGCCCGGATCGAAGCTCACCGCGAGCGCCAACTGGCTCCCGCGAATCGGCACTAGCGACGTCGGGCGCTTGACCAGTGGCGGCTTCCGGTCGCGTCGGTTCATCGCCACGTTCGCCTCGCCCATGTGGCTCACGAACAGCGCCCCGCCCGCGAAATCAATCGTAAAAATCTCGCTGAAGCTCGCCGGCGGATTCAGCCAGCTGAGCAGCACCGTCCCCGCCGACGAAATCAGGTCGCCCTCGCCGCCGAAGCCGATCCCCTCGCCCAGCAGCCGGCTCATCCCCACAAACGGCAGCGTCTCCACCCGTTCGTCTTCGCCGAACGCCAGAAACTCGTACGTCACCGCGTCGAGCCGGTTGTCCTCGACCATCCCGCGCAGCGCCACCTCCGCCCGCGCCGCCTCGGCGAGCTCGTCCGTCGTGATGCCCGGCGCGATCTCGTATGCGCTTTGGTATTCCCCCACCAGTTTTTTGACCTGCGCCGCGTCCGCCTCGGCGCAGCGTGTCACGTATTCCGCCACCGACAGCGCCGTCCACGCGCACCCCAGGCTCGTCGCCATGTGCGTCGTATCGAGCCCGAAGTCGCCCATCCCCGGGAACGGATACCCCAAAAGTCCCAGCCGTGCCTGACGCAGCCGCCCGGCCGCGTACGCCGCCCGGAAAAAGTCGCCCAGCTCGCCGACCGCCTCCGCATCGTCCACGTGCCCCGTCACGTACTCGAACGGCACGCCCGCGCGCACCAGCACGTTGCACAGGTCGTGGGTGCCGTGCACGCCGTGGTTCGCCAGCATCTCGGCGTTGCCGTACGACTCGT
>CAZJXV010000420.1:0-2729 GCA_964550015.1 uncultured Verrucomicrobiota bacterium
TCCTCGAAGGGCCATCTGTTGCCCGCCCATGTCCCGGCAGCGATGCGCTGCGGCTGGCCTTCACGCGCAGCACGCATCGTACGCAGAAGAAGAGCGACGGCAGCATCGTGATCGAGGGGCGCCGCTTCGAGGTGCCCAGCCGCTACCGGCATCTCGCCCGCATCGAGGTCCGCTACGCCCAGTGGGACCTCAGCACCGTCCATCTCGTCGACGAGCGCACCGGCATTGTGTTGGCGCGCCTCTATCCGCAGGACAAGACGCAGAACGCCAGCGGCCTCAGGCGATCGCTGGCGCCGGGCCCGGCTTCGTCGGCGCCTGACGCACCCGCGTCACCCATTCCGCCACTGCTGCAACGCCTGCTCGACGCGCAGTCGAGCATCGGCCTGCCGCCCGCCTATCTGCCGAAAGACGAGGACCAAGGAGACGCCTCATGAACAAGAAGATGCTGGCCCTCTACGGCCTCAAGTGGAACCCCTTCGCCCCCGACGTGCCGGTCGAGGCGCTGCACGCCAGTCGCCGCATCGAGTCGTTCTGCTGGCGCGCCGAGCAGCTCGTCGGCGAGGGCGGCTTCGCTCTCCTCACCGGCGCACCGGGCACCGGCAAGTCCGTCACCTTGCGCATCCTCGCCGACCGGCTGGAGGGCAAGCGCGACGTCAAGGTCGGCATCGTCAGCCGGCCGCAGTCGGGCCTCTCCGACTTCTATCGCGAGATGGGTGATCTGTTCGGCGTCGAGCTTACGCCCCACAACCGCTGGGCCGGCGGCAAGGTTCTGCGCGACCGCTGGCAGGCGCACATCGATGCCGCGCTGTCGCGCCCGGTGCTGATCGTCGACGAGGCGCAGGAGATGAAGCCCGCAGTCCTAGCCGAGCTGCGGCTGCTGTCGTCTGCCCGCCTCGACAGCCACATCCTCCTCACCGTCGTGCTCGCTGGCGATGGCAGGTTGCTGGAACGCCTGCGCACCGACGAGCTCTCGCCGCTCAACAGCCGCATGCGCGTCCGACTCGCGCTCGAACGGGCAACGCCCGACGAGCTGTCCGAGCTGCTCGTGCACGCCCTGCAGAAGGCCGGCGCCGTCAAGCTGATGACGCCCGAGCTGATCGCCACCCTCGCCGATCACGCGCAAGGCAACCCACGCGCGCTGATGAACATTGCCGGCGAGCTGCTCGATGTCGCCGCGCAACGCGAGGCCCGCCATATCGACGAGAAGCTGTTCCTGGAGATGTGCGCCGCTCCGCCGCAGTCAGAGACGAGGTCGGCCCGGCAACGGGCCGCAAGCCGCACATGAGCCTGCTTCCCGTCGAGCCCGCCTATCGTCTCGCCGAGCGCAGCGAGGAGCATCGCTGGCTGGTCACCGGGCTGTGGTCGGAGCAGGCCGTCGGCATCGTCGGCGGTGAGCCCAAGTGCTGCAAGTCGTTCCTCGCCCTCGACCTTGCCGTCGCGGTCGCCTCGGGCACGCCCTGCCTGCGCCGCTTCGTCGTGCCCAAGGCTGGACGTGTGCTGCTCTATGCCGCCGAGGATGCGCTACACATCGTGCGCCGCCGCCTCGAAGGCATCGCAGCTGCGGCCGGTGTTGCGCTCACCGATCTCGACATCCAAGTGATCACCGTGCCAGTGCTGCGCCTCGACCTCGATACCGACCGGCGCAACCTCGCCGAGACCATTGAGCGAATGCGGCCACGTCTGCTCATCCTCGATCCCTTCGTGCGGCTGCACCGCATTGACGAGAACGCCAGCGGCGAGGTCGCGCCGCTGCTCGCCTACCTGCGCGAGCTGCAGCGTCGCTTTGGTGTCGCCGTGCTCGTCGTCCACCACGCCAAGAAGGGTGCCGGCGGCGTCCGCGCCGGTCAGGCGCTCCGCGGCTCCTCCGAGTTCCACGCCTGGGGCGATAGCAACCTCTATCTGCGCCGCGACGGCGACGAACTGACATTGACCGTCGAGCAGCGCGCCGCCGCCTCGCCACGACCCATCACGATCGAGCTGGCGCAGCAAGGCTTGGCTCTCGCTCTGGAAGTTGTCGAACGCACCACACCCAACGCCACCACGGCGCCATCGCTTGATGAGCGCATCACAACGGTCCTTGCCGAAGCACGAGAGCCGCTGCCGTTCGCCGACCTGCGCGCCAAATGCCGGGTCCGCGCCGCCACCCTCCACGAGCGCATCGGCCTGCTCGCCGCCGCTGGACGCGTCGTCAAAACCGCCGACGGCTACAGGCTCTCCACGCCCTGATCGGCCTGCCGTTCCCAGTTCCCGTTCCCGATCGCTCTACAGCGCGTGGGAATGGGAACGGGAACTCGGGGCCTCAAGCCGCCTCTTCCTTCGGGGACCTTCCTCAGTTCGGCCCAGCGGAGCTTCCTCCGCCCCGGCCGCTTCTCCCCAATGCCGACGAGCGCAGCGGCGATCAAGACCGGCCGTCGCTCCGGCCGTCCCATCGCTCCGAAGCGTCCAGGCCGCGTCTTGAACGTCGCGAGCACGACGGCACTCATCATCGGCCCGGGCGAGG
Source organism: uncultured Verrucomicrobiota bacterium (assembly GCA_964550015.1). GTDB lineage: Bacteria > Auribacterota > JABMQX01 > JAFGEW01 > JAFGEW01 > CAZJXV01. Next base: position 2,501 of record CAZJXV010000420.1, read on the forward strand.
CAGCGCCTCTCTAAGCATCGACCATCAAACGAAGCGACTGCCTCGCCCTCAAACAACGTAAGCGGGCTTACTGGCGTGAAACGTTCCACGGCCCCCGCGTCGAGCTTCCGATGTAGCGTGACCGTGACGCTGCGGTCCTGCAGCGTATCTGGGAGCTTGCCGATGCTGGCGATCAGCTTCGGGCACCACGTCTTGAACGGTCTAGGGTCTAGGTCGTCTCCGTCGCAGC
>CAZJXV010000421.1:0-2722 GCA_964550015.1 uncultured Verrucomicrobiota bacterium
TGAGATAGATAGCGTTGCGGATCCCTACGTCGTACGGGCCGAACCGAACGTTGTCAAAGGTATGCTGGCCCTCTTTCGATGAATAGGGCCCGGGCTCCGGTACAATGCGAGGCGGCGTCCCTTGATGTCGCAGTTCTATCAACACCCCCTCCACCGGCTCGCCGGTGTCCTTGTAGACAACCTCGACCTCGATCCGGCCCGAGCCGCCTTCCGCCGCGTATCCAAGGCACGACACGCACGCGAGCACGGCAATCAGCAAGAAAGCCCAGTGCTTCGACATCGGTCCCACCTCCCGTCTCCGACGGCGGCAGGCCGTCGGACCGGATCAGTGCCGATCTGTGAAGATCGGTGGTGGATTGCTCTTCTAGTGCTTGCTTGCGGTAGTTCTCATTACGGTTCTATCGCGCCTCCGGCGCTTCGGCGGGCCGAGGGCGACCCGCCCTACAGCCCTGCCGCTTCTGGTGGCTCTCATGAATGTAGGGCGGGTGCCCCTGCGCCCGCCGCCGGATCAGTCTAATGCGAAGTTCTACAGGCAAACGCTAGCCCTTGAGGACCGCGAGCGGCTTCATGCGGGCGACGATGCGGGCGAGGCCCGCGTCGGCCACGGTGCGGATGACCTCGTCAATGTTCTTGTACGCCTGGGGCGCCTCCTCCTTGATCGCGCGCTTGTCCTCGCAGATGAGGTGGATGCCGCGCATGGCGTGCTCGAAGTCGCGGTCGCTGATGGCCGCTTCGCGGAACACCTTGCCCTTGCGGCCGTACTTGCCCGCCGCCGCGGTTCGGCTCATCACGCGGCCCGCGCCGTGGTTGACGCTGTGCAGCGTGACGGATGATTCCTCGGTGCCGACGAGCACGTAGCTCGCCGTGCCCATCGAGCCGGGGATGAGGACGGGCTGGCCGGTCTCGGCGTAGCGTGAGCCCTGCATCCGGGAGGCCGGGAACGCGCGCGTGGCGCCCTTGCGGTGCACCCAGAGCATTTTACCGTCGTGGTCCTCGGCCTTGACGATGTTGTGCGGGACGTCATAGACGATGGGCAGGCTCATCCGCTCGCCGTAGAGTCTTTTGAGGTTGTGCCGCACGAGCACGGTCATGAGCTGGCGGTTGGCGAAGCCGAAGTTGGCGGCGCAGTTCATCGCGCCCATGTAGTGCTCGGCCTCGGGCGTGCCCGCGTCAATGAAACATAGGTCGCGGTTGGGCGCCCGGTCGAGCGTGAGCGACTTTGCCAGCTTCATGTAGTCGCCCGCCACCTGGTGGCCGAAGCCGCGCGAGCCCGTGTGGATCATCACCACGATCTGGTTCTTGCGCAGGCCAAAGGCGGCGGCGATCTTCTCGTCGAAGACGCTCTCGACGACCTGTATCTCTATGAAGTGGTTGCCGCCGCCGAGGGTGGCGAGCTGGCCGAGGCCGCGCTCGATGGCGCGGTGCGAGACGTGGACGGAATCCCCCAGGAGCGAGCCGCGTTCCTGGATGCGCTCGATGTCCTCGGCCTCCTCGGCCTCGTCGCGCACGTCCCACACGCGGCCGGTCTTGTGCGTGACGTCCTTGAGGGCCTCGACGCCGTATTCGAGCACGAGGCGGAAGTCGTCCTCGTGCATCTTGACGTTCGTCTTGCCCTCGCCGAGGGGGATGTCGCGTCGGATGGTCTCGGCCATCTTCACGGGGTCCACGTCGCCGTGCTCGAGCGGCGTGGTGACGATCCGCATGCCGCAGTTGATGTCGTAGCCGACGGCCGCGGGGCTGACGATGTCGGTCGCCGCCACGACGGCGCCGATCGGCACGCCGTAGCCGACGTGGATGTCGGGCATGGCCACCGCTTTGACCACCGAGGGCAGCCGTGCAGCGTTCCGAAGCTGGTCGAGCGCGTCGGTCTCGACGTGCGTGCCCTCGGCGACGTAGGCCTCGGCTTCGACCTTCATGTCGCCCTCGCGCTCGAGCACGAGCTTGTATGGGCTGACCCGTTTCATGCGGCGACCTCACACCCTATATGCCTCTTTACTCAAAATGATAGCACGGGGGGCACACGGCGGCAAGCTTGGCAAAGAAATCTCTCGCAGAGACGCAGAGGACGCAGAGCGAGAACTCAAAGAATCGGGTTTCTTTCTGCGTGCTCTGCGTCTCTGCGAGAAATCCTCCTGCTACGAGGCGGCGGAGAGGCGGGAGATGACGGGCGCAGCGAGAGAGACGGCCCTCGTGTCCACGATGGACCGGAAGAAGTTCTCCACGATGGTGTCGGCGTGAAAGCGCGTCACGGCGTTCTCGCGCGAGGCCGTTCGCATTTTGTCGAGCAGATCGCGGTCGGAGTAGAGCCGCTCGATGGCCGCCTCGAACTCGCCCGGGAAGTCGGGGTTGCAGACGAACCCGGTGGTGCCCGGCACGATGATCTCCTTCGGTCCACCCGTGTTTGCCACGACGGCCGGCACGCCCGAGGCCTGCGCCTCGAGCACGACGTTGCCGAACGTCTCGTGCCGCGCGGGGAACACGAGCACGTCGGCCGAGGCGTAGGCGCGCGCGAGCGCCTCGCGGTAGAGCGCGCCGGTGAACCGCACGCCCGCAAGCCCTTCGGCCTCGCGCTCGAGCTCGGCCCGGAACGGCCCATCGCCGACGATCACGAGGCGCAGGCCTTTGAGCTTGGGCGCGAGCCGCCGGTACACGTCGAGCAGGAAGCGCAGGTTTTTCTCCTCGGAGACGCGCCCCACCGACAGAAGCGTCAGCCCCGCTCTTG
>CAZJXV010000422.1:0-2720 GCA_964550015.1 uncultured Verrucomicrobiota bacterium
GGCGGATGCGGGGTCAAAGAACTCGAGGAGAATGGGCGCGGCCGGTGGGGGCTATTTCAGGCGGATGCGGGGGTCGAGGAAGGCGTAGCTGACGTCCACGATGATGTTGGCGATGACGAAAACGAGGGCGAGCATGATGACGCCGCCCTCGATGAGGGGGACGTCGCGTTCGAGCACGGCCTGGAACATGGCGCGGCCGATGCCGGGCCAGGCGAAGACGGTTTCGGTGGCGATGGCGCCACCCATGAGCGAGGCGAGGTTGAGGCCGATGATGGTGACGACGGGGATGAGGGCGTTGCGCAGCCCGTGCTTGAAGAAGACGGTGGGCCGCGAGAGGCCCTTGGCGCGCGCGGTGCGGACGTAGTCCTGGCGGATGACCTCGAGGAGGCTCGAGCGCGTCATGCGCGCGATGTAGCCGACGAGCAGCGCCGAGAGGGTGAGCGCGGGCAGGAGCAGGTACTTGGGGGTGACGTATTCCGGATCGGGGAATGGCAGGAGCCTGAGTATGCTGCAGAAGAGCAGGATGGCCATGAGGCCGAGCCAGAACACGGGCGTGGAGATCCCGAGGACGGAGACGGCCATGACGGCGCCGTCAATCCACGAGCCCTGGCGGTAGGCGGCCAGGCATCCAAGCCCCATGCCGAGCACGACGGCGATGGCCACGGACGCGACGGCGAGCAGGACCGTGGCACCGGCGTGCTCGAGGAGGATGTCGGTGACCTTGCGCTTCTGCGCGTAGGAGCGGCCGAGGTCGAACTGGGCGAGCCGGCCCATGAAGTAGCCGTACTGGACGAGGATCGGCTTGTCGAGGTGGTACTTGGCGTGGATGGCGGCTTTGACCTCGTCGTCGCCGTGCTGGCCCATGAGCATGTCGGCGGGATCGCCCGGGGTGGCGAAGACGAGGAAGAAGACGACGGTGGCGATGCCCCACAGCACCGGGATGGCGAGCAGCAGGCGGCGCAGGATGTAGGTGCCCATGGTTCGGCGGCTACGCCGGCGGGCGCGAGAACCGCAGTTTGTGCAGCGGCATGCGGAAATCGCCCTGCAGCGGCAGGGTCCAGCCCTCGACGTAGGGCTTGATCAAGATGACGTCGCGGTACCAGTACACAAAGAGCCAAGCGGCGTCCTCGACGATCGAGCGGTTCGCCGTGCGATAGAGTTCGCGGCGCTCCTCGGGGTCGATCGAGTGGCGGGCCCGCTCGATGAGCGTGTCGTATTCGGGGTTTGAGTAGCCGCCGTAGTTGGCCTCGATGTCGGTGTGCAGCAGGACGTAGAGAAAGTTGTCCTCGTCGGCGACGTCGGCGAGCCAGCCCGAGCGAAACAGGAGCGGCTCGTGCTTCTGCATCGAGTCGAGGTGGGCGGCCCACTCGAGGTTCTTGAGCCTGACGTTGACGCCGATGTCGCGCAGGTTGTTCTGGATGGCGGTGCAGACGCGGGCGTGGTCCTCGCTCTGGTTGAATTGCAGCGTGATTGCCGGCAGGCCGTCGCCGTTGGGATAGCCGGCTTCCTCGAGCAGGGCGCGGGCCTTATCGGGGTCGTAGGGGTAGCCTTCGAGCGTCTCATCGAAGGTGTCCTCGAAGCCGGGCGGCAGGACGCCGCGCGCGGGCTGGGGGATGCCCTCGAGCAGCACGTCGCAGATGGCCTTCTTGTTCACGGCGTAGTTGAAGGCCTGGCGCAGCTTGACGTTGCCCTTGAACGGCGGCTTGGTGTGGTTGAAGCCGATATAATAGACGCCGAGGATGGGCCAGAGCCTGGCCTCGTCGGGGTAGTCGCGCAGGAGGTCCTGCTTTCGGTTGGGCGGCATCTCGGGGAGGATGTCGAAGTCGCCGTTGAGGTACTTGCTGAGCGCGACGGACTCCTCGAAGACAACCTTGAACTTGATGTATTTGATGCCGGCCTTGTCGCCCCAGTAGTCGTCGAACCGCTCGAGGAGGATGACGGCGTCCTTCTTCCACTTGACGAAGCGGTAGGGGCCGCAGCCCATCGGGTGGGCGGCGATGTCCTCGCCCCATTTCTCGACGTGCTCGCGCGGCACGGGGGAGGCGGCCTCCATCGAGAGCATGGCGAGGAAGGGGGCGAAGGGGCGCTCGAGCGTGATGCGCAGGGTGTAGGGGTCGAGCACCTCGATGCCCTCGACGTGCTGGCCGGGTTTGCCTTTGAACGTGTCGGCGCCCTTGATTTCCTCGAGGACCCAGCGCTGGTTGGCGGCAGTGGCGGGGTCGAGCACGCGCTCCATCGAGTACTTGAAGTCCTCGGCGGTGACCTCGCGCCCGTTGTGGAACGTGATGCCCTTGCGCAGGTGGAAGGTGTAGACGGTCTTGTCGTCGCTCTCCTCCCAGTGGGTGGCGAGCTGGGGGACGACCTCGAGGGTGAGGGGGTCCTGCTCGACGAGGCCGTCGAAGATGCACTGGGCCACCGTCGAGGCGGTGGTGTCGCGCAGGTGGGCGGGGTCGAGCGAGGGGGCGTCGGTCTTGAGGCGATAGACGAGGGTCTCGTCGCGCGGCGGGCCGCTGCGCGCGAACACGAAGATGCCGCCGACGACGGCCGCGGCGAGCACGGCTATGATGAGCGCCGTTTTGCCCACGGTGCTTACGTGGCCTCCTTGTCCGGGGTGGGTTTTCCGGTGGGTTTGGTCTCGCCCGGCGGGCGTTTGAGGTCGTCGATCTTGCGGTTGAGGGCGCGCAGGGTGTTGACGACCTGGGCGTTGAACTCGCGCTGCT
>CAZJXV010000423.1:0-2699 GCA_964550015.1 uncultured Verrucomicrobiota bacterium
ACCGGCGACCGCCAAGACACTGCTGCTGGGCATCACCAAGGCGTCGTTGCAGTCGGAGAGCTTCCTGTCGGCCGCCAGCTTCCAGGAAAGCACCAAGGTGTTCACCGAAGCCGTGCTGGCCGGCAAGGAGGATCCGCTGCTGGGCCTGAAGGAAAACGTCATCCTCGGGCACCTGCTGCCGGCGGGCACCAGCTTCCGCCCGTACCTCGAGATGAAGATCAAACGCAGTGTCGAGCTGCCGGACTTCGTCGCCGCCGGAACGGGTGCGGAGCTTTCCGAGGCCGAGATCCAGCAGGCCGTCCAGCGGGCCCTGACGGGCCGGGACTGAGTTCCAAGCACGAAGCGCGAAACGAGAGATCCGGAACAAGCACGCAATCCGAGGCCTGGACAAGTAAGGTATAGCGATGCCGACGATTAACCAACTGATTCGCAAGAGGCGCGTGAAGCAGAAGGCCAAGAAGAAGAACCTCTCGCTGGCGGCGTGCCCGCAGCGGCGCGGGGTGTGCCTGCTGGTCAAGACGCAGACGCCGAAGAAGCCGAACTCGGCGCTGCGCAAGGTGGCGCGGGTGCGGCTCTCGAACGGGGTGGAGGTGACGGCCTACATTCCGGGGGAGGGGCACAACCTTCAGGAGCACTCGATGGTGCTCGTGCGCGGGGGCCGTGTCAAGGACCTGCCGGGGGTGCGTTACCACATCGTGCGGGGCGCGCTCGACTCGCTGGGCGTTGACGGGCGTCGGCGTGGGCGGTCGAAGTACGGCGCGAAGCGGCCAAAGTAGGAGGAGGCGCCAAGGATGCCCAGACGCAAGCGAGTCGGTCTGAAGCGAGCGGTGGCGCCGGACACGCGCTTTGACAGCGAGCTGGCGCAGCGCTTCATCAACAAGGTGATGGTGTGCGGCAAGAAGAGCACGGCGGAGCGGATTTTCTATGGGGCGCTCGAGACGGCTTCGCAGAAGCTGGGCGAGACGGACCAGTTGGCGGTGCTGCATGCGGCGATCGACAACGTCAAGCCGGTGCTCGAGGTGAAGTCGCGTCGCATTGGCGGGGCGACGTATCAGGTCCCGGTCGAGGTGTCGGCGCACCGGCAGGTGGCGCTGGCGATCCGGTGGCTGATCGAGTTTGCGCGGTCCCGCAAGGGCATGCCGATGGCGCGGGCGCTGGCGAGCGAGCTGATGGACGCGTTCAAGGGCGAGGGCTCGGCGGTGAAGCGGCGCGAGGACACGCACAAGATGGCCGAGGCGAACAAGGCTTTTGCGCACTACCGCTGGTAGTGGGGCGGCAAGGCGGCAGGACATTGCGACGAGTTGAGATGGCGCAGACGGACAGAGGAGTGATCGAGGTGCCGCAGGAGGTGGCCTTAGAGCGGACGCGCAATATCGGCATTGCGGCCCATATTGACGCGGGCAAGACGACCACCACCGAGCGGATCCTTTTCTACACGGGCAAGCTGTACCGGCTTGGCGAGGTGGACGAGGGGACGGCGGCGATGGACTGGATGCCCCAGGAGAGGGAGCGGGGTATTACGATCACGTCTGCCGCGACGACGTGCTACTGGGGCGACCACCAGATCAATATCATTGATACGCCCGGCCACGTGGATTTCACGGCCGAGGTGGAGCGGTCGCTCCGGGTGCTCGACGGGGCGGTCGCCGTGCTGTGCGCCGTCGGCGGGGTGGAGCCGCAGTCCGAGACCGTGTGGCGCCAGGCCGACCGCTACCGGGTGCCGCGCATCGTGTTTGTGAACAAGATGGACCGCGTCGGGGCGGACTTCGAGCGGGCGATCTCGCAATTGCGCGAGCGGCTCGGGGCGGAGGCGGTGGCGATCCAGGTTCCGGTCGGCGTGGAGGATTCGTTTCAGGGCGTTGTTGACCTGATTGAGATGAAGGCCGTGCTCTGGCCCGGAGACGACCAGGGGGAGCGCTTCGACGAGGTCGAGGTGCCGGCGCACCTCGTCGAGGAGGCCGAGCACCACCGCGCGTGGCTGCTCGAGCACATTGCCGAGCACGACGAGGCGTTCCTCGAGCAGTTCCTGGCGCACTCGTTCACGGCGGGCGACGTGCGGGCGGCGGTGCGCCGGCTGACGGTCGCGACGAAGCTGTTCCCGGTGCTGTGCGGCTCGGCGCTCAAGAACACGGGCGTGCAGGCGCTGCTGGACGCGGTGACGGCGTACCTGCCGTCGCCGCTCGACGTGCCGCCGGTGTTCGGCGAGCAGCCCAAGACCGGGCGGGAGGAACGCCGCCGGGCCGACGTCGAGGAGCCGTTTGCGGCGCTCGTGTTCAAGGTGCGCAGCGACAGCTACGTGGGCCGTCTCTCGTACGTGCGCGCCTACTCGGGCCGGGCGGCCAAGGGCACGACGGTGTTCAACGCCAACACGGGCAAGCGCGAGCGGCTGATGCGCATCCTGCGGATGCACGCCGACAGCAGCGAGGAGCGCGACGCGCTCAGCGCGGGGGAGATCGCCGCCGTGGTGGGGCTGCGCGCCTCGTTCACGGGGGACACGCTGTGCGACGCGAAGCATCCGCTGCGGCTCGAGCCGATCGTGTTTCCCGAGCCGGTGATCTCCGTGGCGATCGAGCCGAAGACGAAGGCCGACCGCGATAAGCTTAATGAAACGCTCCAGCGGCTGCACGACGAGGACCCCACGTTTATCACGCGTGTGGACAAGGAGACCGGCCAGCTCATCATTTCCGGCATGGGGGAGC
>CAZJXV010000424.1:0-2691 GCA_964550015.1 uncultured Verrucomicrobiota bacterium
CGCCGACGTCGAGCAGGTACAGTTGCCGGCCCTGCCCCCCGTGCGCCGAGTCAATGACCACCCACCGGCCGTCGGGGCTGAACCGCGCGTGCAGGTCGCACCGCCACTCGCCCCGGTACTCCTCCGGCGCACGAAAGCCGCCCAGCGCCACTTTCCGGCCCGTGCCAACGTGGTACAGGTACAGGTGCTGGCGGCGCTCCGCGTCCGGGTACGTATCGTTCAGAATCCACTCGCCCCCCGGCAGGTACGAGCAGTGGCCGTTCTCCGTCATCACCCCTTCGCCGATCGCCTCCACGGTGCCGGTCCCGTCCTCGTAGAGATAGAACCCCCACCCGCTCGACGGCCGCTTCGCCCACGCGAGGATGTGCGCCGGGTCGCGCCAGATGAAATGCGACGCCTCGCCGTAGTCGTCCACGACGCGCACGTCGCCGCCGTCCGGCGCCGCCGTCATCAGCCGCGTCTGCCAGCCCGCCTCACCCACCCGCCACCGATGCAGGAAGGCGAAACGCCCCCCGTCCGGATTGACCAGCAGGTGGTTGAACCAGTGAACGCTTCCGCCGAAGTCACCGTGCCGCCACGCGATCCCCGCCACGTCGCGGATCGTGACAATCAGCTCCTGCTCGCCCGTCTCCAGGTCAAGTCGCCGGATGCCCGAGTCCGCCGGCGCGAGCACGTCGCGCACCGGATCGGGTGGGCCCGCATACCCGTAGCCGGGTCGCGTATGATTGATCCGGCGGAAGTCCGGCGCCACGGCCCACCGCCCGTCAGGGCTCACCGCATAGATCGCAGACGGCAGCGTCCGCCGGTCGCCCGTCTCGACGTCCAGCACCCGGCAGACAAACCGCTCCCCCTCGCGGTCGTTCCACAGCACCTCGGTGCGCGACCCCGGCCGCCACTGCAGCATGCACCCCTGCTGCCAGCACCACGCCCGGCTCGCGCCGAGCTCGATCCACCGGTCGCCCTCGGCGACGTTCACCATCCCCACCGCGACCGCGTCGTCCGGCCCGGGCGAACGCCCCGCAAACCCCACCGCCATGCCGAGCACGCAGCGACACGTCGGATCGAACTCCAGCTTGTCGTAATACCCGAACCAGTGGTGGGTCGGGCCCCGCGTCAGGGCCCGCATCGGAACGCGTGCGCCGGCCGCTTCATCAGGCACGCCTGCATCCCCCGCGGATGGGTGCTCTTGTCTCCCGGCCCCGACCAGGCCAAAACGGTCGAGCGACTCCCGACTCGCCTCAGTCCTGCTCCTTCGGAAGGGCGTCCTCCTCGAACGTCTTGAGCAGCACGCCGCGCCAGTACACCTCGACCCGGTAGCCGTGGAAACGCTCGCCCACCAGGTAGTCCGGCAGGTTCGCCCGTTCCACCTCCGGCTTGTCCGGGTCAATGACCTGGTCCTCCCACTCGTACCGGCTGAACTGGGTCTTGAACGTCGAGGGCCGCTCCGCCACGGCCCCTTGCACGGCTACCGCGCCGCCCGCACCCTTGACGACCTGGCCCTGGCCGACGACGCCGGACACCTCCTTGTAGAATTGGTACCGGATCTGCAGCCCCGAAACCGGCACCTTCGAGGCCAGCACGATCTGCAGCCACAGCGTCTCGCTGCGGCTCACGATCTCGACGAGCGTCTTCTGCTTGCCGAAGGTCTTGGTCTGGCGCCGCTCGAAGCCCGCCGAGCGCCTCACCTGCACGCTGCCGTCCAGCGTCTCCTTCACCTTACGCGCAAAGTCCGCCGCGTGCGCCTCGATCATGTCCGTCTTGCGCACGAGCCCCTCGACGCTCTTGCCGTCAGCCAACGTGTAGCGCACGAGCAAATTGACGTCCTGGACTTCGAGCAGCTCGGCGCGCTCCCCCTCCGGGATCGTGCCGATCTGGCGACGCCGCTCGTTCAGGATCGGCGTCTCGCGCAGCGCCTCGACGAGCGTTTCTTCCGCCTCCGCAAAGTGCTTGGCCAGCGCCCAGCCCTCGATCGGCTCGCCCTCCTCGGGCGCGTAGCGGATCCGGCACCAGCTCCCCTTCGTCTCGAGCAGCTCGACCTCCGCTCCCTCGGGCACCGTGCCGACCACCTTGCGCTCGTTGGCATAGACGCGCGCGTCGCTCGCGGCCTTGAGCTGCCCGTCCGAGGCAAAAGCTGCGCCGAGCAGAATCGCGCTCGCCACAGCAAGACATGCACCACGCCTCAGCACAGAAAACCCCCACCCGCGCGGCGCAAAGCCCGCCCGCGGCCTGGACCATACTCTCTGTATCCCGCTGCTCAAGTGCGTCCCTTTCGTTGGAGCGCACACGCCCCTTGTTCTTGGACATTGCCCACGACAAACAACGACGGCTCCCTCAGCCCCGGCCCAATATGCCAGCACCCCGCGGCGTTGTCAATAAGAAACCCCCGGCGCAAGCCGATTCCCCAAGCATTTCGCGTACCCAACCGGTGCCGCATGGCACCCTCAGCATTGGGCGTGCACACGGCCGGCCTTTCCTGCTAAACTCGGCCGCGTAAAACGAGGCCCTGCAACAATGAATCGGATCTGGGCGATCGCCAAGAACACGTTTACCGAAGTCATCCGAATGCCCGCCTATGCCATCGTCCTGGCCGCCGCCCTCGCCCTGATCGCCCTCGCCCCCTCGTTTACCATGTTCACCCTCAGCGAGAACACCAAGCTCGTCAAGGAGATGAGCCTCGCCACCGTCCAGCTC
>CAZJXV010000425.1:0-2675 GCA_964550015.1 uncultured Verrucomicrobiota bacterium
ACCCAAACACAACACGCGCCCTGAAGAAATTACACAAAACTATGGACACCACCGCTGAGTCCGGCGTGCGGCCTCAGCGTCGCCCGGCTGGCGATCCCAGAACGCCAAGAAACAGCGGGGCGCCGTGGCCTCCCTCGACGTCGTACGGGAGTGACTCTGGCCCGAAGCCGGCCTCGCGCAGGAGCCTGAGCCATGTCTGCGTCGGGAACAGGCCGAGGACGTGCTCGTCATCTTCGATCCTCAGCTCGCCACCCTCGCGAATGAAGTACCGGTACAAGACCTTGACGGTCGTGTCAGCAGGATCCGGGTCGTAGATGTAGCCCATGTAGGTGAAGGTCGTCGCCGCGTCGCGGTGCGTGGCGCAGTCGGTGATGGGGCCCTCGAACGACTCACGCACCCAGTCGGGCGATGTAAGGAAGACGCCGCCGGGTTCGAGGTGCGCGGCGGCGGTGGCGAAGGCGGCGCGCAACTCGTCCTCGGTCAGCATGCAGCTGATTGCGTCGTGGATCAGGACGGCCTTGAACGTGCGGCCGAGGCGGATGGTCCTCATGTCGCCGACGTGGAACTCGACGCCGGGATTGAGCTTCCTCGCCTGCTCGACCATCTGGGGCGAGATGTCGGCGGCGACGGCGTCAAACTCGCTGGTCAGATGCGACAGGTTGCAGCCGCCGCCGACGCCGAGCTCAAGGATCGAGTGCCGCCCCGGCCCCAGCTTGTGCCGCAGCACGTCGCGCCATATTGCCGATTCCTTGACGTAGTTCCCGGCCGGGCTAATGAGCGGCCAGTAGCGGGCGAGTTCTCCGTACATCTTGGACTGTGCCACGTGTTGACCCTCCTCCTGAGTGCCGGGCTGATCGCCCGGAGTCGAAGCTTGCGTGGTGCGCCTTGAGTCTGCCCGCGGAAACGCTGGAGGCTACCCGCTGCGCCACGGGCCGACCAGCCTCGGGTGGCGGCGCGACCAGTGTTCGCCGACAGCTTTCATCCCTCGAGGATCAGGTCGGTGACGAGGTCAACGGCGTGCTCCCACGATCCCGGCCGGTCCCAGTGAGGCATCGTCCAGTCGGGCTGCTGCCGGGTCCGGAAATGCACGATGCGGACGGCGTGGTACAGCGCATGTTGGCTGACCCGGCACACGCGCCAGCGGAGGTTGTGATCGCCGGGTTTCTCGCTCAGCAGATCCCCGAAACGCTGCTGGGCCCGGTCGAGGGCCGCCAGCAGCTCCTCGACGGATGCCGGCTCCTCGGACGGCACGTCGAGCTGCGGCTCGATGCCTGCGTCCCTCAGCCAGAACCGCTCGGCTTCGCACACGTGGACGACCTCGCCCGCGATTGTCTTTCCGGTGTCCGGCTCCCGCCAGCGCAGGGCCTCGGCGCCGAGGCCGCGGACGGCTGCCCGCACCATGTTCAGCGCCCGCTCGTGCATGTCCAGCAGCTTCGCATCGGCGACACTCATGAGAGACCTCCTCGCGTGACGTCGTGAGGACGCGGAATCAGCAGCGGGCTCAAAAAATAGGGACAGGCACCCATTTTTCTGCGCCAGGCCCCATCAAATGTGTTCAGCACCCATACAAAAATAGGTGCCTGTCCCTATTTTTTTCCGCGCCCTGCGCGCCGTGAGAAACGCGGGTTAGAGACTGTTGTTCGATTCGGCTTCCGGTTTCGTCCGGTCTGCGCGCTCGACGCGGCAGGCGAAGTGACGGCATAGCGCAGGGCAGACGACCTCGGCAATTGTCAGACAGTAGAGGAGCGGCAGCAGGCTAACCACGATGTCCCCGATACCGCGCGCGGCCAGATGGCGAATGCACCAGATCGTATGGACGAGGCCGATGATAGTGACCAGCAGCCCGATGCAGACGGCGCACGAGGCGAGCCCCTGGGCGAAGCGCAGGCAGAGACGGTCACGACCGCCCGACGAGGTGAGCTCGTGCCGCGTGTTCAGAAAGGCGACGAACAGCACGGCGAGGAAGCCGATCAAGTAATACGAAAGCAGCCTGAGGAACAGGGAGAAGTCGCCGCCAAGCGCCAGCGCGAGGACGGTGAAGATCACGCTCAGCGCGAGAATAACAATGCCGGACCTTTTCATGGTGTCCTCCGGTCGTCCCCGGCACGGGCGAAGTAACCGGCAATGGCCTCAACGAGGCCTGGGACTGTGTGCGTACCGGCCTCGATCGCCACCGTCAGACCGTGGGCCACAGCCGTCCTGGTCGTCTCGGGGCCGATGCTCGCGTACACACCTCCAGACGAAAGCCGATGTCCGTCTATTCGACGCGCCGTTCGGGGCGCCATCTCCACGAACGCACGCACGGTTGAAGAGCTGGTAAAGACTACCGCGTCGGCCCGGCCCGCCGCAAGCGTTTCAGCGGCTTTCTTCTCCGGCGTGCCGCGAACGGTGCGGTACGCAGCCACGCATGTGACCCGCGCGCCCCTGGCCCGCAGCGCTGCGGGCAGCTCGTCGGGCGCGATATCGGCCCGTGGGAGCAGGAACCGCATGCCCTTGATGCGGCGGCGCTTGAACGCCTCCGCGACCCCGCGTGAGCTGAACACATCGGGCACCAGGTCCGGGACGATCCCCGCACGCTGGAGTTCCCCGGCGGTGGCCTCGCCGATGGCGCCGACCTTGGCGCCGGCGAACGCGCGCGCGTCCTTGCCGAGGGCCGCGATCCGCTCAAAGCATGC
>CAZJXV010000426.1:0-2674 GCA_964550015.1 uncultured Verrucomicrobiota bacterium
TTCGTCGACGTGGCCGGCAGTTGGTCGCCGCTGGTATTGCAGTACTGAAAGAGCGCGAGGTCAAGGCTGCGGATGTTGTTGGCGCACTGCACCGCACGCGCCGTACGCCGTGCGCGTCCGGCAGGTGCAAACGGACACCCCACCAGGAACGCCGCCGTCAAGAGCCCCACGAACACCAGCACGATCACATCCGCCGGCCGCATCCCGCTTCGATTCGATCCGCTCATCGGATTCCCCCTTTCTTCCCAATCCTGCCGCTACCAGGCCCGCGCTGGTCTGTACGTTCTCAGCGCAGGCTCGGTTCAGCCAAAAGGCCCTCGCGACGCGAGTGATACCCAGACGCGAGGCCGGAACCGCCGGGCAGGATTTGGCCGGGCCCGTGAGGGCCCGAAACCGCCTCCTCGACACCCGTGAAGCCCCGAAGGGGTGAAAGAAACGACTCCGCCGCTCCGTCGGGGCTATTGAATTCTCTGGGAATCGCCTCCCGGTGGCTCACGCCACCGGCTAAATCCTCCTCGGCCCTACATACTTGCCATTGTCACATCCGGACGTTGGATGGGGAGGTCGTCAGAACAGGAGGCCTTCTCATGGGTGGACGGAATGTGAACCGGCAGGTGTTGCGTCGAATGGAGGTGAAGACCCTGGACGCGCGGTTCGTCGCTCTGGTGCGCGACGGCCTGGGCTGTTCGCCGTTCGAGTCTGAAGCGGTGCTCCAGGTGGTTCGCGAGGTCTATTTCCCATTCCTCGACGAGGCCGCCGGCGTCGCCCCGCCCGGACGGGTGACCGTCGTGGCCGTTGACGCCGACGAACCCCCCGGCAAACCCATCGCCGACTGCCAGACGCGAACCGTCTGTCTCACCCTCCACCGCGGCGCGGAGGATGATCGCCTCCTGCAAAAGGACGGTCCCACGGCGTTCCGCCGCGCCCGCATCCCCGACCTCTGCCAACAGGCCCTCAGCCAGGGGGCGCTGTTGACCCGCGAGGACCTCGCCCTGCACGTCTTCCTCGTCAGCCCGCGGACCATCTCCCGCGACCTGGCCTGGCTGCGCGCGCAGCGCCCGGAGGATCCGCTGCCCATCCGCAGCCTGCGCCACGACATCGGCCCCGTGCTCACCCATCGCGTCGAGATCGTCCGCCTCGCCCTCGACGGCGGCACCACCACCGAGATCTGCGACCGGCTCCACCACAGCCCCGGCGCGGTGGCCAATTACCTCAGCACCTTCGCCCGCTGCGCGCTGCTGGCCCGCAAGGGGATGCAGGAAGGACAGATCGCGTTTCTCCTCAGGCGCGGCCGCGGCCTCGTCCGGCAGTACCTCGATCTCATCGGCACCTGTCAGACCGATCGCAACCGGGCCTATCACCTCGACGAACTCCTGCGGCCCGGCGCCGCCAAAAAAGGGGCGCTCCCCTCGGGGAGGACCCACGCATGAGCACCACTCGCGACCGCCGCACGAAGATGTTTAACCCGTTGAAGGACAAGACCTTGCGGAACGCGCTGGCCCAGCGGATGGCCACCGAATTCCCCAAGATCGGCGGCCCGCTGATCCGCGATCTGTGCGCCCAGATGATCCTGGAAGTCGTCGGCGACCACCTCCGCCCGCGCGATCACCTCCAACACGGGCAGGTCCTCTGGACGGCGGTGGCCATCGACGATCCGCCGCATCGGGGCCGACGGATCGCCGACTGCCGGCTCGTGCCGCTGGTCCTCGACCTGAGCACCCCCGAAGACATCGACGACCGCATCGCGCGACGCCCGACCCCCGAACGGCTCCTGAAACGCGCCGAACGCCTCTGCCGCCAGGCCTACCACCAAGGCGGACTGCTGTCCAACTGCGACCTGGCGGAGTTGCTCAACACGTCTGACAACGGGATCGCCAAGGTCCTCGCCGCCGAGGAGGACCGGACCCAGCGGGTCATCCCCCGCCGCGCCACCCTCCACGACTGCGGCACCGGCCTGACCCACAAACGGATTGTCTGCCTCCTTCGGTATCGCGACGGCCTCGAATCGGCCGAGATCGCCCGGCGGACCCACCACTCGATCGAGGCCGTGGATCGCTACCTCGGCCAATACGACCGCGTTCGGCATTGTCGTCTCCACGGGTTCAGCCCCCAGGAGACGGCCTTCACCCTGGGCTGTTCACTGGCGCTGGTGGAGGCCTATCTCGCCCTTGATCGCGAACTGGAGCAATCCGATGCTTGACGTGCGACAACCGTCCTCTATCATCGCCCGTATCGGCCGAGAGGGTAGGGCCATGCTGAGGAGCACCCCGAGCGCTCGGCCGACGCCGAGGCAGGGCGAGGCACCTCTCCACCGGGTGCCTCGCCACCGCCTGCCTTGGCCCCAAAGCGAAAAACCTCGGGGTGTGGGGCAGAGCCCCACGTCTTTTGCCCTCCACATTACCGCCCGCCATGTGACAAATGGCAATATCTTCGGGCCGCCGGAAAACGGCGCGTGCCGTTCCGTGCTTACAGCCGTCCCCGGGATTTGGACATGAACCAAAAAATACTTGCGTGGCATCTTGAATTCGAAAACGGCGGGGATATGCTTCGCGACGAAGTGGGCTGATTGTTTCCGCGCGATGAAGCGTGACCGGGCGTCGCGGCGGCGGGCGTGGGCCGTTGGCACATGGGCCGGCGGCAGGACGCACGCGCCGTCCCGACCGGGCGACGCCCA
>CAZJXV010000427.1:0-2644 GCA_964550015.1 uncultured Verrucomicrobiota bacterium
GGGACGACGTGCGTCGCGCCCTGGATGACGTGCTGGTGGCGGTTTCTTCAACAGGTCCTCACGCCCCAGGCTAGGCTCTGCCGCCGCTTCGCGGCTGGGCGACTGCGCTTGGGCATACACGAGCTTACGCAATCGGGCGCCGGGATTGACGGATCTGGCGGGGATGCCATTCAAACGGGGGAAGAATAGCACTGCCGGCGGCGGGGGTCAAGGGCGCAGGACGTTTGAGGGCACTTTTTGTTTGACAGGGGTGCACGCGGCGCGTAGAGTGCAGCATCAGACTGGCGGGGCCGGACGTATGCGTGCTCCGCCGTCGGTGTCCTATGGGCGATTAGCTCAGTTGGTTAGAGCGCTAGCTCGACACGCTAGAGGCCACTGGTTCAAGTCCAGTATCGCCCACCATTTTTGTCTGAACTCAGGGTAAAGGATCAGGGCAATGAGTGGCGAGTACGTATCCGACAGCCATCCGGCCGATGCTGAGCTGGAGCGCTATCGCCACTCGACGGCCCACATCATGGCGTCGGCGGTGAAGTCGCTTTCGCCCGAGGCGAAGCTCGGGTTCGGGCCGGCGATCGAGGACGGGTTCTACTACGACTTCGACGTGCCGGAGCCGTTCTCGCCGGAGTTTCTCGGGGAGGTCGAGGCGCGGATGGCGGCCATCATCGAGGCCGACGAGCCGTTCGAGCGCCAGGAGATGGCGCGCGAGGAGGCGATCGAGTTCTTCCGGGGCCGCGGCGAGGCGCTGAAGGTGGAGCACCTGGAGACCGACCTGCTGGACGGGACCGTGACGCTGTACCGGCACGGGGACTTCGTGGACCTGTGCCGCGGGCCGCACCTGGCGCGGACGGGCGAGGTGAACCCGGCGGGGGTGAAGCTGCTCTCGATCGCGGGCGCTTACTGGAAGGGGGACGCGCGCAACAGGATGCTCCAGCGCATCTACGGCACGGCGTGGAAGGACAAGAAGGAGCTCGACGCGTACCTCGAGCGGGTCGAGGAGGCGAAGCGGCGCGACCACCGGCGGCTGGGCCGCGAGCTGGATCTGTACAACACTTACGAGGACTCGGGGCCGGGCCTGGTCATGTGGCACCCGAAGGGGTCGAAGGTGCGGGCCATCATCGAGGACTTCTGGCGGCGCGAGCACGAGCGGGCCGGCTACGACTACGTCTATACGCCGCACATCGCGCGTGGGGGGCTGTTCGAGCGCAGCGGGCACCTCGAGAAGTTCTCTGAGATGATGTACAACCCGATGGACATTGACGGGATTGACTACTACCTCAAGCCGATGAACTGCCCGGCCCACATCCTGATCTACTCGAGCCGGGGCCGGAGCTACCGGGACCTGCCGATGCGGTTCTGCGAGCTTGGGACCGTGTACCGCTACGAGCCGTCGGGCACGCTGCACGGGATGCTCAGGGTGCGGGGCTTCACCCAGGACGACGCGCACATCTTCTGCACGCCGGAGCAGTTCGAGGACGAGGTGGTGGGCGTGCTCGACTTCGTCGAGATGATGATGCGCACGTTCCACTACACGTTTACGCGGTACCTGGCGACCCGGCCGGAGAAGTACCTGGGCGACGCGGCGACCTGGGAGGGGGCCGAGGCGGGCCTGCGCCGGGCGCTGGAGCGGCGGGGCTCGGACTACGTCGTGGACGACGGGGGCGGCGTCTTCTACGGGCCCAAGATAGACTACAAGCTGATTGACGCGCTGGGCCGCGAGTGGCAGGGGCCGACCGTGCAGCTCGATTTCAACCTGCCCGAGCGGTTCGACATGGTGTACATGGCGCCGGACGGCACGCGGAAGCGGCCGGTGATGATCCACCGGGCGCTCTTGGGCTCGATGGAGCGGTTCATCGGCGGGCTGGTGGAGCACTACGCCGGGGCGTTCCCGGTGTGGCTGGCGCCGGTGCAGGCGCGGGTGATGACGGTGACGGACGCGCAGCGCGAGTACGCCGAGTCGGTTGTCGGCCGTCTGAAGGAGGCCGGGCTGCGGGCGGAGCTGGACGGCCGCAACGAGAAGGTGGGGCTGAAGATCCGCGAGGCGCAGGTGCAGAAGGTGCCGTACAGCCTGGTGGTGGGAGACAAAGAGGTTGCAGCCGGCACGGTGGCCGTGCGAAAGTACCATACGAAGACGACCGAAACGTGCACAGTTGAGGACGTGGCGGACCGGCTCTGCCGCGAGGCGGCGAGCAAGGAGCTGCTTGTGGGAGGAGACTAGGTATTCCGACTCACGCACGGATCAACAAGGAGATTCGGGCTTCGGAAGTCCGAACGATTGACGAGGGCGGCAAGCAGGCGGGGGTGTTGCCGATCGAAGAGGCCCTCCGGCTGGCCGAGGAACGAAGGCTTGATCTGGTCGAGGTGGCGCCCGGCGCGCAGCCGCCTGTGTGCCGGATCATGGATTACGGCAAATACCGCTACGAGCAGACACGGAAGGAGAAGCTGGCCAAGAAGCACCAGCACGCGGTCAAGATCAAGGAGATCAAGCTGCACCCGCGGATCGATCCGCACGACCTGCGTTTCAAGGAGAAGCACGCCCGGGAGTTTCTCGAGAAGGGCTACAAGGTCAAGGTGACGGTGCAGTTCAAGGGTCGCGAGCTGAGCCACATCGAGTTCGGCCAGCAGTTGCTGACCGAGATGCTCAACG
>CAZJXV010000428.1:0-2624 GCA_964550015.1 uncultured Verrucomicrobiota bacterium
CTGTCGCATCGGCAGCTGCGGCCTGCTGCTCTTCCAGCCGCTGAGCCAGCTCGTGAGCAACTGGCCAAGCGGAACCTGGCCGAGCATCACGAGCACGGCGGCCGCCATCATGAGTCCCGCCTCGGCGTTCTTGAGCTTGAACGAGCGGTACGAGGCCGAGGCGAGATAGAAAGTCAGCAGTCCCATGCTCGACGCGCCGAAGCTGAAGATCAGGCCGGTGCGAATGAGGCGGAACAACTTGTAGCCTGAGGTGGTTTGTTCGGCCTTTTGCCACCCGAAGATGATCACCAGCGAGACGATCAACGAGAGGAAGAAGGCGAGCGAATAGGCCCGGTCCTTGTGCCCCTTGATGATCTGGCCGCCGTGCAGCTTGCCCAGCCCGACGACGCCAAGCCCGATCGCCATCGCACCGATGACGATGAAGACCTTCGTGACCTTGAGGTATATGCCCGAGAGCACCGTGCTTCGAGACCGGCCGCCCAGCGCGAGGGGGTCGGAGTCCCCGAGCGGCTGCCACGTGACGCCGTCCTCGCTTGCGGCGAAGCCGATGCGCTGGCCCGAGCCCCCGAGGTCGCTCGATCCCGCGTAGGCGAGCAGGTACCCGTCGCCGCGCCGCGCCACGCTCAAGCCGGCGACGCTGAGCGTGTCGAAGACGCCTTCGGGCATGTCCCCGAGGCCGTCTTCGGACTCGGGGTCGCTCGCACGGGCGAGTATGTCCTCGAACCGGGCCACCCTGTCGGGTCCGGACAGGTCCCGGAAGAGGGCGGGCCCGAAGATCGGATTATCTGCGTGGCGCTCCCACGCGACGCCGTCGGCCGAGGTGGCCATGCCGATCAGCGTCACCAGGTATCCGCCGCCAGTGAACACCGTCTTCGTGCCCGCGTAGTAGAGGCAGAGGCCCTCGTCGTCGGGGACGACGCTGAGTCCCGTGATCGTCTGGTAGTCCCACCCGTTCTCGGTTTCGATCGGCAGTACCGGGTTGTGCGCATCAAGCGTCCAGCGCACCCCGTCTTGGCTCGTGGCGCGCGAGATACCCGAGACGGCGCGGTCGCCGACGACGTAGGTCGCGCCGAAATAGGCGACGTACTGCGCCGGCTCGCGCAGGACGGTCAGCGCTGTGATCGAGGTCCGCTCGTAGTCGCTCCTGGCAAGATTCAGCACGACATCTCGGCGCTTCCACGTGAGGCCGTCTCTGCTTGTAGCGCGCATGATGCGGTCCACCGTGTCGGCGCCGTGGCCGACGTAGAACATCGTGTAGGCGCCGTCCGGTTCGCGCACAACGGCGGCATGGCTCAGGCCGCGCCAGTCTTTGCTGCTCAAGGTGCTGCGGGCCAACAGTGCGTTGCCGGGGTGCTTGGTCCACGAGGCGGCGTCGGCGCTCTCGGCGAGGCCGATGGCGAAGTGAACCTCGTCGGAGCCCTTTTGCGACCTCGCGCCCGTGTAGTAGAGCCGTACCCCGTCATCGGTGGGCACAAGGCACGGGTCGTCCATGCGGGTGTTGTCGAAGCCGCCGCCAACGAACGGCGGCACCAGGAACTCGACGAAGAAGTACAGCCCGACGATGAAGGTGGCGATGACTGCGATGCGCTTTCTCATCGGTGCGGCGTCACTGGTAGCGTCTGAACAGTTCGAGGATCGGGCTATCGCTCAGGCCCGGTATGGGCACAGTCAACAGGAGAATGCCCAGGAGGATAAGGGCGAGCAGCACGAGCTTGAATCGGTCCTGCGCCACGAGGCTCCCCTTGATCGTTGCGTCGTCGCTCACGTAGGCGCTCGCCGCAAAGAGCTCCTCGCCAATAATCGTGTAGTCGCAGGAGGCAACGAAGAACGGCATCTGGCCGGTGTTCGTGTCGCCCGCGATCTGGATGACGCCGCGGCGGTTGCCGGGCTCGGTCATCAGCAGGCTCGTGAAGCTGAAGGTGCCGAGGAAAAACGCGCTCGCGGCGTCCTCGCTCTCGATCGTGTTGGCGGTGAGCATGGCGTACACGATGCCGTCTGTCGAGAGGAAGCGGACGTTCTCCTCGCTGAAATCGTCGAGGCGCTCGGCGGCGCGGTAGGCGTCGCGCATCGTCTCCTCGACCATGGGATAGATGGGCGGCTGGAGCACGGTGGTGATGAGCTTGATGCCGTAGCGCGCGGCCCGGGCCGCCACATAGGAGAGGATGCCGAGCGACGCGTACAGCTCCATGTTCTGGACGGTGCAGTCGCCGAGCGTGTAGATCGCCGGCCGGCCCATTTCGGTGGCGCGACCGAGCGCGTTGTCAATGGCATCCACGCCGGGGATGCGGCGCACGTACACCTGCTTGCCGAAGCGCGCTCGCCGGATGCTGGTGAAGATCCAGTAGAAGAGCAGTCCGATGAGGACGACGAGGACCCAGTCCGCGTGCTGCATTCGTGACCTCCAAAACCGTCGCAGATCGTATGGGCACGAGGGCGATTCGGTCAAGACCCGTTTCGCAAGGCACTCGAGCACTGAGCTGACACCACGCGCCCCGTGCGACGGGATTCACCTGCCGGTCAAGCACGAGGCAGCACTGCGGTGCTGGACCTGATGTCACTTGAAGCGGCCAACGATGCGGTATTCGGCGTCGTGGGTTCCGTTCGTGGCCATGGTCAGAATCTGG
>CAZJXV010000429.1:0-1219 GCA_964550015.1 uncultured Verrucomicrobiota bacterium
CCCCGCGCCGGGGGCGAACGAGGTGTCGAGCGCGCCCGAGGAGGTGAGGCGCGCGATGCGCGGGCGGCTCGTGCCGTTGTACGAGGTGAACTCACCGCCCACCACGATGCGTCCGTCAGGCTGGATGACCATGGCGTTCACCGGTCCGTCCAGCCCGCTGCCCATGGCGGAGAACGAGGGATCGGTCGACCCGGCAGACGCGGCGATGAGGGTGGCTGCTCCCACGGCGAGCGCCGCCGCGCCCGCGGCGATGGCCGCGGCGTGTCGCCGGACACGGGGATGTTGCAGAGGACGCGGCATGTGCAGATGGTCACCGACCGAGCCGGGGAGCACTCATACCCGGGCGGGTGGCGCTCACCACCCCGGCGGCGAACCGTTCACGACTCTACGCACGTCCGGCGAGGGCATGCGGCCTGCCCGTGGCACGGCGACCAGCGCCGCGGGCGGGCGCGGCGTAGGGTGCCCTCCTCACAACGGGCATCAACGCAACGAAGGGACCCCCTCATGCGCAGGATCGCATTCACCCTCGCCGCGGCCGCGGGAGCCGTGGTGCTGGCAGGCGGCGTGGTGGCCGGTTGCGGGTCGGACTCGGCGCCGGCGGCATCGTCGCTGGTCGGCACCTGGGAAGGCACCGCCACCGGCTACTCGGGCGGCACGAGCGAGGAGGCCGTCACCCTCACGATCGTCATCGCCGACGCCGATGACGCCAACGGCACGTTCACCGGCGAGCGGCGAAACCCGGCCGCCGACGTGGAGCGGGTGAGGATCAGCGGCCCCACCGCGAAGATCGACGGCGTGGTGGCACCGTGGGGCGAGATCGCCATGGTGCACGACGAGGGCACGTTCACCCTCGAGCAGGAGGGCGACCAGCTTGTGGGCCGCTACCTCGAGGTGGGCGACGACGCCGCGGCGAAGGCCGTGACGCTGACGAAGAAGGGCTAACCGGATGCGGGACAGTCCCAGCGCTGGGACTGTCCCTCGACGCGCCCCCAACGCAAAGGGGCGGGCCTTTCGGCCCGCCCCTCGCGTGAAGCGGAACTGCTGAGCCCGGGGGCTCGGCCTACATCATCCCGCCCATGGCGCCCATGCCGCCCATGTTCTGCGGCGGAGCGCCCATCCCGCCGCCCTCCTCGGGCTTGTTCACCACGAGGCACTCGGTGGTGATGATGTTCTTCGCGATCGACGCGGCGTTCTGCAGCGCCGAGCGCGTCACCATGGC
>CAZJXV010000429.1:1319-2616 GCA_964550015.1 uncultured Verrucomicrobiota bacterium
AGCTCGGTGTTCTCGAGCTTCAGGCCCATCTCCTCGGAGATCTGCTCGCCACCGGTGAGGATGGCGATGTCCTCGAGCATGCGCTTGCGGCGGTCGCCGAAGCCCGGCGCCTTGACGGCGATGCCGGTGAAGCTGCCGCGCAGCTTGTTGACGATGAGGGTGGCCAGGGCCTCGCCCTCGACGTCCTCGGCGATGATGAGCAGCGGCTTGCCGGTCTGGATGACCTTCTCGAGCAGCGGCAGGATGTCCTTGACGTTCTGGATCTTGCCGCCGTGCGCAAGCACGTAGCAGTCCTCCAGCACGGCCTCCATGCGCTCCTGGTCGGTGACCATGTACGGCGACATGTAGCCGCGGTCGAACTGCATGCCCTCGGTGAACTCCAGCTCCATCCCGAAGGTCTGGCCCTCCTCCACGTTCACCACGCCGTCCTTGCCGACCTTCTCGATGGCGTCGGCGATGACGTCGCCGATCTCGCGATCACGGGCCGAGATGGTGGCGACGCGGGCGATCTCCTCCTTGCCGGAGATCTCGCGGCTCTGCTTGTGGATCTCGCCGACCACCACGTCGACGGCGTTCTCGATGCCGCGCTTGAGCCCCATGGGGTTGGCGCCGGCAGCAACGTTCTTCAGGCCCTCGCGCACGATGGCCTGGGCCAGCAGCGTGGCGGTGGTGGTGCCGTCACCGGCGACGTCGTTGGTGGCGGTGGCCACCTCGCGCACCAGCTGGGCGCCCTGGTTCTCGAACGGGTCCTCGATGTCGATCTCACGGGCGATGGTCACGCCGTCGTTGGTGATCGTCGGGGCGCCGAACATCTTGTCGATCACCACGTAGCGGCCCTTGGGCCCCAGGGTGACCTTCACGGCGTCGGCGAGGATGTTCACGCCGCGCTCGAGCGAACGGCGGGCCTCCTCGTGGAACTTGATCTCCTTGGCCATTCTCTATGCGTCCTTTCGCGTTCTCCGAGGTGCCTTACTTCTTGCCCTTCGCGGCCTTCTTGGGCGCGTCGAGCTTCGCGAGGATGTCGTGCTCGCTCAGCACCACCACGTCCTCGCCATCGATCGTCAGTTCGGTGCCGCCGTACTTGGAGTAGATGACGATGTCACCCACCTCGACGTCCGGGGCGACACGCTCGCCATCGACGACCCGGCCCGGGCCCACGGCGACGACGGTGCCGCGCTGCGGCTTCTCCTTGGCGGTGTCCGGAAGCACGATCCCGCTGGCCGTGACCTCCTCCGACTCGCCCGCGGTCACGATGACGCGGTCACCAAGCGGCGTGATGCTCATCTGTCCTCCATGT
>CAZJXV010000430.1:0-2593 GCA_964550015.1 uncultured Verrucomicrobiota bacterium
GGTCGAGGAAGTAGTCCTTGCGCACGGCGCGCATGTCGGTGCAGATGCCCTCGCCGACCTCGCAGTTGAACTGCTTGACGGCCATGCGTTTCCACTTCGTGGCGGCCTGGACGACCTGGGCTGTGATCGGTTCGTCGAGTCCCAGCCCG
The DNA here is from genome assembly GCA_964550015.1 of uncultured Verrucomicrobiota bacterium. Taxonomy (GTDB): domain Bacteria; phylum Auribacterota; class JABMQX01; order JAFGEW01; family JAFGEW01; genus CAZJXV01. The sequence goes on from CAZJXV010000430.1 coordinate 150, forward strand.
CACGGGAACTCGACGGGCGTCCGCGAGCCGTCGCGATCGAGGTAGTCGTTCACGCCGCTGTCCCGGTCGACGATCAGGGGCACCTGGACCATGTGCAGGTTGAGGGCCTCGCACAGCCCGCGCTCGATGGAGTCCTTGATCGCGAAGACGGCCTGCATCCGCTCCTTCGGTGGGAGCAACGGCTCGTAATCCGTGGGAAGGATCTGCTCGAGCTCATGGTAGTTGCCGATGCCGGGTCCCGCCAGGTCCGCTGTCTTGTCCGTCATTGTGTCTCCCCTCCCGTTTTCATTTCAGTCCGGGCCCGGCCCGCGGCTCAGGCGCGAAGACCGGGGCCCGTGGCTCAGACTTCACGGGGCGCAAGTTGACCACAGCGGACGCGCGGGGTCAAGCCGATTGCTGGCGTGGCCGGACGCTATTTGCGCCGCCTGTTGCCGGCGCCTTTGCGCACGTTGCCGGGAGCGGTGCCCGACCTGCCGGGTCTCACTGCGTCCGTCTCCGTCGTATCGAGCGCGGCGGGCGGGGGTGCGGCGTCGGCGGCGGTCCAGTTGGAGATGACTTCGGTGAGGTCGAGGCCGTTGATGATGCCGTTGCCGTCCACATCTCCTCGCATGCGGACGTATGCCACGCTGTGATAACCCATGTCCACCGTCCCCGCGTCCGGTTCGCCGTCTGTGCGCGTGGTGAGCGTGTCGAGACCGAGGTTGGCCGCAGTGTCGCTGCCAGCGTCCACGCACGGGCTATCTGCCGCCTGCCCGGCGGCCAACTGGCTCAGGTAGTAGTCGTGCAGCGGCCCCGAGACGACGAGCGGGTCTTGGTCGATGCACGTCCCGTCGATGTCCAGTGTGCAGCCGGTTTCGACATACGCCTCGCCCGCGCCGTCCTGGACGTCGCTATACCGGACGGTGAAGGTTGAGGGATTGGCGGTTGAGGAGACGGCTATCTCGTGGCCGTCGGGCGCCGTGTTGCCCCACAAGATGCAGTTCGTCATGCTGGCAGTGCTGTCGGCGCAGTAGATGCCGCCGCCGTCGAAAGCCGCCGTATTCCCGCTGATTGTGCAGTTGGTGATGGCCCCGCTGCTGGAAGAATAAAGGATACCACCCGCACTGCTGTTCGCCGCGTTGCCTGTGATCACGCAGTTGCTGATAACCGGGCTGCTGTAATAGGAACAGATGCCTCCCGCAAAAAGGGTGGCCGAATTATAGCTGATCGTGCAGTTCGCGATAACCGGGCTCGTGTTGGTGCCGGAGTAGATGCCGCAGAAGATGCCGCCGCCGAACTGCGAGACGTTGCCGCTGATCACGCAGTCGCTGATTGTCGGGCTGCTTACACGGCAAACGATTCCGCCGCCGGCGTTCTCGGGAAAACTGCCGCTCGTGCACCCGTTCGTGATCGTGAGGCCGTGGACAGCGGACGCTGCCGTCTCGGCGAAGTGGAAATGGAAACCCCGGCCGCTGCCCTGGCAGTCAATGATGCAGCTTGACGCGCCGTTGTGCGAACGGACCGTGATCGCCTTGCCGCCGAAGTCGAGGTCCTTGTTTCCCGCGCCGGTGTAGATCCCGTCGGCCACCAGCACGGTGTAGCCCCAGCCAGTGACCGTCGCGTCAATGCCCGCCTGTATCGTTGCCTTGGGCCCGTGACCTGACATGGGGTCGTAAGCGGCTGCAAGTCCGTCATAGGTGTCATGACCCAGGGCGCCATTCACGTAGTAGGTCTTCTCGGCATTGTCCGCATGTCTGGGGTTCGTCCCCTCGGCGACCTCGTCGCCGTCCCCCTGCCCATCACCATCCGTATCGTCGCTCACCGGGTCGGTCCCATAGAGTTCGTACTCGTCCAGGTTCGTCAGGTCGTCAGGTTCTTCGTCGCCGCCCGGGGCCGCGCCGGTCGGCGAGCCGAAGTACTCCAGCTCCCACCAGTCGGGCAGGCCGTCCGCGTCCGTATCCACGAACTCGTCCGCTCCGACATCGAACGTGCGCGCATCCGGCGGATCATCGTAGCCCACGCCTGGGACATCCACCGGTCGTGCCTCGCCGTCCCGGTCATCTGCGGCGCCGGTAGGGCACCAATCAATGCACGGGGAACCGGCCCGAAGGTACCCGTCCAGCGTCAGCAACGGATCAGCGTCGAAACACGTCGCCGCGTCGAACCAGGGCTCCCCCGCTGCGTCCTGAATATCACAGTAGGTCACTGTGATCGTGCCCGACTTGACGTAGATCTGCTGCGACTCATTGCCCCAGAAGATGCAGTTGCCAATCGTTGCGGTGCTCGAGTAACAGTACATGGCGCCCCCGTCCTTGACTGCCGAGTTGCCCGTGATCGTGCAGTTGGTGACTGTCAGCTCGCTGGTATTGCCTAACGCGATAGCCCCGCCATTCTCATCTGCTCGGTTACCCGTTATCGCGCAATTGGTGATCACTGGATCGGTTTGGTCGCGGCAGTGAAGACCG
>CAZJXV010000431.1:0-2583 GCA_964550015.1 uncultured Verrucomicrobiota bacterium
CTGGTGCCCCGAGCACGAATAGCAGGAGGATCCCCGCTGCCGGAGGACACACACAAAAACAACAACACCCCTTGACGGCGGGGCCTCATAGCAGGGCGGGTGCCCCTGCGCCCGCCGCCGAATCAATCGGATGCGAACTTCTGCAAGCAAGTACTAGCGGTGGCCTGTCCGGTGCGTGTGTGGCCCGATTCTGTTGGAATTCGCCACAGATTGGCGCCATTGGCAGGTGATATCGGGGCATGTTGGCACGGCTGTGCCAACTTCTTGGTGCCGGTGTCCGAAAAAATAGGGACAGGCACCTATTTTTCTGCCGCACGGTGTGTCAAGTGTGTCCAGCGTCTAAAAAATAGGTGCCTGTCCCTATTTTTCTATTTTTGTCGTGCATCGTGGCGTCCGGGCGGGCGCAAAGCGAGCCCCGCAGGGGGAGGTATATGGTCTTTTCATGTCGAGGGATGACTCCTGTGTTTCATCTGTCGCCCCCTGCGGGGGCTTGGTTCGGGCTGCGCTCGCCTCCCACAGGCTGCCCCTGCTTCGCTGAAGCTTCGCAGGGCGCGCGCCTGTGGCTACAGGATGCCGTCCCCTGCGGGGACTCCGTTCATTGCCATTCGGCACTTTCACCACGGGCTGCCAGCGGCTGTGCTGCATCATAGCGCCAAGACCCTGCGCGCGCCGCCCCACCGTGTGGTCTTCTGACCGCGATGTGCTATCCTGCGGCGGAAATCCTCGAGGCGATGGAACCGGCGGTAGGCGGGGGGGCCGTCTGTAAGGATGTCTGCCGTTGGTGCCCCATTGCTGACCCGACGTGGTTGGGACCGCTGCATGAGCGAACTGCCGGGCTACATCTCGACATGGTGGGCGGCCGTTGTCCATCCTGAGAGTGCGGTCCGCGTCGTTCTCAGGCCGGAAAAGGGGGAGCGCTTCACCCGGTTTCTCGTCGTGGCCATTGCTGGGCTGTACGCGGTGTACGGGGTGACGATGGGGGTGTTTCGCGGGGTCGAGTCGGGGGTGTTCTCGGGGTTGAAGCTGCCGTTTCTGTACCTGGCGACGCTGCTGGTGTGCTTTCCCGCGTTCTACGTTCTGAACTGCCTGTACGCGCAGCGGCTCTCGGCGATGCAGTGCTTGAGGATGCTGGTGCTGGCGGTGAGCACGAACGCCGTGGCGGTGGCGAGCTTTGCGCCGATCAGCCTGTTTTTCACGCTGACGACCTCGCGGGCGGGCTACACGTTCCTCGTGCTGTTGCAGGTGGCGGTGTTTGCCGTGTCGGCGCTGTTGAGCGTGGTGGTGATCGGGATGATTTTCCGCGCGACGGCGGCGAGCCTGGGTCGGCGGCTTCGTCCGGGGCTGGTGGTGACGTGGGCGGCGCTGTATGCGTTCGTGTTGTCGCAGATGTCGTGGGTGCTGCGGCCGTGGATCGGGACGTGGACGTTGGACTACGCGCCGTTCCGGCCGATCGGGGGCTCGTTTATCGAGGCGATCTTGAAACTGTTGGGTTGAAGTTCGGGAAGAAGGACTGATTTCGGGGATTTAGACAAGGAGGAGGTCACATGGCTGACAACGATCACCTGTCCGGGCAGGGGCCACCGCCGCCGGAGCGGGCGCCCGAGCCGCCGGAGCCGCCGCCGGTGGCGCCGGCGTGGCCGTCCGAGGCGCCGGAGGAGCCCGAGGCGCCGCCGTGCGAGCCCGCGGAGTTTCCGGCGGGTTTCTGGCGGCGCGTGGACTACATGCTCCATCACCCGGAAGCGATCCTCGAGTCGCTGCGCCGCGATCTGGACCTGTGGGGCATGGCGAAGATCTTCTTCGTGATTGCGCTGGCGATGTTCGCGATCTACGGGGCGGTGATGGGCGGGACGAACCTGCTGCAGGCGTCGGCGCTGGCGACGTCGGGGAAGTTCCTGCTGATTCTCACGTCGGCGATCAAGGTGCCGGTGCTGTTCTTGCTCACGCTCATCATCGTGCTGCCGCCGGTGTACGTGGCAAACACGTTCGTCGGGCCGCGGCTTGCGTTTCCGCAGGTGGTCACGGTGCTTCTGGCGACGGTGGCCATTACGGGGATCGTGTTGGCGAGCACGGCGACGGTGGCGTTTTTCTTCTCGCTGACGAACCGGAGCTACGACTTCATCAAGCTGCTGCACGTGTTTCTGTTCGCGTACTCGGCGCTGGTGGGGTTGCGGTTTTTCCAGAAGTGCATCCGGGCGGCGACGCCGGTGGCCAAGCGCCGGCGGCTCAAGCTGCTGTTCGTCGGGACGCTGGTGCTGTATGCGTTCGTCGGCATGAACCTGGCGTGGGTGCTGCGGCCGTTCATCGGCAATCCGGATCGCGGGTTCGAGCTGTTCCGCGAGCGCCGCGGGAGCTTCTACGAGTCGGTGTGGCACTCGACGCGCGCGGTGTTTCGGGGCGACAAGGAGGCCCCGGCGCCCGAGGAGGACGAAGGCGGGGACAGTTCCGGGCCCGAATCATCGGGACGCGGGTTCTGAGCGCGGGCCCGGCCTGTTGCCCGCGGCGGCCTAGCAGGCTGCTGAAGAACGCCGTCAACCCCGAGGAGCCGTCGCAGCTTTGCAGATGCTTCTGCCGCCCCTCCGGGGC
>CAZJXV010000432.1:0-2581 GCA_964550015.1 uncultured Verrucomicrobiota bacterium
CATGCGATGCCGGACGCCGTCGTCCGCGTGTTCGACGATCCATCCGTCCCGGACCGCGACGCGTCGGTTCGCTTCGCCGTGTCGAACGCCGATGTCCAACATGGCCTCGGCCGCCGTGTCACTCATCCGCTCCATCTCGAAGCGAATCATGCAGACGAGGGTGCTTTCCGCGCGTACGCGCTCGCCGTTCTTCGGAACCCCGTCGAGCGGCACAACAAACGCCGTCTGGCGATAGCGGACACCACCGCGCTCCCACGTCGTGACCGCCATCGGCAAGCACCCGTCAACGAGCGTGCGCTCGGTGAATTCCGCGTTATCCAGACCGAACCGGTAACGGATCTCGTCGCCCTCCCACCGGCACCGCGCCGTGTCCGCGCCCGGAATGCGCTTGAGCCACCGGTTGATGCAGAACACGCTGCCGTCCGCCGACAGGCCGAAGTGCTGCCGTCCGCCGTCGAAACCGAGCGGAATCATATGGTGGCCCTTTTCGGGAGTATCCTTCCAGGGCCGCCCGAGCGTCTGCTCGTCGAGCTCGGCGACCCGGGAATAGACGTCACGCTCGCCGCTCTCACGCCGGCGCTTCTCCGCGCCCGCATACGTCACGTCAAGACCGGCCGTGCGAACGAGCACACCGTAATCCGGAACAAAAATGGTGCCCCACTTCACCAGGTCCGACACGGCAAAGGAGAACACCTCGTGCGTCGCGCGCACCGTCACGATCGTCTCGTCGAACGAGTTATAGGCCCTTGTCTCAGTGTAAAGGATTTCCGCCTTGATGCCGCCGTCCTTCGTCAGCGGCGTAACGCTCCCCGCGTAGCCGTTGAACACGTCGAGCCGGGCCTCCCAAGCCTGCGGCTGCCTCGCCGCGCCGCCCCAGAGCACCTCGACGCTGAGCGCTCGCCAGACCGAGTCGGTGTACGCTTCGAACGACTTGAGCCCCGGCAAAATGACATCGGCAACGACCCGCAGTTTGAGCGTCGTGCGATAGACCGCATCGAAATCCTCGAGTGCGGGAAACTCTCGAGCATTGATGGGATTGAACGTGAACGTGACCGTGTTTCCCGCGACCTCATTGTTCGCGTCAGCATCCTTCCACTCGCCCTGGAACCAGTCGCCCACGTCAAGCCAGCCGCTCTTGCCCGCGCCGGACGGCCCGTCGCGCGGGATCCGCCGCACCGGCCACGCCGACTGCCAGTACTGCAGCCGGAGCCCACGGGGCCATCCGGCGGCGTCGCCAAACGCCACCGCGACGCGGACGATGTCGCGTGCGTCTTCCCACACGACGCCGTAGTCTTTGCCGCCGCCGTCCCACCGCGTGATCTCGCCAAACGGCGCAACGTCGGCCGGTTGGCCGACCCGGTCCTCGAATGCCGAGATGCAGGACATGACGAAGCTCCCGTACAGCAGGAAGCGAGCACTCCCACGACGCAGAATACCCGCTCCCGCACTGAGTGTAAACGTCGCTGCCGAAAAAACGCTTGGCATCCGGACGTCTTCACGTATAGCCTATGGGCTCGAGTGTCGGCTCGACGTGAGCGTCCGGCATCCCCTGCCTCGCAGCCGCATGCGGGTACGGCATACCTCACCCGGCAGGCGACGATGGCTGCCGGTGAAGGAGCCCTCATGGAGCTCAACCTGCGAATCGCCGGTGAAGCCGGCCAAGGCATCGAAACGACGGGCAGCGTGCTCATCGGCGCTCTGGCCGGTCTCGGCCTGCACGTCTTCTCGACGCAGGACTACATGTCGAGGATTCGCGGCGGACTCAACTGGTTCGACATCAGAATCGCCGACAAAGAGCTGTTCGCCGGCACGCGAAAGACCGACCTCCTCGTCGCGTTCACGCAGGAAGCGCTCGAGACGCTGCGGCCCGATGTCCGCGCCGGTGGTCTCATCCTCTTCGAGGGCGAAGGCGCGCCCGGCGTCCTGTCGCTCCCGTTCACCCAAACGGCCACCGACGTCGGCGGCTCCACAATCATGGCGAACGCGGTCACGGCGGGCGCCGTCTTCGCGCTCCTCGGGTCCGATCTCGAAGCGCTGTCCGCCCAGCTCAAGACGACTCTGGCCGACAAGGGCGCCGACGTCGTCGAGAAGAACATCGCCTGTGCCCGGGCGGGCGCAGCGCTTGCCGCCGACCACGCCGGCAGCCTCACGGCCCCCGCCGGCGCCGGCGCGCCCGAGCACGTCTATAGCGGCGGCGACGCCGTCGGCCTCGCGGCCGCGACGGCGGGCGTGAAGTTCGTCACCTCGTACCCCATGTCGCCCTCGACGGCAGTTTTCACCTACCTCGCCGGCGTCGCCGACGAGTACGGCATCGTCGTCGAGCAGGCCGAGGACGAGATCGCCGCCATCAACATGATCTGCGGCGCCGCCTATGCCGGCGTGCCGGCCATGACCACGACGAGCGGCGGCGGGCTCGCGCTCATGTCGGAAGGGATCTCGCTCGCGGGCATCATCGAGCAGCCCGTCTTCATCTTCGTCGCCCAGCGGCCGGGTCCCGCCACCGGCCTGCCGACGCGCACCGCACAAGAAGACCTCCGGCTCGCGCTGCACGCCGGCCACGGCGAGTTCCCGCGCGCCATCT
>CAZJXV010000433.1:0-2580 GCA_964550015.1 uncultured Verrucomicrobiota bacterium
TGCGCCCCAGGCTACCCGCTGTCGGGCCTACGGCCCTCATGGCGGCACGATCCGGGTGAGACCCCTTTTTTCAGCAGCCTGCTAATCCGGCACGAACGTCACGGAGTAGGAGACGCTCACGTCGGGGCCGTGCGGATTGGTGCCGATGAATCGCCACTCGTGGCCTGCGGCCACGCGGGCCGACGTGACCGCCACCGTCGAGGTCGTCGGCGAGTTACTCAACGTGATGCCAAGGAGATCTGACGGTGCGACATGAAGAAGCATGGCGGCCATTTCCGTCGGGGGGCCGCTCCAGGTGATTGTGCCGCGAAGCGTGCCGGGCTCGGACACCGTCACATCAGCCATTATCTCGTCGTCGCCGGTGCCAATCGTCTTGGTACCCTGGGCGAGTAGAATACCGGCCGACTCGGTTTCGCTGTTGCAGCCGGCGATGAGTGCGAAGGCCGCCAGGGCCAACGCGAGCAACGGACAGACATACCGCATGGCTACTCCTCCTCTCGAATGAACGTATAGCGGCCAGCATTCTAGTCGGCGAGCGGCAGCGCCGTCAAGGGGGTGTCAGACGCCGCATCGGCCGACACGCGTGCCGGGACCTCCTCATGCCCGGGCCGGGCGCTGGCTCAGTGCGCTTGACGGGGCCGATCAGTCCGGCGTGAACGTGATTATGTACTTCACAACCCTGTCGACGGGGCCGCTGTTGGACACGTAGAGTGTCCAGCCGCTGGTCGGGCCGGGGACGTGCACGGTGGACACGAGCGGACTGACGCTTTGTTTCCACCCGTGGTTCGCCGGGCCGCCGTGCTTGACGTAGGCCACCATCTTCTTCGGGAGGCCGGTCCAGGAAATGCGCACGTGGAGCGTGCCCGGTTTGTTGACGCCGACCGTGGCCAGGGTCGTCGCGACGCCATGCGCCGCCGTCTTGCTGCCCTGGGCCAGGATCTTCGGTGCCGGGGTCGGTGACGGCCCTGGCGCCGGTGGTGGCGCCGGGGGAGGCGGCCAGCATCCGAACGCCGCGAGCACCATTATGCCGAGGAGAACCAGTCCAATTCGCTTCATTTCGCCCACTCCTCCTTGACGTGAAGCCGGAGCGCCATCCGGCGTGCATCTCCCAGCCGCGCGGGCTGGAAGCGGCCCGCCTAAACGCTGGGGTTCTACACCCGTTGCGAAGCTTGGCACGAAGCGGGGACGAAGACAAGGGAATACGGCGCCATTGGGCGAAGGGGGGTAGCCCGCATTTCTCACGGCGCGCAGGGCGCGAAAAAAATAGGGACAGGCACCTATTTTTTCTGTGGGTGCTGAACACATTTGATGCGCCCTGGCGGAGAAAAATAGGTGCCTGTCCCTATTTTTTCCCCATTGCCCATCGCTCACCGCCCGGCGTCGGCTCTCTGTGAGAAATGCGGGCTAGGGGAGGATGATGTGGGCGACGGCGTGCCGGCACAGGTGGTCGTAGGCGCCCGCGAAGAAGTCCTCGATCTCTTCCTGCGAGAGGTCGCCCTTCGGGTCGGGCGGGGTGTTGATGTCCACCTCGGCGATCATGGCGGTGTCGTCGTCGGGGTTCTCCTTGTTGCGTACGGGCTTGAGGCGGATCCAGCGGTTGGCGGCGATGTCGGCGACGCTCGTGCGGTGCAGGGCGCTGATCTGGAGATCGGCGGCGCCGTGGAACGCGCCCTCGCGCAGGTAGGCGGCGGCGAGGTGCTCGTTGGCGCTGGCGGCGAGCTTGATGAAGAACTGGGTGACGAAGCCGAGGCGCCAGACGGTGGTCGGCTGCTTGACGGTGAGGTACTCGGCGATCTGGCCGAGGATGACGTCGTAGGCGCTCCAGACGGCGGGGAGGCCGGGCGGCTCGGCGCCTCGGAAAAGGTGACGGTAGTCGAGGCGCTCGCGCGCTACGTTGAGGAGCTGCTTCTCGCTCTTGGTCTTCAGGACGATGATGGGCACGTTGGGCGGGACGGGCTGCGGCGCGTTCCGGGGCACGGGCAGCACGGCGGGCGGGCCGTCGAACAGGTTGCCGCAGGCGCTGTTGAGGCCCTGGGCGACGCCGAGGGGGTTCGCCAGGTCGAGGTTCTTGACGAAGAACGCGCCCTGGAGAGATACGACTTTCAGGTCGTCGATGGTGGCCATGGCGGCATTGTAGGCCGCTGGCTGAAGGGAATCAACCGCCGATCTGCACGGATTCACACCGGTCCTGATCGGTCTTGATCGGCGTCTAACTGTGAGAATCCGCTTGTCCTGAGCGTGTCGAAGGGTGGCTACTCGTGCCCGACGTTGCCCTTGCCTGTCTTGACGTTGCCGGGGCGAGACCGGTGCTTGCCTGGCTTCGGGACGTCCGTCTCTGTCGGTGCAGGGGCAGCGGGTGGCGTTGCGGCGGCCGCCGTGGTCCAGAAGGAGATGACTTCGGTGAGGTCGAGGCCGTTGATGATGGCGTTGCCGTCCAGGTCGGCGTCCGGGTCCCAGAACGGGTCGCCGGGCGTGGTTTCCCAGGCGGACAGGACGGCGGTGAGGTCGAGGCCGTTCACGACGCCGTTGCCGTCCACGTCGCCGAGGATGGCGGGCGGGCTGTGGTAGCCCATGTCCACG
>CAZJXV010000434.1:0-2578 GCA_964550015.1 uncultured Verrucomicrobiota bacterium
GCCAGGCTTCAGTCGCTCGATGCCAAGAAAAATAGGTGACTGTCCCTATTTATTCCCGACTGTCAAGAACCTGTTTGTGGCAGCCCTGCAAACTGGTATGCTTTGCCCCGCGAGCGAGGGAAGGCCGTCTGGCGGGGGCGTCGTAGATGGACGTTGAGAGGCAAATCGAGTACTGGCGGAACGGTGCCGGGGAGGACATGGCCGCGGCTCGCTCGCTCCTTGACACAGGGCACCCGCGTCAAGCCCTGTTCTTCGCTCATCTGGCACTCGAAAAGATGCTCAAGGCGCATATCACCAAGGCGGCGGAAGACATCCCGCCTCGCACGCACGATCTGTTGCGTCTGGCCGAGATGGCGGCCATCCCCGTACGAGGCGAGCGGAAGCGGTTCCTTGCTCGGCTTCAACAGTACTGCCTCGCAGGGCGGTATCCGGACCTGGGGCCACCGTCCCCGCCTCGCGAGGAAGTAGAGCAGGAGCTCGAGAAAGCCCAGGAGATCCTCTCATGGTTGCAGAACCTGTTGTAGCCACCGTGCGGCGCTACCTCCACAGCGCCCGCAAGGCCGGCATAGACGCCCGGCGCGCCGTCCTGATCGGATCGCACGCCCGCGGCGCCGCCGACGAGTGGAGCGACATTGACATCGTCGTCATCGCCCCCGAGCTCGAACGACCTGCCGACCACCGTCTCGTCGCCAAGCTCTGGGAGCTGCGCGCCTCGACCGACTCGCGGATCGAGCCGATCCCGTGCGGCGAGCGCGAGTGGGAAACCGACGAGGGCCGCCCGATTCTCGAGATCGCGCGGCGCGAAGGCGTCGTCATCGCCGCCTAAGTTGGCCTCCGCGACGCCGACTTCGGCGTCGCCGACCTCACCAAGATCAACTGGATCAAGGCCTTCAACGAGGGCTGACGACAGCGGGATCCCGGTGAGCGACATCACGCGGGATGGTCTCCTCGGGATCGGGAATCATCGGGATTCGGCGCGACTTCGACCTTCAACTAGACGCCCGCACCCGGCGGCGGCGTACAAGCCATGAGGGATGCCCGCCTAAGAGATCCTGGGGTCGTGAGGTTGTCTGGATTTCCTGGACCGCCTCAGGCCGCGAGCGCAGCCAACGACGGCAATGACCCCGAACGTGGCAAGGGTCCCCGTACCGTAGAGCGCTCCTGCGGTAGCGTCACCGAAGCTGCCCGACCAGACCAAAATCAGAGGGCAAATAAGGGCCATGCCGATAGTGATCCCGGCGCACCAAGCCCAAACGGGTACTGGCCTTTCCCAGGTATGCTGGCAGTCGTCACACCGGAGAAAACCTAAGATCGTGAACCTCGGCAATCCTTCTGCTTTCAGCTCCTTGTCGGTAAGCGCCGCTGGGCTGACTTTGGCGCTCCCACAATTTGGACAAAACACGCGGGTCGCAGCGCGATGGCGCTGAAGGGGCTGTCCTTTGATAGGCGGTTTTCCTAGCAGCACCAGAAGTGCGAACAACCCTACCAGAGGATGGATCCCCCACCAGATCCAGTGGGGAGACCTCCCCTTCGACCTCGCGACTTTGAGCAGCGCAACCATAACTACCGGGACGGCGACCAACAGTACCAATAAGATGAGGATTTCGATTTTCATGGATCTTTCCCCCGCCGCGTCGTGAAAGCGCCTTTCTTGTTGGGTTGATCAGGTCGAAAACTCCCGGGAGACTATGCCAACTCCGGGAAGACACCTTACCTCAATCGCCGGTTTCCACTCACTCGAGTCTGCGCATGCAGCGCTTCCGAGCGCGTCCAACAAGACGCTCGATGTCCTCCGCGAATCCCTCGAGGCCTACCGAACGCCGCGCGCGTGCGTCGCACCGCAGCTCGTCGGACGTCCTCCCACCGCCGGGCCGTCAGCGCCGACGTGATGTGATACGCAGACCCGGGTGCCACGACCCACGTTGGACCCATCACAGGTAAGAGATAGCACACGCGAAAAATCAGGTCAAGAGCACAGCATGGTGCCCCGGGATCATCCTTGCTCACGGCTGCTGCTGTGCTATGCTGACCTCGCCATCCAGCACCGTCCGACCACCATGCAGCTTGCAGCCACGTGACGAGGAGCGTTGCCCGTGCAACCGAGTCCTGAAAACGACGGCCTGACCCGCCGCGACTTCATCCGGACCGCAGCCATTGGCGCCGCGGGTGTTGCTTTCGGTGTGAACGCCTTTTCGCGTGATGCCACCGCCGTCCCGCCCAGCAAATGGAAGACCGGCGCCACCGTCGTGGACGTCCGCAGCCCCCGGTGGCGCGCCGACGCCAAGGTAGACGCCGCCTTCGTCCGCAAGATGGTGGACTACGGTGTTTGCCGCCTCACCGGCAAAAACGCCCTTGCCGACGCCTGGCGCACCATCGTCGAGCCCACCGACGTCGTCGGCGTCAAGTTCAACGCCGAGCCCGGCGACTACACCGGCGCCAACGCCGCCCTCGTCGGAGCGATCGCTGCCGGCCTCGTCGCCTCGGGCGTCAAGACGGGCAACATCATCGTCGTCGAGGCCGACAGCGCCGGCTGGAAAAACGCCATCGCCCCGAACCTCGAGCACCGCGACCGCGTCGA
>CAZJXV010000435.1:0-2533 GCA_964550015.1 uncultured Verrucomicrobiota bacterium
GGCCAGCTCGGCGGCAAGGGGAGCGCCAACCACAAGGCGGGTATCGTCGGCGACACGGTCGGCGATCCGTTCAAGGACACCTCGGGCCCCTCGCTCAATATCCTCATCAAGCTCGTGAGCATGGTCAGCGTCGTCGTCGCCGGCCTGACAGTAAAACTCGCCCCCATCATCCAAGGCTGGCTCGGCATCCGGTGAGCGAACGGTTTGAACTGCCGGAGAACAGGAAGAGCACGCCGTACTTTATCGCGCCGGCGGGGTGGGATTCGACGCAGCCGAACCCGTTCACGCCCGACAGCGCGTACGATGCGAGTTGGGTTGTGCTTCTGATCGGTGGCGGTGAGAAACACAGCCCAGTCTACGGAAGGTTGGATAGCGGGCTTTTTCGCTGCTCGCTTGACCGGCAGACGGTTGATATCACGCCGCGCGTGGCCGACTTCGTTCGGTATGGCGCCACGCACGGTTGGCGCGTCATCTTGAGTTTCCCATCCGATACCGACGGAGAGCGTTTCGTTCGCCGATCCCTTGAGCAAACTCCAGATGGTCCGGTCGTGCGAGAGACAGATCCACGATGGGTCGTGCATTCGACGACGTTGTCGGCGTGGGAGAGCATCGAGAAGGACAGCTGCCTGAAGTGTGCCCGGTGTCTCCAGAGCGAAGGCGTCGAGGTGAACGCGGTGGGCCTAGACGACTTCCGTGAGCCGAGCGATTTCGCTGACTATGTGGTGTTGGCCCCCGATTATGCCATCAGCCCGGAACACGTCGTCGCTTCACACGCCAAAGGCTCCGTGTTTACCGACGAGAACGTGCCCTACGTGCCCGGCGTGCGTCTGTACTTCGACGCATATCGGATCATCACTGACGGACTTGCGGTGCGGGACGGAATGCACGCCCTCAAGGTGCGCGACCGGCTTCCGATCGATCCCTACCTGAGGGCCGCCGTCTCAGCCGCCGACGTCGATCCCGAGGGACGCACCTCTTCATGGACGCCCGCGAGCTTCCTGAAAGCGGCCAATGCGCTCTTCCACGAGCGATATGCCGATGCGCACGGTGAGGCTGGCAAGCCATGATCTGTAAGCGGTGCGGGGCGGCGATGCGGGAGGAGAGGCGGAGCTACCACAAGAAGCGGAAGTGGGTCTGCCCGAAGTGCGGGGCGGTGCGGATGCAGCAAATGAAAAAGAAAGAATAGCCACAGATTACACAGATTGACACAGAGGGGCCGCTGGCGCGGCAAGGGGGAAACAGGGGCGTCTGACGTGCAGCGAATTCTTGACACGCTGGTTGCGCGGGGGTAGCGTACGCGGGCTGCACGGTCCGCTGATGGGGAGCTGCAGGAGGAGGAGTGGATGTTCACGTTCTCGCGTAACCGTTTCAGTCTGAACGGCACCTGGCGGATGGTGCCGGACCCGTACAACGCTTTCGAGCGCAAGGGGCTGGGGATCTCGGTCGTCCGGGCGATCTGGGAGCACCTCGACGACAAGGACCCGCTGACGGCGCCGGGCTACCCGCTGGACTACTCGCCGGAGGCGTGGCCGGCGATCGAGGTGCCGTCTTGCTGGAACATGTCGCGGCCGGAGCTCCGCTATTACGAGGGGCCGGCGTGGTACTTTAAGCAGTTCCGGTTCGAGAAGCGCCCCGCCTATCGGTATTTCCTCTACTTCGAGGCGGCGAACTACCACACGAAGGTGTGGTTCAACGGCCACGTGCTCGGCGAGAACGAGGGGGGCTTCACACCGTTCTGGTTCGAGGTGACCGAGCATCTGCTCATGTCGAACATTGTGCTCGTGCGGGTGGACAACACGCGGCTCGCCGAGGGCGTGCCGACGCTCATATCGGACTTTTTCAATTTCGGCGGCATCACGCGGCCGGTGCACGTGGTGGCCGTGCCGCGCGACCACATCGTGAACTTCAAGGTTTCGACCCGGCTCGACGGCGCGAAAACGTTTGTGCGGTTCGAGGTGTGGACCGACGGGGCCGCCAAGGGCGCGGTGACGGTAAGGATCCCCGAGGCGAACTTCGTGGATGCGATTCCTCGAAAAAAGCGCGGCTACTACGACGCGGAGTTCGAGGTCTATCCGGAGCTGTGGACGATGGCGAAGCCGCGACTCTACACGGTCGAGCTCTCGTACGGCAGGGATACGGTGAGCGACCAGATCGGCTTCCGCGAGATGCGGGTCGAAGGCGAGGAGATCCTGCTCAACGGGAAGCCGCTGAGGCTCTACGGGATCGGCTTTCACGAGGAGGCGGACGGCAAAGGGCGGACGCTCGACGAGAAGGACGTCCAACAGCGCTTCCAGTGGCTGCGCGAGCTGCACTGCAATTTCGCGCGGCTCGTCCATTACCCGCACACGGAACTGATGCCGCGGACCGCGGATAAGGAAGGCATCCTGCTCTGGGAGGAGATCCCGGTCTATTGGGAGATCGCCTACGAGAACAAGGCGACGCTGGCGAACGCGAAGCACCAGATGCAGCGGATGATCGAGCGCGACTGGAACCGGGCGTCGGTCGGGTTCTGGTGCGCGGGCAACGAGACGGA
>CAZJXV010000436.1:0-2531 GCA_964550015.1 uncultured Verrucomicrobiota bacterium
AAGACGATCTACCAGTGCCCGTCGGCCGTGCCGAAGCCGGGCAGGCCGGACTTCGATTACGAGCGGTACGGCTACTACAGCTACGCGATGAATTCGTACCTCGAGGCGGACTTCCACGGCTGGGACTACCCGCCGTTCGTGGATACGGAGCTCATCATGCGTGACGAGGTCACCGTGCTGCTGTTCGACCAGAACCTGGATCCGGCCGTCGTGCCGGAGATGGGCGAGTCGGAGAAGCGCGAGGAGGCGGGGATGTTCCCGTCGTACTCGGTGGGGATGTTCACGCTGCGGCACAACCGGGGCGGCAACGTGCTGTTTTGCGACATGCACGTGGAGCACGTCAAGCGGCGGATGTGGCTGGAGTCGTGGCCGCCGCGCGCGGACGCGTGGGTGCAGTTTTTTCCATATTGACACGGAGGGAGCCGGTGAAGGCGCGCCGGGGTTTTACGCTCGTCGAGCTGGTGGTGGTGGTGAGCATCCTGGCGTTTCTCACCGCGCTGGCGGCGCCGGTGCTCAGGGGGGTGAGGCGCCGGGCGCGGGTGACCGAGTGCGCGCACGGGCTGCGGCAGGTGTGGTCGGCGCTGAGCGAATACTCGCAGGACAACTACTTCGTCCCGCCGCCGGGGGAGACGAGCCCGAGGCGGCTGCCGGCGTTGACGGCGGGCGTTCTGGGGGAGCTGCTCGACGGGCGGATCGAGCTGCTCTATTGCCGGACGTACCCGTTGCGGGGCGAGTACCTCGGGGCGTGGCAGGGGGCCGTCAAGTCGGGGGACGCCTCGCACGGGCCGAGGATCGGCTACCTGTATCTGGCGGGGGCGCGGTACGAGGGCTGGGACGTGCCGAACGAGGCGCTGCCGGACGATTTCCAGGGGGCGCGGGCGATCGACTCGGCGGACAACGGCGCGAGCGGCTCGTCTGAGACGGTGTGGATGGCGGACGTGGCGTGGTGCACGACGCCCGACGCGTCGGCGCGCAACAAGCCGGGGAACTGGGCGTTGACGAGCCACCCGCCGCAGCGCGTGGTGAAGCAGGCGGGGCGGAAGGACTACCGGCTGCCGCAAGGGGCGAACGTGCTGTTCGAGGGCGGGCAGGTGGTGTTCCGGTCGTTCCAGCGGCTGCGGCCGCGGCTGATCCGCCAGCAGAAGGTGTTTTACTGGTAGCGGCCTTCGAGCGGAGGGTGCTTGGCCGCGGCCCCGAGGAAGCGGCAGAGCGCCCCGGTCTCGCGGACGGCGCACCGAGCAGAACGCTGCTTGAAGTTCCCGCTCGGAAGAATACACTATTAATACTTGCGAAATAAACGTCCCATGCCCGGCGTCGAGGACAATGCTCAACAGACCGTGATCATGAAGCTGGACTCTTTAGACAGGATAGACAGGATCAACCGGATTGACCGAGATCAGAAAATCCTGTTCATCCTGTTATCCTGTCAAAGAGGACATTCTTTCTACAGGTCTTAATAGTCGCAGGCGCCGGAGCGTTTTAGAGAACGAAATGATCGGTGAGACCGCATACGAACGCAAGCACGGCGGGCGACGGTTGGGGCAGATCGTCGGCCAGCGCACGGCCCACGACGCCGAGGGCCGGCCCGTCGAGCAGTGGGAGATCCGCAGCGCGCGCGGCGTCAAGTTCTTCGTCGCCAAGGCCGATGTCCGTCTCGCCTCCGAGCCTGAGCCGGAACCTGAGCCCGAGCCGGAGCCGGGGCCCGAACTTGACGCCGTCCCGCCGGTGGCCGGCGCCCGTCGCGCCGACGAGGCGCGGCGCGACCACATCGAGGAGGAGCTCCGCACGCACCGCAGCCTGGCGCCCGCCGTGATCACCATCGTCGGCATCGCCCTGTGCTTCGTCTGCGCCGCCGTGTTCGCGCTGAACCTGCCGCGCACGCTGAGCGAGAACTACGGCGCCGCCGTCGCCGTTATCCCGGGCCTCGTCGGCCTCATCATCATCCTGGTGGGCACCAACCTCATCGGCGAGCAGGCCCGCCGGCTCAAACGCCTCCGCGAAAAGCTCGAGGAAGAAGGCGCGCCCCCCCGGCCCGAGGACGTGCCGCCGCCACCACTAGTCTGATCATCAGGACGCCGAGACCGGCGGTGTTCGTACCCCAAGAGCTTCGACGACGCCATCCGCCGGGGCATCGCCAAGGCCTCCACGACGATCGAAGGCATCAAGGCCGCCTGGGCAGGAAAAGGCAGCTCAGCCCCCAGCGCGCCGGTGCCGCCGCGCGCCACGCACGAGGACAGTCACACAAACCACCAGCACGATGCCCGGCAACACGCCGAACCACAGCGCTCGCGACAGGCGCGCCCGGGGCTCATAGGCGCGCAGCCGGATTGTCTCGTCGGCCGTGCCGAGTTCGAGGGTCGTCGTCCAAGATAACGATGGCCTCCAGGGAATGTGTGATGCCACGTCCGGTTGCAGGAAACCCACTTCCATCGTGATCGGTGTCTGTGCAGGAAATTCGCCCAGGGGGAGGTTGTACCGGGTCCTTCCCAAGCCACAGCGCCTGGATTTTGATCCCGTGAATGTAATCCTCA
>CAZJXV010000437.1:0-2530 GCA_964550015.1 uncultured Verrucomicrobiota bacterium
CGTCGGTCACCGAAGTCTACGACGACGAGGTCCGCCCGATGCATGAGCGGATCGCCCAAGAAACCGACACCATGACCGCCGAGGCGGCGGACGTCCTGTGCAAGAAGATTGACACGGCCGGCGCTCGGAAGCCCGTGGTGCTGTTCAACACGCTCTCGTGGGAGAGGCGTGATCCGGTACGGCTGCCCGACGGCATGTGGCGCGACGACGTCGTGGTGCCCGCCGGCGGCTGGGCGGTCGTGGACGCGGCGGAAAAACCGGCGCGCGACAAAAGCGCTGAGCTCGCCGTGAGCAAAGACGGGCGCGAGATGACGAACCGCTTCTGGCGGCTGCGTCTCGACGAGCGCGGCCGAATCGTTGAGCTCTACGATCGGCTCAACGACCGGCAGGTCCTGCCACAGGGTGCTGTCGCCAACGAATGGCTCGTCTTTGAGGACCGTCCTGACGGGTGGGACGCCTGGAATTACGACCCGAATTACGAGACGCATCCGCTGCCTGGCCCGGAGCACGTTTCAACGAACGTCGTCGAGCGAGGCGACGTGCGCGCGGCCGTTGAGCTCAAGTGGCAAATGCCGCAGGTCGGCACGGGGCCGCGAAGCACGATCACGCAGCGTATCGTGGTTTACGCGAACCATCCGCGGATTGACTTCGAGACGCACGCCGATTGGCACGAGCATCACCAGCTCCTCAAGCTCGCCGTTCCCGTCAACGTTCGCGCCCGAGAGGCAACTTATGAGATCCAGTTCGGGCACGTGCGCCGTCCGACGCACCGCAACACGTCGTGGGACGAGGCGAAGTATGAGGCGTGGGCGCACCGGTTCGTGGACCTCGCCGAGCACGGCTACGGCGTCGCGCTGCTCAACGACTGCAAGTACGGCCACGACGTCCACGACGGGGTCATCCGCTTGACGTGCATCAAGTGCCCGCAGTCGCCCGACCGGACGGCCGACCAGGGCCTGCACGAGTTCACCTACGCGCTGCTGCCGCACGCGGGCACGTTCCAGGACGCCGGCGTAATCCGCGCCGCCGCCGAGCTCAACGTCCCGCTGATGGCCAAGGAGGCCGCACCGTCGTCGGGCAAGCTGCCGGTTTCCTGGTCGTTCGTCCAAAGCGACAACGAGGCCGTCATCGTCGAGACGCTCAAGCCGGCCGAAGACGGCAAGGGGTTGATCCTGCGCCTCTACGAGTCGCATGGCTCGCACGCCCGGGCGACGCTGACGTTTTCCGGAACTTTGAATGCCGTCGAGCACGTTGACTTGCTCGAGGAGCCGCTCGCCGCCGACGTCGGCCTCGAGCACGCCGGCGAGCGCGTCTCGCTGCGGCTGCGCCCGTTCCAGGTCGTGACGCTGCGGGTCATCCGCTGACGCGAGTCGGCCAAGGGACGATCATGGAACTCAATGTGCGAATTGCCGGTGAGGCGGGGCAGGGGATCGAAACGACCGGCAGCGTCCTGATCGAAGCGCTGGCAAGTCTCGGTCTGCACGTGTTCTCGACGCAGGATTACATGTCGAGGATTCGCGGCGGACTCAACTGGTTCGACGTCAGAATCGCCGACACGGAACTCTTTGCGGGCAAGCAAAAGGCTGATTGCCTCGTCGCCTTCACGAAGGAAGCGATCGAGAAGCTTCGGCCCGACGTCTCCCCCAAGAACGTGACGTTGTTTGATGGTGAAGGTGGCACGGACGTCGTCTCGCTGCCGTTCGCCGAGGTCGCCAAGGAAGTCGGCGGCTCGACGATCATGGCGAACGCCGTCGCGGCCGGCGCCGTCTTCGCCGTCCTCGGCTACGAGGTCGAGATACTCAGCACTCATTTGGCGAGCGCGTTGGAGAAGAAAGGCGACGAAGTCGTCCGGAAAAACGTCGCGTGCGTCCAGCGCGGCGCCGAGCTTGCGGCGTGGCACGCGGGTGCGCTCAAGGCGCCGGCCGGCGTCGGCGCGCCCGCGCACGTCTATAGCGGCGGCGACGCCGTTGGCCTTGCGTCGGCGGCCGCCGGCGTGAAGTTTGTCACCGCCTATCCCATGTCCCCCTCGACGTCGGTCTTCACCGCCCTCGCGGGCATCGCGGACGAGTACGGGATCGTCGTTGAGCAGGCTGAGGACGAGATCGCCGCGATCAACATGATCTGCGGCGCGGCTTACGCGGGTGTGCCGGCGATGACCACGACGAGCGGCGGCGGCTTCGCGCTCATGGCCGAAGGGCTGTCGCTCGCCGGCATCATGGAACTTCCCGTGTTCATTTTGCTGGCCCAGCGTCCGGGTCCAGCGACCGGGTTGCCCACACGCACGGCCCAGCAGGACCTCAAGTTCGTTTTGTACGCGGGACACGGCGAATTCCCGCGCGTCGTCTACGCGCCGGGGACGCCCCGGCAGGCGTACGAGCTGACACGGCGTGCCCTCGAGACGGCGCACGCGTTCCAATGCCCGGCGATCCTTCTGGCCGATCAGTTTCTCATTGATTCGCGCAAGAACATGCCGCCGCTGGACGGGACGCTGCGCCCCATAGACAGGCACATATTCGAGAATCCCCCCGCC
>CAZJXV010000438.1:0-2519 GCA_964550015.1 uncultured Verrucomicrobiota bacterium
GACGATCCAGACGAGGACTTCCTTGCCGGTCTTGGCGTGCTCGAGCAACAGGCCGAGGTGCTCGGTGGTGGGCACGCTGTAGCGATCGACGCGGACGATGACGTCGCCCTTGCGCAGGCGCTTGTCGGCGGCGGGGCTGTGCGCCTCGACGCCGGTGACGAGCACGCCGCCGTCGAGCTTGACTTCGAGGCGGTCGGCGTCGTCGGCGGTGAGGTCGCGCACTTCGAGTCCGAAGAGGCTGCGGGCGAGGTTCGTGCCGGAGGGCCTGGGCACGGCGGCCAGGGTCACGGTCATTTGCTTGCGTTTGCCGTCGCGCTCGATGGTGAAGGTGACCGTGTCGCCGGCGCTTTTCTTGAGGATGTGCAGGTCGTACTCGTAGGCGCTGCAGACGGGGCGGCCGTCCATGCCGACGATGAGGTCGCCGGGCTTGAGGCCGGCGGTCTGGGCGGGGCTGTCTTTGTCCACGGAGACGACGGCGCAGCGGTCGGGCTGGTCGTGGCTGAGCACGAGGCCGACCCAGAGCTGCTTGAGCTGGCGGGGGTCGAGGAGCATTTCGAGGGACTGCTTGACCTTGTTGACGGGGATGGCGAAGCCGATGTTCTCGGCGGCGAGCATGGAGGTGTTGATGCCGACAAGGCGGCCGTGGATGTCGACCAGGGCGCCGCCGGAGTTGCCGGGGTTGATGGCGGCGTCGGTCTGGATGAAGTCCTTGAAGATGACCTTGCCGCCCCGGGTAATCGAGCGGCGGGTGGCGCTGATGACGCCGGTGGTGACGCTGTTTTCGAGGCCGTAGGGGTTGCCGATGGCGATGACGGGTTCGCCGAGCATGAGCGTGTCGCTGTCGGCGAACTCCACGTGCGGCAGGGGGGCCTCGGGTTCGATCTTGATGACGGCGATATCGTGCTCGGGGTGCGAGGCGATGGGCCGGGCGGTGTACATGGTGTCGGAGTTGGCGAGTGAGACGTGGATGCTGGAGGCTTGCCGGATCACGTGCTCGTTGGTGACGATGTAGCCGTCGGGGTCGATGATGACGCCGGAGCCGAGGCCGTACTGTTTGTAGCGTCTGGCGGGGAGGGGGTCGCGGGGCGCCATGTCGCCGAAGAGCCTATAGAAGGGGTCGCGGCGGGCAACGATGATGCGTTCGGTGCCGATGAAGACGACGGCCGGGGCGGCGGTTTCGACTGCCTTGACGACGGCGGTGCGGCGGAGGTCGTCGGTGACCGGGGCCGAGCCCGGGGCGTCCGGGGCGGCCATGGCGGCGGCTGCCAGGAGGGCGAGTGCGAGACAGATGTGTTTCATTCGGGGCCTCCTTGCTAGGAGGCGCTGCAGTCGCCGCCGGGGCATGCTCCGGAGGTCTTGGCGGGGCAGGTGGTTTCCGACTTCGACTTCGACTTCGAGTCGGTCTTCGGAACGTCGGCCTTGGCGCCTTCCGAGTAGCTCTTGGTGCGATAGTCGGTGGCGTGGAAGCCGGAGCCTTTGAAGATGATGCCCGCGCCGGCGCCGATGAGCCGGCGCACCCGGCCGCCGCATTCGGGGCAGGTGCGCAGGGGCTTTTCGGTCATGCTCTGGAATGCCTCGAACGTGTGTCCGCAGCGCCCGCATTCGTACTCGTAGGTTGGCATTCCGGTCCCCTCACTCGGTGTCGCTTCCGCTGTCGGTGCGTGTCGGTGGTGGGCTTGTCTTCTCGTCGGGCGACTCGCCCTTGAGCATGCCGGCGGCGAACTCCTCGAGCACGATGGAGGTGGGGTGGTTCGCCTCGGTTTCGATCATGGGGCGTGAGCCGCGCATGAGCTGGCGCGCGCGCTCGGCCCCGACGAGGACGAGCTGGAAGGGGTTGAGATTGGCGTCCTTGCTGACGACTGCTCCAAGCCTTGAGGTTCCCATCGGGTGTGGCTCGCTCCTATGTCGGCTTGCGTGGTGCAAGCCGGGTGAAGGTGACCGGAGGGCCCGCAGCCCGCGGGGGGCGGGCCCTCCGGTTGTGACGTTTCCGGTTTCTGTTCGGTTCCGCAGCCGGTGGGCCGGCTAGTACATGTCGCCGCCGTAGCCGCCGCCCGGGGGCATCGGCGGGCCGGGTTTTTCCTTTTCCGGGATTTCGGTCACGAGTGCCTCGGTGGTCAGGAGCAGCCCCGCGATGGAGGCGGCGTTCTGCAAGGCGATGCGGGTGACCTTTTTCGGGTCGATCACGCCGGCCTTGACGAGGTCCTCGTAGGTGTCGGTGGCGACATTGTAGCCGAAATCGCCCTTTCCGGTGCGGACTTTTTCGATGACGATGGAGCCGTCCTCGCCGGCGTTGACGGCGAGTTGGCGGATCGGTTCGGCGAGCACGCGCTGGATGATCGCGGCGCCGGTTTTCTCGTCGCCCTTGAGCTTGAGGTCGGCGACGGTGTCGGCGCAGCGCAGCAGGGCGACGCCGCCGCCGGCGATGATGCCTTCCTCGACGGCGGCGCGGGTGGCGTGCAGGGCGTCCTCGACGCGGGCCTTTTTCTCCTTCATCTCGGTTTCGGTGGCGGCGCCGACCT
>CAZJXV010000439.1:0-2511 GCA_964550015.1 uncultured Verrucomicrobiota bacterium
GTCGAGAAAGAGGATCTTCATCTGTCGCCTCCTGCCCGTAGGCTTACGCCTACGGTTACTCACGTTCGGCGCCTTCGGCGCATGGGACGACGTGCGTTGGGCCTTGGAGGACGTGCCGGTAGCGGTTTCTTCAACAGGCCCTGAAGCCGGTGGCAAGACTTATCCTGGGTAGCTCGCTGTCTTGGAGACTGCTGGCAGCAGCGGACACGGTCAACGTGAAGCGCCTGCTACTCCCACTCGATGGTCGAGGGGGGTTTGGAGGAGATGTCGTAGACGACGCGGTTGATGCCGCGCACCTCGTTGATGATGCGGTTGGAGATGCGGGCCATCAGGTCGTACGGGAGGTGGGCCCAGTCGGCGGTCATGAAGTCCGTGGTGGTGACCGCGCGCACGGCGGCGACGTTTTCGTAGGTGCGGCCGTCGCCCATGACCCCGACGGATTTCACCGGCAGCAGCACGACGAAGGCCTGTGCGACCTGGCGGTACCAGCCGGCTTTGGTGAGCTCGTCGAGGAAGCGCCAGTCGGCCTCTTGGAGCAGTTCGATCCGCTCGGGGGTGACCTCGCCGATGATGCGGACGGCGAGGCCGGGGCCGGGGAACGGGTGGCGCCAGACGGTCTCGTCGGGCAGCCCGAGCTCGATGCCGAGCTTTCGGACCTCGTCCTTGAACAGGTCGCGCAGCGGCTCTATGAGCTCGAAACCGAGGTCCTCGGGCAGGCCGCCGACGTTGTGGTGGGTCTTGATGGTGGCCGAGGGACCGCCGCGCGGCGAGCGGCTCTCGATGCGGTCGGGATACAGCGTGCCCTGGGCGAGGTACTTGGCGTCGCCCACGTGCGTGCACGCGCGCTCGAAGGCGCGGATGAACTGCGCGCCGATGATGCGGCGCTTCTCCTCGGGGTCTTCGACGCCGGCGAGCGCGTCGAGGAAGGCGTCGCTCGCGTCCTCGACGTGCAGGTGGATGCCGAAGTGGCGGGCGAAGCGCTCCTGGACGTCCTGGCGCTCGTTCTTCCTGAGCAGGCCGGTGTCCACGAAGATGCAGGTGAGCTGGTCGCCGATCGCTTCATGAAGCAGCATGGCGGCGACCGAGGAGTCCACGCCGCCGCTGAGGCCGAGGACGACGTTGGCCCGGCCGACGCGCGTGCGGATGGCGGCCCGTTCGGCGTCGAGGAACGAGCCCATCGTCCAGTCGCCCGTGCAGCCGCAGACGCCATAGAGGAAGTTGCGCAGGATGGTGCTGCCGTGCGGCGTATGGACGACCTCGGGATGGAACTGCAAGCCGAAGAGTTTCTTGGGGGCGTTACACGCGGCGGCATAGGGCGCATTCGAGGTTTCGCCGATGGCCGTGAAGCCGCTAGGCAGGGTGGTGACGCGGTCGCCGTGGCTCATCCAGACCGTTTCCGTCGGGCTCAGGCCGTCGAAGATGGCGTTCTCGTCAACGACGCTCAGCTCGGCGCGGCCGTACTCGCGGTGGTCGCTGTGCTCGACCGTGCCGCCGAGCTCGAGGGCCATGAGCTGCATGCCGTAGCAGATGCCGAGCACGGGCAGGCCGAGGTCGAAGATGGCCGCGTCGCAGCGCGGCGCGCCGTCGTCATACACGCTCGAGGGGCCGCCGGAGAGCACGACGCCGCGCACGCCGCTCGCCTTGAGCTCAGCGGCCGGGATGTCGTGGCGGACGATCTCGGAGTGGACGTTGTGCTCGCGGATGCGCCGTGCGATGAGCTGGCTGTACTGGCTGCCGAAGTCCAGGACGGCCACGGTCTCGAACTGCTGGGCCACTGGTTCGCACCTCCTCGAAAACACCAGCATAGCGCACGGGGCACGCAGGCGTCAATTCCCGGCGAAGACAGGGCCTCACGCAAAGCCGCAAAGACGCAAAGAAGGGGCGGCGGGCCGAGGGCGACCCGCCCTACATCCAAAACCAAACTGGCCGGGCTTTGTCGAAAGGGAGTTGTAGGGCGGGCCGCCCTCGGCCCGCCGCCGACAACGTCCTTCGTTCTCGCTAGAGCCGAAGACAGTGTGTGGTGATTCACCAGGGCATTTTGGGTAAGATGGCTTGAGTCAGGAGAGGTATCGGTACCGGAGTTCGGGTCGAGACGATGACGCAGCAAGGGACGCAGGAGGGCGTGCCGGTCGAGGAGTCGGCGCGGCAGGTCGAGGCGCTGCTCGAGGCGGGGCGCCCCGAGGCGGTGCGCGGCTTCCTGCGCGGATTCCATCCAGCGGACGTGGCGGAGATCCTGGCCAAGCTGGGCACGCCGGCCCTGGTCCGGGCGTTCGCCGTGATGCGGCCGCACCGGGCCGCCGACGTGCTCGACGAGTTCGACGACGAGACCTACAGCGACATCCTCGACGCGCTCGGCGACGAGCGGCTCGTGACCATCCTCAACGAGCTGCCCTCTGACGAGGGGGCCGACGTGCTCGTCGCGCTGCCGCGCACGCGGGCGGCGACGCTGCTGCACGCGATGGCGCCCGAGCCGCGCGAGCTGGTGCGCCGGCTCGTGGGCCACGCGCCCGA
>CAZJXV010000440.1:0-2491 GCA_964550015.1 uncultured Verrucomicrobiota bacterium
ACCATACCGGAGGCAAGCAGCATAATCAACTACAAATACGAAACACTACACTAGGTGCAACGAATAAGGGGCACCATCAGGTTAGGGGAACGGTCGGTGAGCACACCCGTATGCACGTACGCTACGATTGCCGTGTCGGTCCTTATGCTGGCGGCGCCGGGTCATGCTTCTTTCGTTGTTCTGGATGAGGACTTCACCTGCGGCTCGGATCCGCTGTCCTACCTGTACCAGGATCCGGCCGTCTCGACTGACTCCTACTCATGGAGCGACGCCGCCGATAACATGGCCGGTGAGGCGCGCCGCGGGAAGAACGCCCAGACCCTGGACGACGGGACGGCGGAGCGGGCCTCCGTGAGCTTCAGCGCCGCCGGTTATGGCGACGCCGACCAATACGTGGAGTACACGGAGGACTTCGACTTTTCGTTCGATGTCTGCTTTTCCTCTTTCGTTCCTGCGGCGAACGATGAGCGGCTGATGCTCGGGTTGTGGTATAGCGCCGCCGACGGCGACGCGGACAATCCAACCCACTTCGAGACCTGGGCCAATCGCCAGCATTTCGTTGGGGCTACCATCGAGGAGAGCGGGGGCGCCGTCCGTTTCCACATCTTTTTCGGCAACGGGGGCGACTGGTCCGGCAAGGCGGTCAGCGACGACCTGACCGGCGGCGGATCGCTTGTTGCCGGCGTCAACTACCGGATTGAGGGCCACTACCGCTGGGACGGCAGCACGTACGGCCAGGTCTTCGGCACGCTGACCGATCTTGACGCGGGAACGGTGGTCGGCGCCATCGTGCAGGAGACGGTGACTCAGGATACGCCGGACGTCTACTCGGTTGCGTACGCCAACATGACCGCTGATATGGCCAACCGGCGCTTCCTGATGCTCAGCACGATGGGAGTGGGCAACGAGACGTGGGGCGTCACCAGGAACGCGGGCGCGCAGTTCACGAGCGACAACTGGAGGCTCGAGCTCTACGACCCGGTCGTGCTGACGTCGCTCCAGGTGAAACCGTCGTCCAATGCCGTGTACGTAGGCGGCACAGCGCCGCTGTTCTGCGAGGGCTACGACGGAACGGGCACGTGCTACGACGTCACGACGTGGGTGGAGTGGTCGTCGCTCGATCCGGCGACAGCACTCATCAATGAGGTAGAGCGTACGTGCACGGGCATCGCGCAAGGCGGCACGCACATCCGGGCCGCGCTCGGCGCCCTGGAGTCGCCCCTGGCGGCTTTCGAGGTGCTGCCGCCGAGGACGCCGCATGCGACCGCGTACGGGCTCGATGTGCTGCTTCAGTGGCGGGACCTGGCCACGCTCAAGCCGGGCTGCGAGGCGGGGATGGCGTCCAGCTACAACCGCAACGTCAGCCCGCTCAACACGACCGGCGACAATAACTGGTACGATTCTCATTCCTACAGGCTCACCGGCAACGTTGATCCGACGACCATTCGCGAGCGGACCGGCCGCCCGGGCCTGATCACACGCACGTGGATGCCGTGGATGCCGGGGCCGGAGTTCAAGCTGAAGTTCTACTTCGATGGCGAGCCGACGCCGCGTCTGGATACGACCACGCTGGCGTGGTACGACGCGGGCATCCCGGGCCATGCGGCGATCGAGGAACCGTTCGTGGGCAAAGGGACGGGCGGGGCATGGTGTTACGCGCCGCTCTACTTCCAGGACGGCCTCACGATCGAGTCGGACAACCGCGTCGGGCAACTCAACTTCTATCAGATGAACTACCTGCTGCTGCCGCCGGGCACCGAAGTCGAGACCTACACGGCGACGCAGTCGGCGTCGCAACGGGCCGACTGGAACCTTGCGGCCGAGGTCCTCAATGCCGTAGGAACGAACCCGGGACCGGCGGGTGCGAATGTCATCCAGAGCAGCGGCAGCCTCGGCCCGGGCGAGACGCTGGTGCTGGCCGACCTCGGCACGGGCCAGCAAGGCATCATCACGCGCCTGCAGATCAAGCTGGACGCCCCGACTGACGTGCAACTCGCCGGCGCAAAGCTCAAGGTGAGCCACCCCAACCTGGCGGAACCGGCGATTGACGTGCCGATCGGCGAGTTCTTCGGCGCCGGCCGCGACCGCGTCATCTCGAAGGCCCTCTCCCTGGGCACGGACCATGACGACGGCTACTACTGCTATCTGCCGATGCCGTTCCGCTCCGGCGTCCGCGTCGAGATTGTGAACGACTCGGCCGAGACGGTGGACGTGACGAGCGCGCACGTCGAGTACGAGCCGCAAGCGGTTGACGCGACGTACGCCACCCTCCACGCGCGCCGCCGTCAGGAGACGTTCGCCCCGGGCGTGGACACCATGTACGAGGTGCTTAGCGTGCCCGACGGCTCGGGCCACTACCTTGGCTGCCTGATGACGATCACGCGCTCTCCGGAGGAGGACAAGTACGGCTATCTCGAAGGCAACGACATCATCGAGGTGGACGGCGGGGCGAAGGAGACCCTGTACGGCACGGGGCTGGAGGACGCGTTCA
>CAZJXV010000441.1:0-2489 GCA_964550015.1 uncultured Verrucomicrobiota bacterium
GGCTGTTCCTCGCGGGACACCGCACCCGCACGATTCCACGCTATTCGCACAGTCATACGACATCGTTTCACGGGAAAACCCCTATCACTACAGGGTGCGCGTCAACTACGGGCACTTGTCGGGCGTAGATTACGCAAACGACGATTGGCACGTGTCGTATTCGTCGTCTTCGCAGCCGTATACGATGCGTAAGACCGTAGGGTCGGACGCAACGGCCAAGATCATCGGTCCGCTCGTGTACAAGTCGGCGGACCCCATGACGCCGCCGAACTACGTCGAAGCTCCGGCCTCTCCGACGCACAAAACGCGACTCGTCGGGGGCACGGAGCAAGACCTATGGGTGACGGAGCAGCGTAAGGCAATAGGGCACCCGGCAGAATGGCCGTCGGTCTACATCACGTTTTGGAAAAACGTGCCGACGATCTACCGCACGATGGGACGGCGGGTATCGCAGTACCTCGAAACCACCAACGCCGACATTCTCACAGTCAACGGGGACGACGTTGCGTATGCCCACGAACTCATGTTTAAGGGCTTCGGCATCACCGAAGGGACGGGAACGCTGCCGGGTGGCGGTCAGGACGAATACGGGCGCATATACCGCATCGAACTGCAGTTTCTCTGGGTCGAAAAGTTCGACGACGCCGACAACCCGGGCGAATTCATCGGCGGACATACGCCACTGCGGCTCTATCACCAGTACGTCGACGATCAGGGCAACGAATCGCAGGTGTTCACGCTGGACGGTAAGCCGGTGTGGGAGAATTTTGACGTGGCGCACGTGCGGGACTTCGGCACGTTGTTAAGCATCGTGGGATAGCATGGCACGACCGGGCGACAACCTACCCGCGTTTCAGGCGGGCCAGCGCTTCGACGACCTGTCGGCAGGCGAATTGCGCGCGATGGTCGAGGCTGTGCGCCGTGCGGACAACATCGTCGGAGGTCCGGGTATCGACATACGCGACCACCAGGGCGGCAAGGTTGTCAGCCTCGCGGGCGCCGGTTTCGACGGGTCGCCGGACGTGCGAACGTGCGTTGTCGCCAAGTACCCGGACGGCGGATGCTCGCGCATGCTCGTGCGGGAGGTCAAGCACTACGATGCGCCGCCGCAGGAGGATCGGTACACGTGGGCGGGGCCTCCGTTCTGGGCATACCCCGATTTCGGGCGCGTGTGCGAGGATTACCGTGCCGTCAGCTACGCGGAAGAGGGCGACGATGTAGACCTCATGTTCCCGCCGGGCTTGGACGCGCCGTTTCTTCGCGTGCGACCTGCGGGCGATACGTGGATTGTCGAGTACCCGAGCGCCGGGCCAGCGGGCGGGCGTTTCGTCATCCTTCGCGGCTATCACCCCGCGTCGGGCGAAGACGGGCTGTTTGTGCTCGCCGAGACGGCTGTGCATAGCGACACGGACCCGTGGGACGGGCAGTGGACGATTCAGGGCTCGCAGGCTGCCGATTACGAGCCCGAGCCGTACGTAGTTGCGACCTATCCGCACGTGCCCGCCAGGTACTACGAGCCGTGGTTCTGGCGTGTTGCCGACGGGCCGACGACGTTTTTTACGGACGTGCTGCCGGTGACGAAGATCGCGGGCGTTTGGACGCTGGAGCGTCCGATCCCGCCGATCGAGACGGCGCGGCTGCAGGGCAACCCGGTATTCGCACCTCGCTGCGACGGGACAGGATGATATATGGGTGCGTGTTGCTACGGACAGGCGTGTTACGACCAAGACGAGGCGTCGTGCCTCGACGCGGGCGGCGCGTATTATCCGGGCGAGACCTGCGACGGATTCGAGTGCCCCGAGTTGGTGTCGGCCTGTTGTTGGGGCGACGGCCATTGCTCGGACCTGACGCCGAGCGAGTGTTTAGCGTTCGGCGGGAGCCCCGAGCCTGCGGGCAGATGCGCGGACCTGCCCGGGCTTGGGCTCGACTGTCCGCAGACGGAGCCGCCCCGGGCGTGCTGTCTGCCGGACGGTCGGTGCGTCGAATACTCGATCGGGCATTGTTCGGCGCTCGGCGGGAGTTCCGCGCCGGTCGACGTGCTGTGCGACGGGTGGGATTGCGAGCAGGCGGTATGCCGCAAGAACCGCCCGGAGCCGGTCGGTGCCCGGTGGTCGGCTGACGAGCACGAGATTGCCCCGTTCGGGCCGCACAAGGACGCGAACACGGGTCGGTGGGACATGCTGTCGCACTACGGCATCCGGGCGTCGAAAGACGGGCTCGACCAGCGACGCGAGAGCCCGTGCCGGTATCACTACGCCTACCCGCGGAAGCGACCGGACGGACTCGGCGAATACGTCATGTGCGGTGCCCCGAGCGAGGGCGGCGACGAGGACATCGGCATTCCGACGAAGCGGCGCTGGTATCGAGGGGTTGTCTTCAAGGACGCGGACAGCGGCGAGTGGAAGCTTGCTATCGGCTGGGCGAACCGAGAGAAGTACGAAGCGGCGTACTACAAGCAGCGGCACCTTTGTTTGGGTGTGCGGTAATGG
>CAZJXV010000442.1:0-2458 GCA_964550015.1 uncultured Verrucomicrobiota bacterium
ACGTAGGTGCGAATGGGCTTGTTGAAGACGAGGAAGAAGACGAGGTGCGAGGCGAAGCCGCTGCCGAAGTAGAGGAGGTTTGTGGCAAGGTCGTCGGCGAGGGCGATGGCGCGGACGCAGGTGACGGTGAGCGCGGCGCAGGCGGGCAGGAGCAGCAGACCGAGAAGGAAGTAGGCGAAACGAGCGAGCCGTGAGGATCGTGCCGCCGTCGCCATGGGCTATCGGTTCCGCAGGTTGCGGTAGTCGATAATCACGAAAAAATTTACGTCGTAATCTTTGACGCCCTCGGGGAAGGGCGGGAATGTATCGGCCATTTTCTTGAGGTTTTCCTCAGTGAGGCGGTTGATCTCGTCGTCCTCGCTGCGCATGTGCGGGTCGAGGAAGGCGTAGTTGAGCGTGCCGTCGTGGGAGAGGTTGAGCCAGACCTTGAGCCGGCCCTCGTAGCCGCGCTCGTCGAGCTCCTTTGGGACCTCGAAGTGGCGCTGGATGAGGCGCTGGAGCTCCCTGCGGTAGCTAACGGCGCCGGGATGGTCGTCGAAGGCGAACCAGGCGGTGTGCTCGATTCTGGGGAGGTTTGCATCCACGGCGGCGGGCGGCGGGCTGTCGGCTTGGGTCTCGTCGTCTTCGAGCGGGTCGGCCAGGGGCTTGTGGGCGAGGTCGATGGTGTCGGTGGGGGGTTGCTCGTCGGGGAGCTCGAGCTCGGCGGTCTCGGCGGTGGGGGCGTCGGCGCCCTGGATGATGGTGTAGGGGATGAGGCGCGGGGCGGCGTGCTCGTCGGGGGCGCTGCGGCCGGTGGCAAGAGGAATGGCGAGAAGTACGCCGTGGAACGCGGCGGAGATGACGAGGAAGGTGCGCAAGACGCGCTGACGAGACCAGAGCAGGACGGTCCACGTGACGATGCCGACGAGGCAGAGGCCGACTATGATGGTTGTGGTCTGGGCCATCAGGCGAATCCGTGCTCGGCGAGAAAGTCGCGGGTGAGGCCGCTCGGCGCAGCCCCCGTCCGACGAAGAAAGTTGGCGACGTAGCGGGCCATGAGGTCCACCTCGATGTTGACGCGGGCGCCCTCGGCGCGGTCGCCGAACGTGGTGTGCTCGAAGGTGTAGGGGATGATGTGGACGGTGAACGAGGCGGCGGCGGTCTCGACGACGGTGAGGCTGACGCCGTCGACGGCGATGGAGCCTTTCGGTGCGATGAACGGCATGTACTTGGCGTCGAGGCCGATCTCGAAGACCCAGTCGGCGCCCTGGCGGCGGCGGCGCACGACGGTGCCGGTGTCATCGACGTGGCCGGTGACGAGGTGGCCGCCGAGCTCGCTCGACGGGGTGAGGGCGCGCTCGAGGTTGACGCGCTCGCCGGCGCGGAGGCCGGCGAGGTTCGTGCACGCAAAGGTTTCTTCGAGGACGTCCATCTCGAGGGCGCCTGCGGCGGCCTCGACGACGGTGAGGCAGACACCGTTGACGGCGATGCTGTCGCCGACCTTGATGGGGCCGAAGTCGTCGGGCACGCGCAGGGCGAGGCGCGCGACCTTGCCCGAGGGCCTGGTCAGGGCGGCGACGGTACCGGTTGTCTCAACGAGGCCGGTGAACATTTTTCAAGTTGCCTCGATATGGCAAGCTGCACTTGGATAAGCATAGCATGGGAGAGGCCTTGGGCCAAGGGCGTGGAAGGGGAGGAGGAATAGGACGTATAGGACATATAAGACATATAAAGAGTCGGGTTAGTGGCGGACGCGGGCCTGGACGAGGAGGTCGTCGCCGAAACGGGTGGTGGTGATGTCGGTGAGGGCGGTGGCGTCGTCGAGGGTCGAGACGCCGGTGCCGCCGATGAGGGAGGGGGCGTCGCGGCCGCCGATGAGCATGGGGGCGTAAAAGAGGGCGACTTTGTCGACGATGCCGTGGTGGAAGGCGCTGGTGATGACCTTGGCGCCGCCCTCGATCATGACGTAGACGATGCCGCGCTCGGCCAGCACGAGCATGAGCTCCTTGAGGTCCACGCTGTCGAGGTCGCCGTGGACGCAGACGACGTGGGCGCCGAGGCGCTCGATGGCGTCGCGTTTCTCCTCGGGCGCGTCGAGGGTGGTGACGACGATGGTGCGCTCGTGCCAGTCGTCGGTCAGGACGGTGGCGTCGAGCGGGATGCCGCCGGCGCCGTCGACGACGATGCGCCAGGGACAACGCTCGTCGGGGAAGTCGCCGCGCGGGGTGAGCTGGGGGTCGTCGGCGACGACGGTGCCGAGGCCGACGAGGACGGCGTCGGTCTCGTAGCGCATGCGGTGGACGTAGGCGCGCGAGCGCTCGTTGGTGATCCAGTGCGACTCGCCGGTGGTGGTGGCGAGCTTGCCGTCGAGGCTCATGCCGGCCTTGACGGTGACGAAGGGGAGTCCTGAGGTGATGAACTTGGGCCAGCCCTCGTTGAGGGCCTCGCATTCGTCGCGCAGGACGGGGCCGAGGACGCG
>CAZJXV010000443.1:0-2447 GCA_964550015.1 uncultured Verrucomicrobiota bacterium
CTCGCCGTCGAGGGAAGACTTGTCGCCTAAGATCTGGACGAGGTCATAGCCGTTGACGGT
The DNA here is from genome assembly GCA_964550015.1 of uncultured Verrucomicrobiota bacterium. Taxonomy (GTDB): domain Bacteria; phylum Auribacterota; class JABMQX01; order JAFGEW01; family JAFGEW01; genus CAZJXV01. The sequence goes on from CAZJXV010000443.1 coordinate 61, forward strand.
GCTGAAGGCGAGGTCGTCGAGGGTGAATTCGATAGGGAGTTCGACGGAACGCTGAGCGGCGAAGGTGGCGGCCGGGAACAATGCGATGGCAGTGCCGATCACCAGAAAGATGGCGAGTGGCTTGTTCATTGGATGTCTTCTCGCTGTGATGCTCTCGAGCCTTTTCCTCATGGTGCATGCTGAGCTTGGCAGGCGGCGCTCGATAGCCGGTGAGCGCCGGGCGGGCAGGTGCGGTGGAAGTCGATGCCAGCCAGGCCTGACGGCCGTCGCGAAATCTTGAAGGTGCCGCTGTGTTCCCGTTGTGTGCAAACGGGTAAGTCAATCTGCCAAAGACCGGACCATGGGTCCACGCATTGCCGGAGAAAGCGTCCGAGGCCGACCGGTAGAAGCCTCGGGCACTTGGCCATGGTGGGGAACTGCCAATCTAAGTGCCAGCGGCAGAACACATTGCTGATCCAAAAACAATCCGCTACTTTCCTATAGATAATATCAAAGATTGAGGGTTCTGTCAAGGGGTGACTTTACCGTGATGCAAGACCAGGCTACAGGCTTCTTGACAGGTTCCTCAGATAAGCCCGGAAACACGTCACGACAGCCTCTGCAAGGGGCTCTTCTGAGATGAGAGTTCGGGGCCGTGGTCGGGAATCGGGTCGCCCTGGGGGCGGAGTGTGGGGTCGCCGTGAATGGTGATGCCCCAGAGCCAATCGACCCAACTGGCGTTGTAGGAGCCATCGGGCTCGACGGCGGTGCACAAGAGGTGGGTGGCTTCGCCTATGCTTTTTCCTTCGGCGATCTTCTGGTAGAAGGCCGGGTTGGCGCCGACGCCTCCGCTATTGGCCTGTCCAATTGAGGCGAGTCCGTAGTCGGTGCCGAAGACGATCTCGCCGGCGAGGCAGTTTGGCGTTTCGTAGTAGTTCGCGGTGCGGCACGCGTAGAAGTGGGCGAAGGCGATGTGGGTGTTGAGCTCGTGGACTTTGGTGGACCAGATCCAGTCGTTTCCGGTTGAGCCGCTGTGTGAGCTGTGGAAGAGCCACTCGTAGTTGTTCTGGAGCTCCTTGTGGTAGGTCTCGAGGGTGAGGGCGGGGTCGCCGGGATGGTAGGAGACGAGGTCCTTGTAGGCGATGCCGACGGTCTCGTCGGGGACGGACCAGCCGGGCTCGACCCAAATGAGGGCGCGCTCTTCGAACTTCATGGCGCCGGTGCGATAGGCGTGGTTCCTTTTGAAGTAGTTGTTGAGGCGCTGCACGGTGGTGGTCGAGATTCGGCCAACCCAAATCTCGCGCTCCATGTCGCCGTCGGGGCCGTTTTGCCAGACGTCGAATTTGCCGTTGCCGTCCTTGTCGTCCCAGAAGCCGTCCAGGTCGCCGTAGTAGAGGTCAATGGGGCCGCGATCGGGCGGGAATCTTTCCTCAAACAGGGCTCTCGGAAGCTTGTTGAGGTCGGTGGCTTCGACGAGGACAACGCCTGCGAGGCCATGTTCGTCGTAGAGCGACTTCAAGTAGGCCCTGAGCGCCTGGGGGGTGGTCTCGGCGCAGCGGTGGACGTGGGGCTTGAAGCCTTCGCGGGTCAAGTCGGCGACGTAGCGGTCGAGGGTGGCACGTATCTGGCCGCTGTCGTGGAGGTCGGCCTCGACGACGATCTCGACGTTGGGGGAGACGGCGAAGACGACGGTCCTCTTGAGAGGCGGGAGGTAGTAGGCCCGGACTGTGCCGGCGCCGGCGTAGGCGGTGATGAGGCCATTCTCGACGTAGCTCTGGATCTGGTCCATGGCGTTGCCGGCGATGTGCAGGACGCCACCGGTGATGTTCATGGCATCGGACGGCCCCATGGTGAGGCCGCCGCAGTTGATGCGTCCATCGAGGAGATGGACCGTGCCGTGGTGCGCGCCGACGACGGGACGCGAGACTTCAAGGGCGCCGGCGATGTTGATCCGGCCCGCCACGTTGAGGGTGACTTCCATGTCAACGGTGGTGCTCACGGGGTGGACGACCCTGAGCAGGCCGCCCACGTCAAGTTGGCCGCCTTTGTCGACGGTGAAGGTGGCGCCGGCATGCTGACAACCAAATAGGCCGGCATAGACGTCGTTGATCACTTTGAGGCGGGCTCCACTCCGAATGACGAAGTCGTGGTTGCGAAGGTAGGCGTTGCAGAGGCCGGAACAGGTCGCGGTGGCGGAAGATACTTCAGTGAGGGCTGCGCCCTGCCCGTTTGTGTAGGCGCTTTGCTGGTTGGTGGGTACGGTGTTGGTGCTCCAGTTGTCTGGCGAGGACCATTTGTGGTCGTTCGGGCTTGCGTCACTCCAGTTGATATCCTCGGCGAAGGCGGCACAGGTGAGCTGTAAAGTAAGAGCAAGCGCCGCGAGATACATACACTTGTGGAACATTATT
>CAZJXV010000444.1:0-2444 GCA_964550015.1 uncultured Verrucomicrobiota bacterium
TACCGCCTGGTAGAGCTCGAGGAAATTCCCGACCGGATCGACACCACCGGACGACTTGCCGGCGATCGGAATCACCTTGAGCCCGTACTTCGACTCATTCCCAGGCCTGTCTTCGAAGTAGACGTAACCCGAGCCGCCGTGGCCGGAAATCGCATACGTGAAGTGCTCGCGCGTAGTCTGCTTCATCGGCACCACGACGCGAACCTCATGCCCTTCGTGGAACACGTCGAAAGGTACCGTACCGTAGGGTTCCCCATTCTGGTCCTGCTGCATGTTCGTGATCTGCACGCGGACATCCCCCACGATCCCGACAGTGGCGTATGAGCCGCCGCTCTCCTTGATCTGAATGTCACACGGCCCGCGAACGACCTTAGTCCTATCAGCTGCCACAGTTCCTCCTCGGCCCCATTCAGGCCTCGCTTACTCAGAGTATCGTCTTGAATCACTTCTCCGAAACGACGAATCTCCACCGCCACGTGCGTCCCTCGTATCCCTGCTCAGACCAATCATGTGTTGGCGCGCTCGGGCCGTCGATCCACGCGTATTCCATCCACCACGTGTCGTCCTCATATCCCCAGTCGTTGAATAGAGTTGCGAGTTCCTCGCCAACCTTGTCCAGCAGGTCGGCCGGCGGGTAACTCGACGTGCCCTTGAACTCAGCAGACAACTCGCACTCGAACTCGTGGCGCGTGCGCACGGACTCATCTGGGTCGTACACCTCTGTGAGTTCGTACACGATGAATGCCGGGGTGTTTGGCGCACCAAAGTTGCGCGCCTCGTATACCGGGACAGCCCCGTTCTTATCGGTCCCCAGCAATGACTGGATAGCCGACGAGCCGACGAGCCGATCCCCGATGGCCGCGCGCAGGCTCGCCGTCTTGGCCTCGTTTGCAGCGCGAACGTAGATGCGCCACGGCGCAGACGGAGCACCGAAATTACCGTCTGGGTGATAGCTGTACGCCACCACGTCGTAGAATGCGCCGCGGGTGCCCACGGTCAGTTCGATGTCCCCGTCACCGCTTCGTGATCCAGTCGTTTCAACGTCGTCGTTGTCGTCGTATGCCTTGGCGTAGTTTGTCACGCCTGAATCCCCGTCTATCGTGACGGTGATCACTGCGCCAGACACGGACACGGCCGTTATCTCTGGAGCTCCCGGCGTCGTGGGAATCTCGTAGCGGTACGTGTCGTATTGTCCGTATGAGAAGTAAGTGGCATTCTTCACGATCAAGAGCCACTTGCCGACCGCATTGGCCGTCCACGTCACCTCGTACACTCCGCCACCGACCTCGGAGATCGTGACAGCGACGGTATCAGATACCTCGGTGCCTGATGGGTTGAACAGCTTCGTCGTGAACACGCCCGCTGCAAGGCCAGTCACGGGAGCGAGATCGTCGTCAATCACCACGAATCGCTGTCGCACGGTAGCGTCACCCGTTTGGCCGTACAAGATCGAATAGCAGCGGAACGTGTGGTATTGTCCGGCAGGGCAATACGTTGCGTGGATCACCTGCAACGTCCACTCGCCTGCCGCGTTGGGAGTGAACGTCAACTTGTACACGCCAGGAGCATCGGTTGAGTTGAACTCCGTCAATGCAACCGCAATCGTGTTGACGTTGACAGAGGCGCCGACACGCTCGTACACCTTTGTGCCGGCCTGGTTGAACAGGCGGATCGTGAAGTCCGTGGCAGAGAGTCCCGTCACCAGCACATTGTCCGCTGACGGGTTCGTGATGGCGACGTAGTCGGTCACCTCCGCGTTGGCTAGTTCAAGACTCTTTGCCTCGGACACGTATCACTCCGTTCGGTTACCCGTTCTGCGCAGCCTTCGCGTAGTACGCACGCTTGAGCATCGTCTTCCCCCATCGCTGGGGATATGCGCCGCCCGGATTAGCCGCGCCGCTCACGAGCAGGTTGACGATGATGTCCGCCACCTTCGCGAGCTTGCCCACGAGCGTCGGCTGCGCCACCGCGGTCTCGTCGGCCAGCGCGTTGTTCAGCTGGTTCTGTGCCGCCGTCCACATCTGCTGCGCGTCCGGCTTTACCGGGTAGTCCGGGTTCGCGATCTCCGGCCCCTCGGGGTCGGCCGGATTCGGAATCGTCGGCGTCTCGCCGTCGTCCTCAGCCGCCGTGACCGCCTTGTCATAGCAGTACTTGATCACGCTCTGCAACGTGCCAGGACTGATCTCGACGAGCGCGTCCAGCAGCTTGTCGTCGTTCTCGTCGCGGAACTCCACACCGAGCGTGAAGAACGACACGCAGTGGTCCGGCGTCATGCTGATCGAAACCGACTTCCCCTCCGCGTCCTTCGGGGGCGTTACTGCCGCGACAACTTCGCTGATGCTTCCCGACATGCTTCACTTCCTTCCGATATGAATCTTACTTCACCAATACCTGTCTCGACCCCATCGTGTCCATCTCGACATGCAGCCCGAACGTGCACAACT
>CAZJXV010000445.1:0-2421 GCA_964550015.1 uncultured Verrucomicrobiota bacterium
GGAGGAGGCCGATGTTGAGAAGGTCGAAGCCGTCGCGCTCGGCGAGGCGGCGCACCTCGTTGCGGAGCGTGGTGCGTGTGAATTCGCTGGAGGGGTCGAGCCGGTGGCCGTCCACTTCGAGGGGCCTGATCCAGAGGCCGGGGCGGAAGCCGCGCTCGCGGAGTTGCGCGGCGAGCCACTGCATGCCGTGCGGGAACGAGTCGCCCGCGCGCCAGGGGCCGCCGCTGAGGTCGCCGCGCGCCTGCCAGCCGGGGCCGATCAGGATGGTGTCGAGGCCGTACGGCTTGAGCGTGTCGGCGAGGAACTCGGCGTTGCGCAGCACTTCGGCCTCGGACACGTTGGCGTGGCAGCAGGGCCACGAGGACCAGCCGCACGGCACCGGACGCCGCGCGGCGCCGGCGGCCCGGGCGCTGCATTCGGCGTAGTGCTCGAAGGCGGTGTGGCCGTCCGCGGCGAAGACCAGCACGATGTGCTCCGGCGCGAAGCGTGCGCCCGGCGGAAGGGTGATGCTGGAGGTGCGGGAGGCGCCGACGGGCGTGGCCTGGATCGCGTCGAGGCGGTAGGTGGGCGGCGCGGACTCGACGAGCTCGAGGCGGAAGGTGGTGAAGGACCTGGCGGGCCCGAGGATGCCGGCGGCGAGGGCGGTGTGCGCTGAGGTGTCCACGAGGACGAAGGAGACGGGGCTTTCGCACACGGAGCCGGCGTCCACACGGCGCACGCCGGTGCGGCCCGACGTGCGTTCCGACGCGTTCGACAACAGGCGCGTCGTCTTGAGCGAGCGGCCGAGGCGGAGGCGGCCTTCGGCGGGCGTGACGAGCGGGCGGACCTCGCGCAGCTCGATCTCCTCGTCGGCGTTGTTGTGGAGCTCGAGGGCGATGGCGACGGCGTCGAACGCGTCGTGGAGGCAGAACGAGAGCGACCAGTGGAGGGGGCCTTCGGTTTGGGCGGGCTGGAGGACGAGTTGCCTGCCCGGGCCCAGCGGACCGGGAGGCGCCTCGGTGTGCCAGCGGTGGGGTCGGACGGCCGTGGTGCGGACGGTCTGTCCGTCGGCGAGGAAGCAGGCGTCGGCGCCCTCGATGGTGCACGCGTCGCCGTGGGTGACGGCGTACCGGCCCGTGCGGAGGTCGTAGTCGAGGCAGAGCGTGCCTCGGTGCATGCGGACGCGGTTGCCGTCGCCCTCGCAGACGATCGCTTCGCGGGTCACGGCCTCCTCCTCTCCCCGGGGGCCGCGGGGCTGCCCCCTAGGACCTCGGCACGACGATAGCAGCTTCGGCTCGTGGCCGCAACCGGCGAGGGGCGGCGCACTTGACACTGTCGCACCCGGCCCGTAGGGTGCTCGTCGAGAAGGGCGCACCGCACGGGAGGAAGGCCGGCATGCTGGGAGGCATAGACTGGGCCGTCATCGGGCTGTACTTCGCGATCATTGCCGCGATCGGCGTCTGGGCCGGCCGGAAGGGCAGGACGACGGAGGACTTCTTCCTCGGCGGCCGCCGCATGCTGTGGACGACGGCGATGCTCTCGCTGCTGGCGACGGAGGCGAGCGCGGTGACCTTCATCGGCGCGCCGGGCGACTCGTACGGCGGCAACATGTGGTACGCGCAGATGGCGATCGGCTCGCTCGTGGCGCGCATCATCGTGGCCACCGTGTTCCTCACTGCGTTCTACAAGTTCAAGGTCACGACGGTGTACGAGTTTCTCAGGCACCGGTTCGGCGAGGCGACGCGCGGGACGGGCTCGGCGTTCTTCATCGTGACGCGTTTGCTGGCGAGCGGGGTGCGGCTGTGCGTGATGGCCAAGGTCGTCAACGTGGTGGTGGGGGTGAATTTCGCGGTGGCGCTCGGGCTGGTGGCGACGATCGCGATGGCGTACACGTTCTTCGGGGGCATCCGCGCGGTGATGTGGACGGACGTGGTGCAGTTCGTGATCTTCATCGGGGGCGCGTGGCTCGCGTTTGGGCTGCTGCTGAGCAAGATCGAGGGCGGCTGGTCGGGCATGATGGACATTGCCCGGGCCGAGGGCAAGGACCGCATCTTCGATTTCTCGTTCAGCTTCACGCGCGGCACGGTCTTCTGGGCCGCGGTGCTGTGCGGCCTGTTTCAGAGCATGGCGGCGTTCGGGACGGACCAGGACATGACGCAGCGGATGCTCACCTGCCGCAAGCCGTCGCTGGCCAAGCGCGGCCTGATTCTGACAGGCCTCATTGACTTCCCGGTCGTATTCACGTTCCTCCTGATAGGCCTGGGCCTCTATGCACTCAAGGCGCAGACAGGGTTTGCCGCAGGCCTCGAAGACGCTGACCACGTTTTCCCCACGTTCATCGTCACGTACTTGCCGATCGGCATCAAGGGCCTGATGCTGGCGGCGGTGTTTGCGGCGGCGATGTCGAGCCTGGACTCGGCGCTCAGCGCGTTGTCGTCGAGC
>CAZJXV010000446.1:0-2391 GCA_964550015.1 uncultured Verrucomicrobiota bacterium
GCCGCCCGCGCCGCCAACGCGCACGACTTCATCTGCAAGCTGCCGAACGGCTACGACACCATCGTGGGCGAGCGCGGCCACACGCTCTCCGGCGGCGAGCGCCAGCGCGTCTCCATCGCGCGGGCCATCCTGAGCGACCCGCGCATCCTGATCCTCGACGAGGCCACGAGCAGCGTGGACACCGAGACGGAACGCAAGATCCAGGAAGCGCTCGAGCGCCTCGTCAAGGGCCGGACGGTGTTCGCCATCGCCCACCGGCTCTCGACGCTGCGGCGCGCCACCCGCCTGTTCGTCATCGAGGACGGCCGCATCACCGAGGAGGGCACGCACGCCGAGCTGCTCGCGAACGAACAGGGGACCTACACGAAGCTCTACCGCATGCAGCACGAGCTGCACGAGATATACGCCGTCTAACGGTTGCCAACACAGGTTGCGTACGTCCCAGCTCAGCCGCGAAGCGGCGACGGAACCTAGCCTGGGGCGCAAGCCCCAGGAAGCTGTAGGGCGGGTCCCCCCGGGCCCGCCGAAGCGCCGAAGGTGCGACAGAAAACGTGTCCCACCGCGCGGACACACTCAGGACCAGGCACCGAACGAAACGGAGACAACAGTCATGTCGAAAAACGAACCAGAGAATAGAGCCCCGACGGACACCGACCTTTCACGCCTGCGCCTCGAACGCCGACGCGACGGCCAGATCTGGCTCCTGCGCGACGGCCACGACGACGTCGCCGTGCGTGCGCGTCCGTGCTTCCCGTGGACGCATCCCGGCCGCTACGTCTCCCTGCGCGACGCCGACGACAGCGAGCTCATCCTCGTCCACGACCTGGGTGAGCTCGCCGCCGACGCCCGCCGCCTCGTCCAGGAAGCGCTCGTCGAGGTCGGCTTCGTCCTGGAGATCACGCGCGTCCTGTCGCTCGAGAGCGAGTTCGAGATCCGCAACTGGAAAGTCGAGACACGCCAGGGCCCGTTCACGTTCCAGACCAAGCTCGACGACTGGCCGCACGAGTTGCCCGGCGGCGGCGCGCTCATCCGCGACGTCGCCGGCAACTTGTTCCTGATCCCGGACCCCGCGGCCCTCGACGCCCACAGCCGCAAGCTCCTCTGGGCCTTCGTGGATTAAGTCCGGCAAGAGGTTACTCGGCACATCATGGCGGCCCGTTTGGAGCCACGGCATCGAGAATGGTCAGCCACACAGGCTCAGAGTTGCGCGTTCAGCCAGTTCATGCGCAAGAAGCTTTTGCTCGGACTTCTCTTCAGGCCACCCGACAACGTTTGCGTGCCGCGGCGGGACGTTATCGGCTTTCACCCTAAGTCCCACCCGCCGGACAGCCGACACCAAAATGTCAGCGCGTCCGCGTAGCGGTCTATCTTGGGGATCCGAAACATATCTCTTACCCAGGTTCCAGATATCGGACTCGGCCAAGCCGACAATCTGGAAAACTGAAAGCTCGCGATTGGGCGCAGGTAGGAAGGCTCCCTCCTTCACGCGATTGTTCTGGCTACTATAGTGTTTCCTGCTAATCAGAAACCGCGCCAGGGGATCTTGAGCGTTAAGAGCATCCACGATCAATGGGCCGCGAAGTTTCTATCTCAGCAGTCTGTTCAGGTTGGTCACAATTGCGGTGGGAAGCTCGTCGCCGAGATATTCTGTGCCATGCACACTGCGTCTACCGAAAACCCCAGCATAGCTCACCCGGCTGCTACTTCCTATGCTAATCGAGAACACTCTTCGGGGTGCGTCGTACCACTCGAAGGAGATCTCCCCGTCAGGATCAGCATTCACTTCAGGCAATGGAAATCCAGGCGAAAGCATCTCGAGGAAGCGCCTAGCGTGATACGCAGCGCGCGGCAGCACGGCTCTGGCACCATAGCCGTCCCAATTGTCGGAAGAACACTCCTGAGAGACCTCCCTAAGGGCACTGCGCGCCGCCCAATAGGGTTCTCCGAGAGAGATGCTCCGCAAGAAGTGCCCGAGGTGCGCTTCACGGTAGCGCTCCTCAAGCACCAGAGCATGCTCGCTTTCCCCACGGGCAGTATAGCTTTGACCGCCTCGCGCTAACTGAAATACTGTCATTCAAACAACCTCGCTGTTTCCTCGGTTATGCTGCCGAAGAAGATCCTGTTCTTGAACTCGCGCAGCACCCCAAACGTCGACCACATTGCCGGGTCACCGACATCAAAATCGCGCGCTTTGTATGCATCAATATCGAGAAGGAAAGTCACATGCTTGGGATCAGCAACATCCGCAAGAGCCTGCGCGACGTTGGCGGTAACATCCGCCTCCTGATCTTCAACCACAACTCGCGTGAGGAAGTTGGTCAACCTTAGGGACAAATGAGCCGGTACCGGGAGTGGCGCCGTGAAGTACCGGGAAAAGTCTGGTACCGGGCG
>CAZJXV010000447.1:0-2383 GCA_964550015.1 uncultured Verrucomicrobiota bacterium
GAGATCGTCGCCGGCGCGATGAAGGACCTGGGGCGGGCCATCCTCGTCGGGACGAAGAGCTACGGCAAGGGAAGCGTGCAGACCATCCTCCCGCTGCGCGAGGACACGGCGCTTTCGCTCACGACGGCGCGTTACTACACCCCGTCCGGCAGGCTCATCCACGATATCGGTATCAAGCCCGACATCGAGGTGAAGGTCACACTCGAAGAGGAACTCGAACGCCGCCAGCAGAAGCTGCTCCGCATGGAAGAAAACCTCGAGAACGGCCCAGAGAGCCGCGAGCCATCGGCCAATGAAGCGGCGCCCGACAAGGGCACAGAAGAGGAAGCCGAGGAATTCCTCAAGTCGCTTTCCCCCGACGAGGAAGAAAGCGACGAGACCGGGCCGAAGTACAGCGACCGGCAACTCCAGCGCGCCATCGACGTGCTCAAAGCAATCATGGTGCTCCGCAAGGGCGACTTCAACATCTTGACGGAGCAGGCGAACTAGGCCGAAGCCGATGCGGCATGGCGAACGAGGGTGTCGAGCGTATCTGATGGTCGTGGCCGCGGCGCTCGTGTGCGCGGGCTGCGGGTCGTGGCACGCCGATCTTGGCTCGCACCAGCCGTTGCCGGACCCTGTCGGAGAAGTCCCCCCTCATCTCGCAGCGGCCAACGCGCTCGTCGAAGAAGCCCTCTACGCCACGGATCGGTTCACCGAGTTTGAAACGACCCTTTACCACCCGAGCCGAAAACCGCAGCTTTACAAAGAGGTGCGCGTGCTCTACGGCGCCTCGCTCGATACCTTCCCCCACGTGCTCGGCCAGTGGCTCCGCACGCGCGGCGGCAAGGTGCTCTCCTCCAAGAAACGTGGCGGCGCCGACGGCGACGAACCGACGCTGCTCATCAAGCTCAGACTGCGCGTCCCGGAAAAGGTGAACTGCCTCCTGGAGGTGCGGCGGCGCACCGTCGGCTCGGCGCAGCTCGCGGTCATCATCGACGACGTCGGCTTCACCACGTGCGACCTCGAAACGGCGGCGGCGCTCCCTGCGGGCATCACCTTTGCCGTGCTCCCGCATACCCCGCACGCGTGCGAGTGCGCCGAGGCGCTCCACGCCTCAGGCCACACGATCATGTTGCACCAGCCGATGGAACCGCTGAACCCGGTGCTCGACCCCGGGCCGGGCGCGGTCCGCGTCGGGATGGACGAGGAGACGATCCGCGTCACCGTGGCCGAGAACCTCGCCGCCGTCCCGTACGTCGCGGCGGTCAACAACCACATGGGCTCAAAAGCCACCGCCGATGAACAGACGGTGCGCGCCGTCGTTAAAGAACTGAAGGCCCACGGCCTGCCGCTTGTGGACAGCCTGACGAATCCCAAGTCGGTCTGCCGGCGGGTCGCCGACGAGCTCGACGTGCCCTGCGCCGTGCGGAACGCCGTGTTTCTTGACAACAGCCGTGCCCGCAGGGCGATCCTCGAGCGTCTCGAACAAGCCTGCCGGACAGCCCGGCGGCAGGGAGTCGCCATCACGATCGGGCACTTTCATCCCTCGATGCTCGAGGTGCTGAGCGAGTTCGACTTTGAGGACGTTGACCTGATTCCGGTCACGCGCCTCTTCAAGGCGGAGACATGGGCCGCTTGGCGCTAGGCCCAATACTGTTGACTTAGTGTGCCTCCGATGGTATTGTGGTCTCGGGTCAATGGGTATCTTGGACCACGGCACAGAGGAGGTGCAGAGATGGCACGGACGGCGGCGACACTTCCCAATGGAGCCAGGGTGACCGACTTCATCAGTCTTGGCGTGATCACCCACGCCTTCCCGCTCGGGAAGATCCACGAGGTTCTGCGACGCACGAGCCGGGCGAGCCGACGACAGCGGGCGCTCCCGGCGCACGTGGTGGTCTACTACGTGATCGCCCTGGCGCTGTTTATGCAGGTGGCCTACACCGAGGTGCTCCGGGCGCTTGTTGAGGGGTTGCGCTGGTTGCGGTTCCCTCGGTGCGCGATCCCGGTGGCGGGCAAGTCGGCCATCAGCCGCGCCCGCTCGAGGCTGGGGGTCGAGCCGGTCCGAGAGCTTCATGACGAGCTGGTCAGGCCGATCGCCCAGCCGGGCACCCGGGGGGCGTGGTACCGGCGCTGGCGTCTTGTCAGCCTCGACGGGAGCACGCTCGATGTGGCCGACACCAAGGCCAACGCCCGCGCCTTCGGCCGGCCGGGCGCGAGCCGGGGCAGGAGCGCCTTCCCGCAGCTGCGCTTTGTCTCGCTGGTGGAGAACGGCACGCATGTCCTTTTCGCCTCGGCCCACGGCGCCTCTTTTGTCACCGAGGCGGCGCTGGCCCAAGAGGTGTTGCCCCACCTGAAGCCCGGCATGCTCTGCCTGGCCGACCGCTATTTCTTCGGGTGG
>CAZJXV010000448.1:0-2379 GCA_964550015.1 uncultured Verrucomicrobiota bacterium
CCCCGGCGCAGACCGTGGCGGGGATATTCGACACACCCGACGACTCGGCGGCAGGCGGCTCGATTATCTTCGACTTCATGCTGCCATCGTATCTTATCAGCATCGACCTGATCGACATCAACGGCGGTGCGCAGACCGACGTGACGTTGACTGACGGTGCTGGGCGCACTCGGCTCTATGATGTGCCGTCGGAGTGGACCGGCGAGAACACCAGCACGCAGGGCTGGGACACGCTGAATCTCACGACGCTTCTGGCTCAGCCTGGGCTGGGCACTGGCGGGAGCGCAACGGCGCTCGAGGACGTGGGCTTCGATCCCTATGACGTCCGCAAGCTGGAGGTTGACTTCTCCGGCTCCGGCGGGCTGGACAACCTGACGTTCCGCACCATCCCCGAACCGGGCACCATGATGCTGATGGGTCTCGGCAGCCTTGTGCTGTTCCTGAACCGCCGGAGGCGTACACGATCCTGCAACTGAACTTTGTGGACACCCGGATCGAGCGGCCTCGGGATTTTGCGCGAGCCTTTGAGGGTGTGAATACTTGGGTATCGGGCAAAACAACGAAGGGTGAAGGCAATGAATGCAACGAAGCTGTTCCCACGACTTCTGGCTGTGAGCCTGGTGCTCGCGGTTTCGCCGGCCCTGGCCGCGCAGATCATCACCGATTCCGACATCGTCGCGACGGACAACAACATGATCGGCTCCGGCAACGGCACGCTGGACTTTTTGTTCTTTACTGAATCGGCCGGCGGCAGCCAGAACAGCGGCGGCGGGTTCGACGGTGACGACGCGAACACGGACATGCCGACCGGGGCGGGAAGCACGACGGCAGTCGAGTCGTTCATTACGTCGATCAATGAGCTCCGCGACTTCTACATTCTGAACTTCCCCGACGGGCAAGGCGGCTCGCTGATCCAGGAGCTCGTGGTGTTCGTCGACCTCAACCAGATCGGCGGCTCGGACCCCCTGGGTCTGAACGCGTTTACGGTCGTGAAGGACTACACGCCGAGTTTCGGCGACGACAGGGACGACCCCGCGGGGACCGACATTTCCTCCGCGCTGCAGAACATGACGAACGACGGGTACGCCGGGGGCACCGTGCTGGCGCAACTCGATGGGCCGAAGATGCTTCCGCTCAACGAGCAGGGGGCCGGTTGGGCGGACTATGCCATCTACACGGGCATAGACCCCTTCGACCCGGCTCTGGACGGCGCCCGGCTGCTGTTCTTCTGGGACAGCGGGACCGTTGACGGGCCCCACAACGACGGCGGCGAGTCCATCTTCCTGAGCGGCGAGTACGGGGTCATCCCCGAACCCGGCACGATGGCGCTGATCGGCTTTGGCGGCCTGCTCCTGCTGGTTGTTCGGCGCAAGCGATAGCTGCGCAAACCGGCGGCAGCCGCCCAGGCATAATCATAGAAATAGAGTCCTCATCGGTGGCGCGGTCGCTTCGGTGTCCGCGCCCCTCTCCTTTCCAGGCCTTCGCGATCGCACCAGCCCGACTTGACTCGTGACGCTCCCTGTGCTATCTACCTGCAGGGAAGCGCGGCGGCCGCCGCGCCGGTTGGGATCAGAACTCGGAGGTGCGATTCATGACCCGGATGCCCTTCAAGCGGGCGCAATCGAGCGGATTCACGCTGCTCGAACTCTTAGTAGTGGTCGCAATCATCGGAATTCTGGCCGCGCTCCTCTTGCCGGCGCTGCAGCGAGCGCGCGAGGCGGCGCGCCGGAGCGCGTGCGCGTCGAACATGAGGCAGGCCGGCTCGGCGCTGCTGATGTACGCCGACGACTGGTCCACCACACCGGCGCCGGGAGCCACATGTCCGTGGGGCGACGACGCGGGCTACCCCGGCTGGACCGAGCAGCTCCTGGGCACCATTGACACGCCGAGCGTGTACCGCTGCCCGAGCCACCCCGACAAGACGGACGAGTTCAATTACTCGCTCAACGTGCGCGAAGTCTGGCTGACCACGGGCAAGTGGGGGGGCGCAGAGGTGCACCGCGTCATGTCGCCGAGCGCGTTCATCGTCGCCACCGAGTGCAACAGGCGCGACTGGCCCCTGCCCGACTGCGACAAGGACAACTACTCGCAACGCGCCACGGGCTGGGATGACGTGTCGTATTACGGCCCGTACCACGGCGGACAGCTGAACTTCGTGTTCGCCGACGGGCACGTAGCCGCCTGCGGCCGATACGACGAGCGGCTCATGACCTACTGGAGCGACCGCATGGAGGACCTCGACCTGTAGGGCGCGATTCGCCGCCGCCTCGGCGCAGCGCTTGACATGCGCGGGGCGTGTGCGGTATGCAGTCAGACAGCACAACGCCGGCGTAGCTCAGTTGGTTAGAGCAGCGGAATCATAATCCGCGTGTCGTAGGT
>CAZJXV010000449.1:0-2373 GCA_964550015.1 uncultured Verrucomicrobiota bacterium
GATGCCGATCGCGACGTCAATAATGGTTGCGGACACCTCGTTGTGCTTCATAACAACGCTCCCTTGAGGATCTCTCGCAGAGACGCAGAGATCGCAGGGGAAAGAACAAGTCTCTGCGTGCTCCGCGTCTCTGCGAGAAATCTTCTTCTGAATTGACTTAGCTTACCAGAAGGTGGCAGCCTGCATGGTCGTAAACATTCGCTTGTCCGGGGCCGTTCAAGACGTGGCGGGCAGGACGTTTCGGGCAGGACGTTTCGGAGTTGGCGATGGGGTTTCTGAACCCGTGGTTATTGTTCGGGCTGGCGGCGGCGGGGATACCCGTGCTCGTGCACCTGGTGTTCCAGCGTAAGGCCAAGGTGCTGCTGTTCCCGTCGATCGTCTTTCTGCGCCAGCTCGACAAGGAGGTGGTGCGCCGGCGCCGGCTCGAGCAGATCCTCGTGATGCTGCTCCGGATCGCCGTCCTCGTCCTGTTCACGCTGTTCATCGCCAAGCCGTTCCTGTCGTCGCGACTGTTCGCCTCGGGCGCGTCGAAAGCGATCGTCATCGTCTTCGACGACTCGTACAGCATGCACGTCGTCGAAGGCAAGTCGCTCCACGAGAAGGCGAAGGACCGCGTCCTCGAGCTGGTCGCCACGTTCGACCGCGCCGACCGGGCCGGCTTCCTGAGCGCGTCGGGCGCGGCTGGCCGCTCGCTCAACGACGGGCAGCTCACGACCGACCACGCCGCCCTCGTGCGCCACGTCGAGGCCCTCGGCCGCGGCTACGGCACGGCGCGCCTGAACGCCGCGCTCGCGCGTGCGCTCGACGTGTTGCGTGAGTCCAAGGAGCAGAACCGCGCGATCGTGGTGGTGACCGACCTGCAGCGCCGCTCGTGGGCCGAGCTCTCGATCCCCGACGCCGACGAGGACGTGACGCTGCTCATCGTTAACGTGGCCGGCACGACGGCGCCGGTCAACGCCGCCGTTGCCAAGCTCGAGATTCTCACGACGCCCGACCGCGAGCTGAGCCGCACGTTCACCTTCCGCGCCGGCCTCAAGAATTTTTCGCCTGGCCCATTTGCGGGCACGTTCGCGCTTGCGCCGCTGACCGGACGGAACATTGACACCGGCGCGATCACGATCGGCGCGACGCGCACGCTGGTGAAGTCGCTCAAGTTCCGGGCCGAGCGCGAGGGTTGGTACACGGGCAAGTTCGTCGTCGAGGACGATGAGCTTGCGACGGACAACGCGCGCTTCTACGCCCTCAACGTGGGTCGCGGTATCAAGGTCGGCATCTTCGACCCGAGTCCGCCAAGCCGCGACGTTCGTGAGCTCGACGACGTGTTTTTCCTCGAAAAGGTCCTCGATCCGCTCGGCACGAAGTACCCGTTCGACGTCACCACGTTCGCGGAGCTGAACCGCGCGGCGCTCGAGAAGCTCGACGTGGCTGTCTTCCCCACGGTGCCGGCGCTCACGAGCTTGCCGCACATCGAGCTCAAGGAGTGGGTCCGACGGGGGGGCCGGGTCGTCTGCTTCCTGCGCAAGGACGCCGACGCCCGCCGCGCCGTGGACCTGTTCGAGAAGGAGATCACGCTCGGCGAGGTCGAGCAGCTCCTGGCCAAGATCGGGTCGGACCAGCTCGGACTCGGGCGGCTGCTCTTCGACGTGGACGTGTTCACCCGGACGCCGGTGGCCGTGGCCGAGGGATCGCCCACGCTTGTGCTCGCCGCGTTCCAGGATGGGGCGCCGTACATCGTCGAGCGCGACGTCGGCGACGGCAAGGCCATCCTCTTCGCGTCGGGCTACGACCTCGACTCGACGAACATCGCGCTCCGGCACGCGTCGCTGCCGCTGATGTACACGCTGCTCTTCCGGATCGCGCCCGAGCAGGCCTCTCGCTCGTACACGGTCGGCGAGGTGCTGGCCGTCGGGGCCGACTGGCGCACGTTTGGCAACCGGCTCGTCAACCCACTCGGGGAGCCCGTCGAGCTCGGCGAGAACGTGGCGCTGTCGATGCCCGGCGTGTACGGCCTCCGCGCGGGCGTGGGTGAGGCGGCGCGACTCGAGTACTTTGCCGTCAACGTGGACACGGCCGAGGGCGACCTGGCGCGCTTCACAACCCGGCGCCAGCTCGAGTCCATCGTGCCGTTCGAGAAGTGGGACCTCGTCGGCGCGGACCGCGACCTCGGCCGGACGCTCCGGGCGCTCGAGCAGGGCGCGCCGTTGTGGAACTGGTTCCTGTACGCGGCGTTGATCGTTTTTCTCGTCGAGGTTTTCATGGCAAACAAGGCGGGGCAGAGGGTCTAGGTAGGATGCGGCTCAGGTTGCTGACAGAGTTCCAGGACGTGCCGCTCAAGGTCGTGCTGCCCCTCCTGCTCGTCGCGTTTGCGGCTGC
>CAZJXV010000450.1:0-2364 GCA_964550015.1 uncultured Verrucomicrobiota bacterium
CCTCGTACACGCTCATGGTGAGCACGTTGAGGATGCCCACCGCGGTGATCCCCAGAATGATCGCCACGACCAGCACGAACGCGAACCGGACAAACAGCGTCACGGAGTTGATCTTGTCGATGGTCTCCTTCTGCGACTGCACGTCCATCTTCATTGCCGTGAGCGCTTCGCGCACGGGCTCGACGTCGGCCACGGACCGCGCCTGCACGACGAGCTGCTGGTAGACCGTTGGCTCCGGCTCCTTGAAGTAGGCCTTCTCCCACACGTCAATGTACTCGGGCGGTACGCCGAAGCCGAGCATCGAGACCCGGTCCGAAAGCCCGACCACCTTGATCAGCGCGCCCCGCGCGGCGATCTCGTCTTGCTGCTCGAGAAAGGCCAGCCGCCGGCCGAACCGCACGTACATGTACTGGCCCACCAGGCTCTCCTCGCTGATCCGGCTTGCCAGACCGAACTCTTCCGCGCCCGCGTACGAGATGTTGAACGCCTGCACCAGCCGGCGCGAGAGGACCGCGGGCACGTAGGTGTCGTCCACGTCCGCGATGTCTATCCGCGCCTGCAATACCGCGCGCGCCACCTCGCGTCGGAGGTTGGCGTGGACGGGGAACTCGTCGAGCGCGCCGTCGGGCCGGAACGTGTAGTCGGACAGGTCCTTCACGTCGCCTCGGAGCAGCTCTTTCGGGTAGCCGAACACGACCGACTCGGTGTCGAAGTGCCCCTTGTCCATGCCCAGCAGCCAGCCCTCGACGCTCGTGGGCACCTTCTTGAGCGTTTTGACGCCGAAGACGCGCCGCACGCCGGGGATCGCCTCAACCTCGGCGATCGTTTCGTCGGTTATCTCCTCCTTGCGCAGGGATTCGCGCAGCACCAGCCGCTGCGCGTCGCTCGCGCCCGTCGCCTTCTCCAGCAGCCACCCGCCGAGCTGGCCCACGGGCCGGTCCTGCTCGGCCGGCGCCGCCGTCAGCTCCGTGATCGGGATCGAGCCGACGAGCTCCTTGAGGATCGTCTTGCGCATCCCTTCCGTGAGCGACAAGAGGAACAGCAGCGCGCTGACGCCGATGACGATGCCGAGCAGGTTCAGCACGAGGCGGACCTTCTTGCTCATCAGGTCGCGCAGCGCCATGATGATGAGATTGCTGTGCAGCGCGCCGCGCATGGTTCAGAACCCTCCCGTGCCGCGCAGGGCGGCGATGCTGCGGCGGATCGCCTCGATTTCTGCGGAAGAATTCTCCCGCACGCGCCCGCCCTCGAGTGTGACGACCCGGTCGGCGTAGTCGAGCAGCGTCATGTCGTGGGTCACCATCACGAGCGTGATGCCGCGCTCCTTGTTGAGGCGCACGAGCAGGTCCATGATGTGGCGCGCCGTTTTGGGGTCCAGGTTCCCGGTGGGCTCGTCGGCCAGCAGCACGTTGGGTTCGTTGACGATCGCGCGGGCGATCGCCACGCGCTGGCACTGCCCCTCGGAGAGCTGGATGGGCCGGAAGTGCATCCGGTCGGCGAGCCCCACCGATTCGAGCGCCGAGGTGATGCGCTCGCGCGCCGCCTCGCGCGTCACCGGCGTGAAGATCAGCGGGATGCGCACGTTTTCGAAGGCGGTGTAGATGCCCTTGAGATTGAACGTTTGGAAGATGTGGCCCACCACGCCGTTGCGGTAGTCGGACAGCGCCCGGTCGTGGATGCGGCAGATGTCGCCCACGCCGTCCACGGCGATCTCGCCCCCGTCGGGCCGGTCGAGGGCGCCGAGCATGTTGAGCAGCGTCGTCTTGCCCGAGCCCGACTCGCCGAGCACCATGACGAACGAGCCGCTCGGGATCTCGAGGCACACCTCGTCGAGCACGCCGATCTGCTCGTCGTCCTTGACGTAGGTTTTGGTCAGCTTCGTGATGCGGATGCCCGCCATGAGGCTACTGTGCCCCCGGGCGCCCGCGCCGGGGCGGCGCCGGTTTCTTCGTGAACTCCGAGGCCCGGCCCGTGCCGAACGCCTCGAGCGTGATCGTCAGGTTGCGCTCGTAGTAGTGGATCTTGATCGGGTAGTCGGGCAGCTTCTTTCTCGAGAACCACAGACGGGCGTAGCGGCCTTCCTCGACGGTGACCTTGTAGCGGCGGCAGAAGAACGTGCCCCGCAGCACCTCCGGCTCGGCGCGCTCCGGCGCGTGCACCTCGATGCGGGCCTGCTGCTCGTCGTGGCCGTCGGGCCGGAAGGGCTCGATGAGCAGGTCGCTGGTGCCCCGCTGCGAGGTTGCCTCGGGCTCGCGCGCCTCGATCGTGCCGTCGGCGAGCCGCTCGCGCAGGGCCAGCAGCGTGCCGTCCTCGAGCGAGACGTCGAGCTGCGTCCACGCCTTGACGAACCCGCGGTCGCGCACG
>CAZJXV010000451.1:0-2351 GCA_964550015.1 uncultured Verrucomicrobiota bacterium
ATTTCGGCGAACGACTTCGTACGCCTGAGTGGACGTTTGCCGCAAAGGAGCTCAAGCGCTTTGCAGCAACTGCTCCACACGATGCGCCGGGAGACGCGGAATAAACCCCCTGCCCACGAGAAGGAGGACGACATGTTCATAGTCCACGTCCACGTTCACGTGAAGCCCGATCAAATTGAGGCCTTCAAAAGCGCCTCACTCGAGAACGCGCGGAACAGCGTGCAGGAAGCGGGCATCGCCCGCTTCGACGTCCTTCGGCACAACGATGATCCAACGCGCTTTCTGCTCGTCGAGGTTTATCGCACCGCGGACGACCCCGCCCGGCACAAAGCGACGCCCCATTATCAGAAATGGCGCGACGCCGTCGCCGGCATGATGGCCGAGCCGCGCACGAGCACCAAGTACACGAACGTATTCCCCGACGACGGCGGCTGGGATTGACAAAGCCTCACAGGCAACGTGCCGAAAGCAGGCCGCTGCTGTAGAAACGATCCTTGACACGCGCACCGAGCACGCAGCGCGTATCGACACATCCTGGGACGCACAAGGAGCTCATCATGGGAATTCCGAAACAGGCAAGGGCCCTTATGGAACAGGGCCACACCATTCCACTTGCGACCGTAAGCAGCGACGGCACCCCGAACGTCGCGCCCATGCTTCAATACTGGTGGTACGGAGAGGCCACGCTCGTGATCGGCGACCTCTTCATGCATGCCACGCGCAAGAACGTCGAGGACACCGGCAAGGTCTCGTTCTCCGTCTGGGACCCCGAGACAGGCGAAAGCTACAAGTTCAACGGCACCGCCACCTACGAAACCTCCGGGGCTGCGTACGACATGGCCAACGACAAACTTCACACAAAGAAACCTGAGAAAGATTTCAAGGGCGTCGTAGTCATCAAGGTCACGGAAGTGTACGATGCCGCGCGGACCCCGAACGCCGGCAAGCTCATCGCCAGCTTGTAGGATTGTTACTTGGCCTTCGCCGACGGGACGAGGCGCACGGTACGACAAGAGGCCAAAGAGGCACCCTCTTCTTGAATCGCCGCTGCTTGCCGGCACGCACATGATTGTCGGCCGTTGGGAAGCGCTTAATTTGATCTATCGTGCGGAGGAACGCGTCGCGTGACGTACGCCCCGGGACAGAACAACGCCGAATCGCTGACCCCGTGCGAGCGCGTCATGGCCGTCGTCGAGCGGCGGACGCCACCCGTCCTCGCCTCCACGTTCAAGGCGACGCCCGAGGTTGACCGCCAACTCATGGCCCACTTCGGCGTGAGCGACGTCGAGCACATCGTTCCCGCCCTCGGCGTGTGCAACCTGCACTGGCCCTGGCGCAACATCGCGCCCAAAGGTCTCGAAGGCATCCGCACCAAGGGCGATATTGAATTCGACGTCTGGGGCGTCGGGCGCAGGGAGCTCTCCTACGCCCAAGGCTCATATTGGGAAATCGCGTACAGCCCGCTCGCCGCCGCCGAGACCGTCGCCGACGTCGAAAACTACGTCTGGCCCACAATCGAGCAGTTGGACTTTTCGGGCATCTCCGCCGACTGCGATGCGCACCCGGACGACGCACTCTCGGTCTGGCAATGGATGGTCTTTGAACGCGCGTGGGCCATGCGCGGGTTCCAGAACTTCCTCGTTGACATGGCGACAAACGAGAAACTCGCGCGCGCCATCATCAGCCGCGTCGAAGAATTCAACTGGCAAATAATCGCCAAAATGCTCGAGATCGCCGGTGACCGCATCCGGCTCTTCGGCAGCGGCGACGACTTCGGCTCGCAGACGTCGCTGCTGCTCAGCGTCGAGATGTGGCAGAAGTACTTCGGCCCCGGCTATCGCCGCGCCTACGAGTTCGCCCACACCCGCGGCCTCACCACGTGGCTCCATTCCGATGGCGCCGTCCGGCCGCTGATCCCGAAACTCATAGACGCCGGCCTCGACATCCTCGACCCGCTGATGCCCACGATCGAAAGCATGTCGCCTGACGCCATCATCCCCGAGTTCGGCAAGGACCTCTGTTTCCACGGCACCATAGACGTCCAGCGCCTCCTGCCGTTCGAGTCCGAGCGCAACGTCCGCGCGGAGGTCCGACGACAGATGGACACGCTCTGGTCGCGCGGCGGCCTCTTCATGGCGCCGTCGCACTGCATCCAGCCCGGCACCCCGCTTGCGAACATCCTCGCCGTCTACGACGAGCTGAATTGCTACGCTGACACTCCCTCGTAAGCCCCGCGGCTTCCGTCGCGCCTTCGCCAACTGCTACGGACTCCGCGACGGGGACTCCCCCTACCAGCCCCACCTGACCGTCAAGGATTTCGGCGCCCGCGCCGACGCCCACCCCGCCGCCGG
>CAZJXV010000452.1:0-2324 GCA_964550015.1 uncultured Verrucomicrobiota bacterium
CGAACGACGGCTTCGAAGTCGGTTCGATGTGGTGGGACGCGACGAACCGCGACCTGTGTCTCGCGCAGAGCGTAGGCGCGGGTGCCGCGCAGTGGGACCAGATGCTCAACGCAACCACGGGCGGCACGCTCGGCGGTGACCTCGCGATGGGTACGCACGACATCAGCGGAGTCGGCACGCTCACGGCTAGCACGCTCACCGACGGCACATGGAGCACGACGGCGGGAGCGTTCACGGGGGTGGCGAGCATCGCAACGCCTTCGTCGATCACGATGGCCGAAGACGGGTGGATCGGGATCGGGTCTGGGTCTGAGCGGATCAATTTCAACGGAACCGCAGGACTGCTTCTGATATCCGACGCGCATTTGAAGATGGCAGGTGGCAACCAGATTCAACTCGGCGACGCTGCTACTTACATCGCGCAGGACGCCGACAGTATCCTGGCCCTACACGCTGATGGGTATGTGCGTACGGGAAGTGCGACGTCGTCCCACTCGCTGGGCGCGGACGGCGATCTCCTAGTCAGCGGCAAGCTGGAGGTGGACGGGAGTACGTATCTCGACGGCGATACAGCGTTGGTGCTCAAGCAACCGGCCGGAGATTGGCAGAACATCGATTGGGTCGAGGGTTCTACCATTGCATCACGCTTTGGCGTGAACTACGACTGGAACCAGATCGAGTGGTATCTCGGTTCACTTGTCGGACGCAATCTGGTCCTTCATTCGACCGCGAACAAACGATATGACCACGGTACTTCCACAAACCCGACCCTGTTCATCCAAAGCGCCACGGACCCCGACTCAGACAACACGCAATGGGTGAGCATTACGCACGACCAGACGAACGCGGTCTATTCGGTTGGCACTGGCACCCACGTGTTCCAGGGAACGACAGAAATCGGGGAATGGAGAGCAGCTGGAACTCCCAGCAACTTCGCCATGTTCGGCTATGCAGGCCTTGACCAGACCAATGTTGATAATTACGCATTGACGCAGGACAACTCTGGCAACACGTATCTGAACGCGGCAGATGGCCAGACGCTTTACCTGCGAACAAGCAATGCGGACCGAATAACGGTCACAGCATCGCAGGTAACGTTCTCATCAAGTCTTGACACATTGCATGCAGGTACGGCGAAGGCAACCTTCCAGGACGACGGCACCTACATCTACAGCCAGTCCGACAGCAACCTGAGCGTTGTCGCCGACGGCAGCATCACGCTGGACGCGCTGACGATCAACGCTGGCGTGGATCAGGGTTCGGACATCTTGTATGTCGCACGATACAGCGCGGGGTATTCATACGCCAACATCCAAGCAGGCTGTACGGACGAGAATGCTGGCGTTGGCCTGTTGTTGAAGTACCGTGACACGAACGGCACCGCGCAACCAGGCTTGTATCTGTCGAGTGCGGGCGACGTCGGCATCGGCACCATGACGCCGGGGGAAATACTCCACGTCCGAAGTGCTCAGACGGCGAGGGATCAGTTCGATTACGGCACGATTTTCTCGGACTCGACGGCACAGGCTGAAGGGACCGGCGGCGGTATCGCGTTCGAAGGCAAGTACACTAATGCCGGTGCCTATGTAATCGGCGCTGGCATCCAGATGAAGAAGACGAACGGAACGACCAGCAACTACTCGTTCGACCTCGCGTTCCACACACGCGAAAGCGGGGTTGCGGCGCAGGAAGTCATGCGGCTCACAGATGTCGGCAACGTCGGCATCGGCACCACGACCGCGCCCCATGGCGGGGTGGGCGCGGCAAAGCTGGCGATTGAGGGGACGAACGCCTCGACCGCAGGGCCGCACGTGCAGTTCACGACCGCAGCGGACGACTACCCGTTGATGCAGATCCTGCCGTTCACGCACGACAACGTGAGCATCGTGTTCGACTCCTTCCTGAGTTCGTCGGGTGCCGCGTGGGTGAGCAGCGATGCGGGAAGTAACTTCAAGCTGACGAAGCAGAACGACGTTCTGAAGTTCGATGCCGAGTCAGGGATTGCCGCCGGAAGCAACATCACGTGGGTGACCTCGTTTGAGATCAACGCAACTGGCTCGGTCACCATGTCACCCTTGGCCAATCGCAGCCTCTTCTTCCGCGACACGGGCATCGGTATCGCAAGCCAGAGCGACAGCAACGTGACGATGTTCGCCGACGGCAGCATCACGCTGGACGCGCCGACGGTGACGGTGAGTGATGGGAACCTGTACCTTGGTACAGCAGACAGTGTGAAGGGCGTGATCAGCGCATACAGCGAAGGCGGCGCGAGCGTCAATGGTGGCGCGGTGGTGTTGTATACGGCCCCGAATTACGACACGTCG
>CAZJXV010000453.1:0-2320 GCA_964550015.1 uncultured Verrucomicrobiota bacterium
CGCAACGCCTCACGTTGTCCGCAACGCCTCACGTTGTCCGCAACGCGCCTACTCAGCCACGTACGGCAGCATCGCCATGTAGCGGGCGTGCTTGATCGCGTGCGTCAGCTGGCGCTGGTGGCGCGAGCACGTCGCCGAGATTCGCCGTGGAATGATCTTGCCGCGGTCCGTCACGCACTTGCGCAGCCGCTGCACGTCCTTGTAATCCACGGTTTCGACCTTGTCCACGCAGAACCGGCAGCGTTTCCGCCGAAACGGGCCGCGCGAGCGCCGTGCCGTCTTACCCGTTTTCCCTCGTTGAACTCGCATTCTTCTCACCACCCGCTAGAATGGGATGTCATCTTCGCCGACGTCCTCGGGCCCCGGCGCATCGTCACGACGGGGATGAGCCGCCTCACCACGCGGCGCCGCGGCTTCGGCCCGTTGTGCCGGCCGCTGGGCGCTCTCCTCGCCCCCACGCGGGCCGCCGAGGAACTGAACACGCTGGGCGACGACACGAATCTTTGTCCGCTTCTCGCCCTGCTGGTTCTCCCACTCATCCATCTGGAGCCGTCCCTCGACGAGAATCGGCCGCCCCTTCGAAAGGTACTCACACGCCGTCTCAGCCTGCCGTCGCCAGACCACCACGTCAATGAACAGCGTATTCTCGGTCTGGTTGCCATCGCGCCTGGTGTACCTCTCGGTTACAGCCAGTCGCAGGTCTGCGACCGCGGTGCCGTCCGGTGTGTAGCGCAACTCCGGATCCTTCGTCAGGTTGCCGACCAGGATAACCTTGTTGAAACTCGCCATCGTTTCACTCCTGTCTTGTGGGCTCCGCCTCCGGGCCGCCCCCCGCAGGTGCCTCCTCGGGAGCCGACTCGACCGAAGGGCCCTCAGCCGGTTCCCCTTCGTCCGCTTCGGCGCGGGCCTTGTCGTCGGCCCCTTCATCGGCCTGCGTCCCGTTGCCGGCTTGCGTCTCGTCGCCGGCCTTCTCGTCGGAGGCCGCCGCAGGCTCGCGCTTCTGCGCCTTCGGCGTCTCCTCGAAGTCCCGGCGCAAGATCAGAAAACGAAGCAGCCGGGGGTGCATCCGGTAGGCCGCCCGCAGCGAGGCCACCTCCGCCGGCGGCAGCTCGAAGTGCATCAAGTAGTACACCCCCATGTCGTGCTCGCCGATGTTGTAGGCCAGCCGCTTCTTGCCCAGCCGGTCGCGACGCAGCACCGAGCCGCCCCGCTTCTCGATCTCCTCGATGACCCGGTGATTCGCCTTCTCGCTCTCGTCGTCGGAGAGGTTCGCCTGGATCAGGTACATGCACTCGTACGTGTTCAACTCAACCCTCCACCGGCCCCGGCGGCCGTTGTCCCGCCAGGTCCATACCGTTGAACGTGTTCATCGCCGGCCCCAGACCCTCGCCGATGACGGCGTGGACCGCGTCGGCGGCCGTACCGATCACCGTCGCGACGAGCGCCCGTTCCGGCCTCTCGAACGTGCCCAAAACGTGCTCCGTCAGGTCGCGTGCCTGCGCCCCGCCCACGCCGACGCGCACGCGCGCGAACTCGCTCGAGCCGAGCGCCGCCACAACCGACTGAAGGCCGTGGTGGCCGCCGTCGCCGCCCCCCTGCCGGACGCGCAACCGCCCGAGGGGAAGGTTCACGTCGTCAACCACCACCAGGAGACCTTCGACACCTGTATCGAACTCCGCCATGACCGCGCGAACGGTCAGGCCGCTGCGATTCATATACGTCTGCGGCTCGACCAGCAGCACCGCCCGATCCGCATATTCGATCCGTGCCAGCCGCGCCGCCATCCGGTACGAGCGCCTCAGGCGGACCCGGTGGCGCCGCGCTACTTCCTCGACCACGCGAAACCCGATGTTGTGCCGCGTCCGCCGGTAGCGCCGGCCCGGATTCCCCAGCCCGATAACCAGCGTGACGCCCTTGCTCGCCACCATCGAGGCCACCCCGCGCCGCCCGGCTACTCCTTCCCCGGCTCGCCCTCCGGTTTTTTCTCCCCGATGACCTCCGGCTCCGCCTCGCCTTCCTCGAGCGCCGCCTCCTCGGCGACCTCTTCGACCGCCTCGGCCTCCACGATCCGCGGCACAATCACCGTGAACACCGGCTGGGCGCGGTCGGTCAGGATTTCCACCCCCTCGCCGACGTCAAGATCGCCCACCTTGATCGTCTCGTGCAGGCCAAGCTCCGATACGTCCACCGTAATGGCTTCCGGCATGTCCGTCGGCAGGCACGACACTTCGATCTCGCGCACCACCTGCTCGAGAATGCCGCCCGTCTTCTCGCCTTTGCACTCGCCCGTATGCACAATGGGCACGTGCGTATGGATCGT
>CAZJXV010000454.1:0-2314 GCA_964550015.1 uncultured Verrucomicrobiota bacterium
GTCGACTTCTTTGGCCATCTGGAACCCCTTCTCCATCGGGTGCCCGAACAGCTCCATCAGCATAGCGACGACATAGGTGTACGTGTGGTCGTCGTCGTTCCAGAGCACCACATGATAGCGCGGCTGCCGGCGGGGGCGATTCTCGGCGCGCCGTTCCCGCTCTGGCGTTTCGACGGTAGCAACGGCAGCGTTAGCGTGTTCATCCGGCATGATGGAACAGGAAAGTATGCGACTAAATGTTTACGCCCCCCCAAGCCCACGGGCACCGCCCCGTGGGACCGACGGATCCAAGCCCACGGGCACCGCCCCGTGGGACCGGTGGATGTGGCCACCGTCCGACAACAAGTTGTCGGCTTGGGTGCGGCCCGACAACAAGTTGTCGGCTTGGGCTCCCTTCACCGCGGGGCGTTCCTGTCATTATACTCTCTGGATTCGGTGAGCGAACCCTCGACCCTTAGGAGCGACGATGTCCGAGTTGAAAGCGTATCTGGAGCGTGCGGCGGGCCGGTTCGAAGAGGACCTGTGCGCGCTGCTGCGGATCCCTAGCATCAGTGCCGACGGCGCGTATGCCGCGTCGGTCACGGAGGCCGCCCGCTGGGTCGCCGCTCGGTTCGAGGCAATGGGCCTACCGGCCGAGGTGATCGAGGCGGAGGAGCTGGGCATCTCGGGCTACCCGCTGGTCTACGCCGAGACGCCGCCGGTCGAGGGCGCCCCGACGGTGCTCGTCTATGGCCATTACGATGTCCAGCCGGTCGATCCCGTCGAGCTTTGGGACGCCCCGCCGTTCGAGCCGACGCGACGCGGTGAGAACATCGTCGCCCGGGGTGCGACGGACGACAAGGGCCAGATGCTCACCCATCTGATGAGCACCGAGGCATGGCTGCGGGCAGAGGGGCGTTTGCCGGTGCAACTGAAGTTCATCATCGAGGGCGAAGAGGAGGTGGGCGGCCGCGTGCTTTCGACCTACCTCGAACGGCACGCCGACCGGCTGGCGTGCGACTGCGTGGTGATCAGCGACGGCGCCCAGTTCGCCCCCGACGTACCGGCCATCTGTTACGGGCTTCGGGGCATCGCGTACTACGAGTTGCGGCTGCGCGGGCCCAAGCGCGACCTGCACTCCGGCTCGTTCGGCGGCACGGTAACCAATCCGGTCAACGCCCTCACGCAAATGCTTGCCGCCTTGGTCGACGCGGAGGGGCGCGTCCAGGTGCCCGGGTTTTACGACGACGTCGTGCCGGTGAGCGACGAAGAACGCCGCCGGCTGGCCGAGCTACCGTTCGACGAGCAGTCGTATCTTCGCGAGGTGGGAGTCGAGGCGACCGCGGCGGGCGAGTCGGGTTACTCGCTGTTGGAGCGGCGCTGGTGCCGACCCACGTTCGACCTGACCGGCATTTGGGGTGGCTACGCAGGCGAGGGCGCGAAGACCGTGCTGCCGAGCACCGCGGGCGCCAAGCTCAGCTTCCGCCTTGTGCCACATCAAGATCCGTCAAAGATCGGCCAGGCGCTGCGCGATTATCTCGGGCGACACTGCCCGGCGGGGATCGAGATGGAGCTGATCGACATGCACTGCTCGCCCGGCGTGCTGGTCTCGCCCGAGAGCCCGTACGTCGAGGCCGCGTCGCGAGCGATCGAAACAGCATTCGGCCGCCGACCGGTGCTGACGCGTGAGGGCGGATCGATCCCGATCGTCGCCGAGCTAGCCGAACACCTCAAGGCGGATGTGCTGCTGCTCGGCTGGGGGCAGGACGACGACAACACGCATTCTCCAAACGAAAAGTTCTCCTTGCGCGATTTCCACCGAGCTATCCATGCCAGCGCGATGCTGTGGGGCGAACTCGCGGCAATGGGGTGATGCACGGCACTTGCCCCAGCCACCCCTCGTGTGGTGTAACCGTTCACGGGCCGGGAGGGAGGGGGACAGGTCCGTGTTTTCGGCCAACGTGTGAGTCGCCAAATGGCTCAACTCGCCGAAAAACGGACCAGTCCCCGTCCCGGCTCGTGAACGGTTACCGTTTGGTGAAGTGGGGACTCGCTACTGCTTCCGGATAGCCTGCAGGGCCTCGGTAGCGGCGCGCCGGATAGCCGGGTTGTCGTCGTCCTGGAGCTTTTCGAGTTCGTCGGTGGCCTCGGCGGCGAGTGGTCCGAGGCACCCGAGGGCCTCGATCGCTCGAACGCGGACCATCGGCGCCGGCGAATCGAGGGCGCCGATCAGTTTCGGCACCGAGTTGGGGGCCGTCTCGGGGCATTCCGGGTGGATCTGCGACAGGGCCCAGGCGGCGACAGTCGCGAGGAAATCGTCGGCCCCGCCCAGCTT
>CAZJXV010000455.1:0-2275 GCA_964550015.1 uncultured Verrucomicrobiota bacterium
CGAAGACAAGGTACAGAGTACTCGACTTCGTGTTCTTCAACGAGCGCAAGTGCCCGGGCAACCATCACCCCCTTGATTCCCCGCCATCAATGGAGACGGCAACGTTCTTGCGAAACGGTTTCATGGTTGTTTCCCTCCTCTGCTCTACTTGCCGCGCGAGACAGTCGTGCCAAGTCTAGCGGGCGCTCGCGCGAGCCGCAAGGCGACAATCATCGGCCTGCGAAGGCCAAGCGGCTCCGGAACAGCGATGGGCACAACGCCCGTACGTGTCGGCTCCGACTTCACGCCTCGGGTCTCGCCATTTGCCTCATCATTGAGCCGTTCGAGCGCGCGGCGCGCGGGCCCATCAGGAACGGTCAGGTCAACGACGGGCTCCTGAACATGGTCGAGATGGCGTTCCGGGCCTATGATCCCTGCATGGCGTGTGCGACGCACGCTCTTGGCCGGACGCCGATGATCGTCACCGTCCGCGACAAGGACGGCAAGCCCCTGGAGGTGGTGCGCCGCGACTAGACGCCGAGCACCAGAAACGGGCTGAAGCCGGGCCCGGAGGCGTGCGTTCGACTTTTTGTGTCTTTGTGTCTCACTGCGTTCAATTACGGTGACGCTCAGGCACAGAAAATGGTAGAATGGCGCTTGCGGGGTTGCGGCGGGGTAGGGTTGTCTGTAGGGTGGAAGCGCTTTCTCGGCCTGTGCGCCTGCCCACGCGGTGCGGCGGCGGCCGGGGAAGCGGGGATTCACTGACGACAATCCCGTCAGGCACACGCAGTGAAGGAGGCATGCGATGAGGCGCAACGGCCGTTTGCTGGTGGTAATGCTGCTTGCCGCGGGCGTCTGCTCGGCAGGCTGCGCCGCGGATCAGCGGGACGTGATCTTTTCCGACGATTTTTCGGGCTACGCCGACGAGGCCGTGCCGACCGAGCAGTGGTCGCCATTCTCCGGGCATTGGGTTGTCAAGGACGGCGTCCTGCACCAAGACCACGGCGGGTTCGATCACGGCATCGTCGTGCGGGATCTGTATCTTCGCTGCGATTACCGGATCGAGGCGAAAGTGAAGCTTGTCGGCGGCGGCGCGGGCGCGGGGTGGTACTGGAACGTCTACGATGCGCTCACCGGCGAGAGCGGCAACATGCTTCGCTACGACGGGAACCGCCCGATCATGTACGGGTGGATGGCCGGCCGAGGGTTCCTCGGGACGGGCGGCGCCACGGGGGAGCTGTTCGCGGACGACCGGTGGCACGCGATGCGCATGGACGTGAACAACAGCGTCGGCACGTTCGACGTGTACTGGGACGGCGAGAAGATCGTGGACGCGGCGGACATGTACCACCGCAGCGGGTACGTGGGGCTGGAATGCTCGCTGGGCCACTCGGCGTTCGACGACGTGACGATCTCCGTGGCCGAGGGCACCGACTGGCGCGGCGCGCCACGCGGCAAGGTGACACCGGAATGGGTCCGGTCGCTTGCCTTGCTGCCGGACGGCAACATCGTGTACCCGGTCCGCAACATGCACCGGATCCAGATCGTGACGCCCAACGGCAGGCTCGTTCGCGAGTTCGGGGAGCCGGGCGAGAAACTTGGGCAGTTGAATCTCCCGATGGCGGTTGCGTCTGACACAGCAGGGCGCATGTACGTGACCGAGAGCGGGAACCACCGAGTGCAGGTCTTCGACGCGAAGGGTCAGCCGCTTCGGATGCTCGCACCGACGGGCGATCACGCCCTGAAACAGCCCTATGGCGTGGCGGTGGAGGCGAACGGGCGCGTGTGGGTGTGCGACAGCGGCAACAGCCGGCTCGTCTGCTTTGCCGAGGACGGCTCGGTCGTGACCACCGTCGGCGGCCCCGGAGGTGGGCCCGCGCAGTTCAACAAGCCACGGCACCTGCGGTTCATTATGGGAAAGCTCTACGTGGCGGACATGGGCAACAAGCGGGTGCAGATCTTTGACCCGGCCAATCCCCAGGCGGCCCCGATGGAGCACCTGCTCGGCAGTGACGTCAAAGCCGTCAGCTACGACGGCAAGGGGACGTTCGCGGCCGCGACTGCGCAGGGCGTGCAGACGTATGACAACGCGTGGCGGTTGCTCAAAGACTATAGCCGGGGCGCCTCGGGCGGTGTGTCGGCCGAAGACGCGGTGTTCGATGCCGCTGGGCATGTGCTGGTCGCCGACGGCTGGAGCCACCGGATCCTCGTCCTGTCGCCAAAGTTGTCGCGGGTCGAGCCGGCGGTCTCTGACCTGGAAGTCCCGGAAGAAAAAGCGAAAAGGATAAACCTTGCG
>CAZJXV010000456.1:0-2266 GCA_964550015.1 uncultured Verrucomicrobiota bacterium
AGCAGGCCTGCCCGTCGTGTCTGCCGTCACTGGCTACCTACTCGGGAAAGGCTTCAAGGACATTTCCAGCACTTCGGATGGAACACAGAAATGATCCTTGCGACTCCTCCATCCATTCCAGGCCCCGGTCACTTCCGGTGAAACCTGCGCAGGAAGCCCTGAGGCCAACGAAATGACTCACGGGATCCGCATTGATGAAGTAAGCCGTCCGGCAGGTTGGCAAGGCGCCGGACCAGCACGCCCCGGTTGGAGGATATGCCGTGTTCTCAAAGAGTGTGCCTTACTACGACAAGTTTTGCGCCTCCAAAGACTACCAGGCTGAGACGCAACGCCTCGTGGCCATCATCCGGGAGAACTTGCGCTCCGGAGGCAATCGGTTGCTCGACGTCGCCTGCGGCACGGGGCGGCACATCGAGCTGCTGAAAGGGCGTTTCGCCGTCGAAGGGCTGGACGTCTCGGAGGCGTTCCTGGAGCTTGCTCGCCGGCGAAATCCCGACGTGGTGTTTCACCAGGCCGATATGATTCATTTCGAACTCGGCAGGCGATTCGACGTGATCACCTGCCTGTTCAGTTCAATCGGCTACGTGCGCACTCTCGAAAACCTCTCGCGAGCGATCAACTGCATGGCGCAGCACGTTGTGTCCGGCGGCATCGTCCTCGTCGAGCCCTGGTTCACGCCGGACGCCTGGCACCCCGGGACGGTGCACGCGCAGTTCATAGACGAGCCGGAGCTGAAGATCGCCCGGATCAACGCAAGCTTTGCCGAAGGACGATTGTCGTATTTCGACCTCCACCATCTGGTCGGGACGCCGGAAGGGACGGAGCACTTCGTCGAACGACACGAGATGGGCCTGTTCGAGCAGAGCGAGATGGTCGCCGCCTTCGAAAACACCGGCCTTGAGGTGAGCTACGATAAAGAGGGATTGATCGGTCGGGGGCTCTACATCGGAAGGCTTCGGAATGACCGGAAGTCGGGTGCCTGACCCTGGCAGGCAATTGATGCGCAGCATCGCGGCTCAGCGCTGACGTGAGGAGACGTAAGCACAAGTGATCGAACACCGGCCGCACCGCTCTCTGCATGTCCTCCGAGCGCGTTGTGAGTTCCAGTAACAATTCAGAATCGCTCTTGACCTTGCTCTCAAAAGAGGCTATACTTCCGTGTTGCTCGCAGCGGCGGCTGCGGTCGTGCTCGAGCCGATCAGGTTCTTTTACGTCGTGTGGGAGGAGGCCGGCCATGAAAAGAATCACGCTTGCTATCGTCACCCTTCTTTCTTGCCTTGCCTTTACGGCTCCTGCCGACATGGGCTCGATACCCTTCGATCCGGACGTCGAGATCTTCGAGCCAAAACAGAACGCTCTGATCGCGTGGAACGGTAACGAAGAAATCTTGCTGCTCTCGACCGACCTCAAAGCGTCGGCGCCGACGAAGGTCCTCGAAGTTATTCCCCTGCCATCGGAACCAGAGGTCAAAGAAGGTGATATGGAAACCTTCGCCAGGGCGGTGGCGATCATCAACATGAAGATCCGAAGGTATTATGTAAACCGCTCGCTCGGCGGCCACATGGGGGGCGATTTCATCGGAGGGGGCGAGCCGAACCCGCCCGCCGGCGAGGTGACCTTCCACGAAAAGATAGGCGCGCACGACATCTCAGTCACCCACGTGCTTGACAGCGCCGGCTTCGTGGACTGGGTCGAGGACTACCTCAAGAAGCAGGGCGTCGAGAACCCACGGATCCCCGGTCCCCTCAAGGCCGTCGTGAAAGAATATTTGGAAGAGGGCTACACCTGGTTTGTTTTCGACGAGGTCGAACTCGGCGACCAGCTCGTGACCAAGACCGCCATACAATACCGGTTCAAGACCAAGTCGCTCTACTACCCGCTCAAGATCACTCGTTCCGAAAAGGGCACGACAACGGTCGAATTGCTCATCCTGA
Source organism: uncultured Verrucomicrobiota bacterium (assembly GCA_964550015.1). Taxonomy (GTDB): domain Bacteria; phylum Auribacterota; class JABMQX01; order JAFGEW01; family JAFGEW01; genus CAZJXV01. Next base: position 1,935 of record CAZJXV010000456.1, read on the forward strand.
CGCCGAAACTACTGACAAAATTCCTCGGCCTTCCCCCGACGAGCATAAGCTTTCCACACGAGCCCATTCAGCTCACCCGGCGCGAACTCTGGGCCATCAACAAGGACATGTACGAACTGCTTGGCCGAAAGCACGGCATGAGACTCCGCATCTGGAAGATCAATGGAACGCTTTCCGAGTTCAAGAAGGACCTGATCGCTCGTTGAGGTCCCATCCGCGTCATCTGTGTAAATCGGTGGTGAATCTGCTATCTTCTGTCCATGGCCCCCCAGGAATCGAAATACGCCCAGGTGGCGGTGGACGCGGCGGTCGGCAAGCGGCTCGACTACGTC
>CAZJXV010000457.1:0-2265 GCA_964550015.1 uncultured Verrucomicrobiota bacterium
GAAGTTGCCCCACTCGTTCAGGCGGATGGTCCACTCGCGCCACGGGATCGAGGCCGCGACGGGCCTGAGGTAGGGAATCTCTTCGCCCCAGGTGGTGCCGGGCGTCGCGATCGCGGTGGGCTGCGTCGTCGTATTCGACCTGGATGAAGAGGGGTTATTGCCGGTGGCGCCGGGCTCGCCGCAGCCGGCGGGCAGACTCAGAGTTGCTGCAAGGACCAAGGTGACAAAGAGACTGGCGCGCATCGTTCTTCTCCTCGAATCGAACGTCCCGATTGTGTGCACCGGCCGTGAGGACCGATCCGGCCGAACGCAAGAGCTTTGTACCATACGCACCTGGCGCGGCGGTGTCAAACGAAAGTGGTTATGTCAACGGCCGGCGCGCCTTGCAGCGGGCCGGCCGTTGTTATCGTATTGGGGCTGTGCTAGTTCGTGAGACAGCGCCAGTAGTGCTCGTCGTGGCCGGTGAGTTCCTCGACGGTCTTGCCGGTGTCGAGGCTGCGCAAGGCGGTGACCGCCGCCCAGCGCACGGTGATCCGCCTGTCGTGCAGCATCGTCATAAGCCCGTCAATGTAGGGCTGCTTGGCCTCGAGGGCGATCGCAGCGGCCTCCTCGTCGGTCAGCTCACTGTTTTCCTCGCGTGCCTTGGCGACGGCGAGCGCGGCGCGTGCGTTGGCGAGCTGGGCGAGTGAGGCGGGCAAGCGGTTGCGTACGGAAAAGTGGTGGGAGGTCATCTGGGCGGCGAGCTCGGCGTCGAAGTTGGTCTGAGGTCGCTTGACGGCCCAGCTCGCGGCGTCGACCTGGATCTCCCAGTAGGGGTCGCTGAACGCCTTGTGGATGAACGGGTCGAAGTCCTCGGCCGTGATGGTTTCGCCCTCGCCGCCCCCGAGCGGCTTGCCGATGAGCCGGCGCGCGGCGCGGTACGAGAACAGGCGGGTCGCGATGAGCTCGTTGCCGGTGGCGTCGAGGAGGTGTTTGAGGATATAGGCCGCGGCCTGCGAGGCGGCCTCGCGGCCGGCGGTGTCCTCGGGATCGGGCGGCATGTGGAGCCAGTACTCGCCGAGAGCGCGGGCGGCCTGCCGCCGCATCCAGGGCGAGTCGCTCGCGAGCCGGCTCACGATCGGCTTGATGCCTCGGAGGTCGCCGATCTTGGCCAGCGCGAAGCAGGCGTACTCGCCGATGCGCCAGTTTTCGTCGTCGAGCGCCTGGACGAGCCGGGCGACGATGGGGTCCCAGGTGGCCTGGAGCTCAGCGAGCTCGCGTGCGGCCTCGTCTCGGAGGTCGGCATTGGCGAATTTCCGCTGGACGCTTTGGAACGCGGGTCGGTAGTGGCCCCTGGCGAGTTCGCCGAGGCCGACGACGGCGTTGAGACGGACGTCGGCGTCGGGGTCATCGAGGCTCGCGACGATTGCCGGGAGCGCATCGAAGTGGTTGTTGAGGTAGAGGGCGGCGACAGCCTGGGCGCGTCGGCGCGCCTTGTTGCTTTTGAGCTGGGCGAGGAGCTCTTCCTGGGTCGGGGCCGGTTTGATGACGAATGTCGTTGTATTCGAGGTGACCTCGCCTTGCCACGTGGGGGGGCCGAGCTCGTCCGCGTCCCACTCCTGCTGGGTGAGGCGGTAGGTGAGCTCATAGGTGCCGGCGGGGATCTCGTGCGAGCCGGTTCTTTGTTTGAAGTAGCCCGTGAGGGCTTGCTGGATCTGGATGCGGCCGCGCGTGCCGGGTGTCCAGAGGGCGCTCTCGCCCGGTTTGAGCTCGAGGAACTGGTTGAGCTGGGGTTTTGGCTGAGGGCCGGCCACCGGCGGGCTGAGGCTGAGCCAGCCGCCCGGCTGGTCGTCGAAGACGTCGGCGCCGTTCTCGTCCACGAGGCGGATGGCGCCCTGGGGCATCGAGCGGGTCACCGGCATGTTGAGCGTCGTCTCGCTCATGTTCGAGAGCCAACAATTGAGAATGATGCGGTCGCCTTGCGAGAAGGCGACCTCCTCCGGCCTGGTGGTGAGCTGGAAGCCGTTCGAGGGCGTGCTGCTGAACGCGGGCGGGATGACGAGGCCTTCGGGCCAAGTCATTGCCTTCGGCTGCTCGTAGTGCTCGTCGGGGCGGAGCTTGCGGATGCTCAGCTCATCAATGAAGTGGGTGTACCGATGGGGATCGCCCCACGCGGTGGAAGCGGCGCGGCGGGTGTCGCCGAAGCGCATGTCCTTGACGAGATGCGTCTCGTTGCCGAGGTAGTCGTCGAGCAGCTTGTCGAGGTTGATGGTGATCCTGTGCCAG
>CAZJXV010000458.1:0-2259 GCA_964550015.1 uncultured Verrucomicrobiota bacterium
TTGCGGTTGAGGGCGCGCAGGGTGTTGACGACCTGGGCGTTGAACTCGCGCTGCTGGGTCCACATGCGCCAGGTGTAGAACTTGAGCAGGTACCAGAGCACCTTCTTGACGAGGACCTCGAGCCAGCCGAAGGGGCCGCCCTTGTTGGGGATGGGGAAGTCGGCGATGTCTATCTCGTGGGTGCGCTGGAGCATCTTGAGCGAGTAGCGCAGGAAGTCCTCCTCGCTTTTGGCCTCAGCGACCTCGAGCCTGGTGATGCCGGTGAGGTTGTAGCGGTCGTAGACGCCGGCGGCGCGCTTCTGCTCGATGCGCTCGCGGATGCGGCGCATGATGTCGTCGGTGTCGACGCCGTCGGTTTGGATGTCGAAGGTCTGTTGCTCGGCCATGGGGCGTTCCGTCGCGAGGTGTGCGGCCACGATACCAAAAAGGATGGGTCACGCAAAGGCGCAAAGGAAAAGGGAACATGGGGCAAGCTTTGCCTGAGGTTTTCCTATTGGGCGGGGTGGACGAGGAGGCCGACGGCGAGGACGATGGCGAGGAGGGGGAGCTGGGGTTCGTTGTCGCTGGTTTCGACGAGGTAGGTGTCGCGGCCGGTCTTGCGGGGGGAGACGTCGGCGACGGGGCTGGCGTTGAGGAGGACGTGGAAGTCCCAGGCGGCGAAGTCGCCGGCGATGGTGTAGTCGCCGGCGCGGGCACGGACGGCCACGGCGTCCTTGCCCTTGTGGGCAAGTCGGGCGAAGGGCTTGCCGGCGACCTCGATCTCGACGGCGGTGCCCGCGAGCGTGCGGCGGGGGTGGACGGCGGCGAGGGGGTCGCCGTCGGGCGAGCGGAGGATGAGGGCGCGGGCGCGGCCGTGGGGGACGGTCTCGATGCGGATGAGGCGGGTGTCGTCGGCGTCGGCGATCCAGAGCGCCTCATCGGGCGCGGCGCCGAGATGTGGTACGCGGTACTTCATGGCTCGCTAGCGTTGCGGCGGCCCGGGCGAGTAGGCGCGGAAGCCGAGGGCGTCGACCATGGCGTAGGCGGCGCCGATGCCGAGGCCGATGTTGTCGGCTTCGTGCGCGTCGGAGCCGACGGTGACGCGCTTGCCGCCGAGCTCGCGGTAGGGCCGGAGCAGCTCGACGGAGGGGTAGAAGTTGCGCGAGGGCCGGATGAGGCCGCGGGTGTTGATCTCGAGGGCGGCGGCCGATTTGATGACGTCGAAGAGGCACTTGTGAAGCCGTCGCCGCAGGGGCTCGTTGCGCCAGAGGGCGTTGTTGGGCCCGGCGTACTTGCTCACGTAGTCGAAGTGGGCGATGGCGCCGAAGAGCCCGCTGCGGGCCGAGGCGGCGACCTCGTCGAGGTAGCCGGCGTAGACGGCTTCGAGCTCGAGCTCGGCGATTATCTCCGGCCCGAGCATACGGCCGCGGACGTAGTGGACGGCGCCGAGGACGAGGTCGAAGCGCTTGCCGGGGAGGGCGTCGCGGATCTCGGGCTCGAAGCGCTGCTGGTAGTCTATCTCGACGCCCTTGAACACGACGAGGTGGCCGGCGTGGGCGGCCTTGGCGGCCTCGATCTGCTCGGTGTACTGCTCATAGTCGAAGTAGCCGTATCCGGGGTCCTGCTCGTCGAAGTCCCAGTGGTCCACGAAGCAGACGGCGCCGAGGCCGAGCTCGCGGGCGGCCTCGCACATGTCGTTGATGCTGTGGTGCCCGTCGGGCGAGCAGTCCGAGTGGACGTGCAGGTCGGCGGGCAGCCGGGGCGCGTTGTTCATGCCGGGCACCTCGCGAGGCGCGGTTCGCGGGAGTGTCTATTTGCCCATGCCGACGTGCTGGGCCTGTTGGAAGACCTTGCCCTCGGTCTTGATCGCGGGCGCGATGATGAGTTCGACGCCGTGCATGTCGCGGATGGCGGCGGCGCCGAGGTTGCCCATGGAGGTTTTGAGGGCGCCGACGAGGTTCTGGGAGCCGTCGTCGAGGGTGGCCGGTCCGAACAGGATCTGCTCGAGGGTGCCGGTGGTGCCGACGTGGATGCGCGTGCCCCGGGGCAGGTTGCGGTGGGGCGTGGCCATGCCCCAGTGGTAGCCGCCGCCGGGGGCTTCCTTGGCGGCAGCGAAGGCGGAGCCGACCATGACGGCGTCGGCGCCGCAGGCGAACGCTTTGCACACGTCGCCGCCGACGCTCATGCCGCCGTCGGTGATGATGGGCACGTAGCGGCGGGTGCGCAGGAAGTAGGCGTCGCGCGCGGCGGCGCAGTCGCAGGTGGCGGTGACCTGGGGCA
>CAZJXV010000459.1:0-2228 GCA_964550015.1 uncultured Verrucomicrobiota bacterium
CGTCGGGAGCGGAGGTGACGCCCGGCAGGTCGGGCGCCGCTCCCGGCAACGTCAAGAACGGCACGGGCAACGTACGGCGCAAGTAGCGCGGACGCGCCAGGTACGCCACCCAACTCGACGATCCACTTGAGCTCAACGACGGCATGTGCTAGCGTGTGTAGGCGCGGCGCCGGGAACCGCGATTCAACGCCCGGCCTCAAGAGCCTCTCCTGCTGAAGACCTGCAGCGGAAGGTCTGCCACGTGTGCTGAGGATACACTCACTGTGGGAGGAGGAAACACACGATGAAAAGTACCTGCCTCATAGCCGTTGTGGTGACGTGGTTCCTGTGGTCGCCGCCGGCGACAGCAGCACAGGCGGTGACGAAATACGACGTCAAGAAGCTGGACGAGGGCTTCAAACAAGTGGCCATTCAAACTGCTCAGCTTCTGAACAAGTACAGACTGACCGCGGCGGATCTCGCTTCGCTGCGCGGCAAGTCGGGCCGCAGACTGGCCCAGTGCATCATGGCCGCCGCGAAGGGGCGTGCTCTGTCGGCGATTTCCTCGAAGGAGTTGCTGAGCGCGTTTCTGAAGCTTCGGAGTCAAGATCCCGCAAGGGATCAGAAAACACTCGACAGCCTGAACACAGCCCTGAAAGCGCTGACGAAGATCGCACAGGCCCGCGAGAAAGAGCTACGGAAGCGTTTGCTGGTAGCGCGGCGAAGAGCCGACCTGCAAGAGACCGCCGATCAACTCGCGGCCAGGATGAAGGCGGCAGGCAAGACGGCCATTGAAATCGCCGTGAAGCTCAAGACAGAGTTCAATGAGACGGCAGAGCGAACCGCGGAGATCCTGAGGCGGGCCGGCTTTTCGGCTAGAGAAATAACCGAGGCCATGAAGGTTGTGTTCAGCAAGAGCGGATCGGCGGTCGCCTCCATACTGCAGGCATTGAAGTTCAGGGCCGCGGAGATCGCTTCCGCGCTGAAGCAGGTGTACCGGTCAACTGCCTCCGACGTCGCCACCTGGCTCGTGCAGGCTGGATGCAGTGCCATCGAGGTCGCGACGGCATTGAAGGAAACGTTCGGGGAGACAGTGTCACACGTTGCTCCAAGACTGAAGCAGCTTGGATTTCAAGCCCAGGAAACAGCGCGCGCGTTGAAGGAGGTCTTCGGCCAGACGGAATCGCAAGTGGCGTCGCGCCTGAAACAGCTCGGCTCTACAGCTAGGCAGATCGCCACAGCACTGAAGAATGTGTTCAGGCGGACCGAGGCCCAAGTGGCTTCGCGTCTGAAAGCGCTGGGGTACACGGCCATAGAGGTGGCCAAGGCATTGAAGAGCGTGTTCGGCCGGACTGCGTCCCAGGTGGCCTCACGACTCAAACATCTCGGCTACTCGGCAGCGCAGATTGCGCAAGCACTCAAGGCCGTGTTCGGCAAGACGGCCAGCCAGGTGGGCCAGATGTTAAAGGCGTTGGGGTATAGTTTCCGTACCGTTCTGGATGCGCTCGTGGCGGTTTTCAAGATGGCTGTTTCAGAAGCCACCGCCTTGCTTGTAGAGATCTTCAACTGAGATCTCTTTCGCGGATCGGGACGTTTCGAAAAACCTCCGTCTGCTGAACGGCCCGCCGGATTGCCGCACGCTCGGCCAGAGCAGGGGGGCGTTGGCGGGAAAACGCCCTGGGGGTGAGCCTGTGGGCGGATGGGTCGCGGCGACGTCAGCAATCTCCTTGACGTCACGGGGCTGCTGTGGTCAACTTGCACGCCGGAAGGTCTGTTTCACGTGCCCCGGTCTTCGTGGTTCAGCCACGCACCGACGGCGGATCGCGCACCAACCGAAATCACACCATTGCCTTGCCGCCTCTATGACGTTTCACAGACTGGGCCCAAGAGCCCGGTGGACTTGGTTTGAGGGGAGACGTTCATGTGCAAGACATCCCGAGCGGTGACTGCCGTATTACCTATCATCGCGTCGATTCTCCTCGTCGCTGGCTGCGGGTCGAAGCCGGATGAGTGGCATCTGCCCGATGCCGAAAAGGATGCTTCGACAGCGGCGAAGACGGCCAAGGTCAGCGTTGTGCCGTCCGTTCTGACCTACAAGGTCGAGGCAGATTTCAGTAACGTTGAGGACGGCAAAACGCTGTCCGGGTTGCCGGCCGAGCACAAGAAGCTTCTGGCCAAGAATGGCTTCCTTGTCTCGACGTGTCCCAAGCTCGATATGTATGAAATCTACGAGCCTAATCCGGCGCCCT
>CAZJXV010000460.1:0-2221 GCA_964550015.1 uncultured Verrucomicrobiota bacterium
GTCGAGCTCGCCATCTGCGACGAGTGGCTCAGCCGCAAGATCGAGACGGCCCCCGCGCCGCGCCCCGCCGTGTGGCCCCGGTACGAGTACGCGCACCCCCGGTCGCACGTCGAGCGCCTCGTGCCCATCCGGCCCGGAGTCGCCGTCGTCGTCGAAACCGCCCACGCGCCCGAACTCGAGCGGCTGCTCGCCGACGCCACGCTCGGCGAGGTCGCCTTCGACACGCACGACTTCGCCCACTACACGGCCTGCATCGTCCAAAAAACGCCCGTGGACTATGCCGCCTTCCCCGGGCTCAGGTGGAACGGCCTGACGCTCACCGGCACGGCACGCATCGCTACCGCCGACTGGTACCACCGGCGCGGCGTGCGCCTCGATCAGGCCGGGCACACGGACAAAGCCATGCGCTGCTTCGAGCGGTCGTTCGAGACGTTCCCGGGCATTCGCGCCAACCTCGAACGCCTCGCCCCCCACGACGAGAAGGCCGCCGAAGTCCTCGCCGCCCTCACCCCTCAAAAGAACGCCCGATGCCGCTTCCCCCACGGCGTGTCCCTCGTCGGCTACACGCTCACGCCCTCGCCGCTCAGACCGGGCCGGCCCGCCACCCTGCGCCTCGTCTGGGAGCTCGACGGCCCCGTCAAGCACGACTTCATGCAGGTCTTCGTCCACTTCGTCGCCGGCGACCGGCGCCTTTTCCAGGCCGACCACAACGCCGTGTTCCCCGTCGCCGCCGGCGCGGCCGTCCCGCCCGCCCTCGTGCTCGACGAGCACACGTTCACGGTCCCGCCCGACGCGCCGCCCGGCCAGGTCACCATCCGCCTGGGCGCCACCGCCGTCTCCGACCGCACCCGCCGCCTCAAGCCGCGCACAAAGCTCAGGACACACCACCGCGCCGTCGAGATCGGCCGCACGAAGATCGCTCGATAGAGATCGGTCTGGACATCCCGCGTGCGTCCTCGTACTGTTTCGCGCCGAGCGATTCCACTCAGCAGGATCACGCAGGCAATGCCGAAGGAAACGATGACGCCGCGCGAGCGGTGGCTCGCCGTTCTGAAGCGCGAACAGCCCGATCGCGTGCCCATGGATTACTGGGCCACGTCCGAGGTGACCGACAAGCTCAAGAAGCACCTCGGCGTCGAGACCGACGACGAGATGTGCGAGAGGCTGCACATAGACCGGCCCGTCGGCATAGAACCCACGTACGCGGGCCCCAAGATCCCCGAGGACCATGACGAGTACGGGCTCCAATACCGGATGGTGGACTACGGGACCGGCGCCTACAAGGAGGCCGTCAACTCCCCGCTCGCCCAGTACGGCTCCATCGAGGAAATCGAGCGGAACTACACGTGGCCCAGCCCCGACTGGTACGACTACTCAGCCATACCGGCCTCCATACGCGGCAAGGAGCACCGCCCCGTCGTCGGCGGCGGCTCGGAGCCCTTCCTCCTCTACAAAAACCTGCGGGGCGAGGCCCAGGCATTCATGGACCTCATCATGAACCCCGAGATTGTCCGCCACTGCCTCGACAAGCTCTTCGCCTTCGCCTACGAGAACACGCGCCGGATCTACGAAGCCATCCCCGGCCAGGTGCTGTACAGCTACGTCGCTGAGGACATGGGCGCCCAGGAAGACCTGATGTACGCGCCCGAGCAGATCCGCGAGTTCTTCCTGCCGTGGATGAAAAAAATGACCGACCTCGTGCACGACGCGGGCGGGTACGTCTTCCACCACAACGACGGCGCCATCCGCAAGATCATCCCCGACATGATCGGCATCGGCATTGACGTGCTCAATCCCATTCAGTGGCGCTGCAAGGGAATGGAACGCCAGGGCCTCAAGCGCGACTTCGGCGACCGCCTCGTCTTCCACGGCGGCATGGACAACCAGCACACACTGCCCTTCGGCTCCGTGGACGACGTGCGCCAGGAAGTCCTCGACAACCTGCGCATCCTCGGCGCCGGCGGCGGATACATCATCGCCCCCTGCCACAACATCCAGCCCGTCACCCCGCCGCAGAACATCGTCGCCCTCTACGAAGCCGGCTACGAATACGGCTGGACGTAATGCCGCCGTCCTCGGCGGCCGAAGGCCAGCAAGCCGTGGTGGAAGTCGCGCCCAGCCGGAGCCGAGCCCGCCCCGCGGGCAGCATGACGTAGCCTCGGGCGCCAGGGCCTGTTGAAAAACTCCGCCTTTGCCCTTCGCAGCTTTGCCCCGAAGGGGC
>CAZJXV010000461.1:0-2198 GCA_964550015.1 uncultured Verrucomicrobiota bacterium
CGCGCGCGTGGGGCCAGTTCCTCTCGGACGAGGAGCGCAAGGGGATGTTCACCGTGTCGCTGGCGTACAGCACGCGCGACTACGACCTGGGGTTCACGGGCGCGTCGGTGCCGATCACGGAGCTCGATGAGGTGTTGGAGCAGTTTGCCGTGGGGGAACAGCTCGACAGCCTGGAGCTGACGGTGGCGTGGGTTTCGTTCGGCTACGTGGAGCTGCGCGCGACGCTGGGGCTGGCCGACTACGAGCTGACGCAGACGCACAGCACGGACAGCGGGTTCGACACGGTGCTGTCGAGCTCGGACTCGCTGATCTACGGGGTGTCGGCCATCATGCGCTACCCGGTGACCGACGAGCTGCTGCTGGCCGTCGAGCTGGCGTTTCTCACGGGCAACTTCGATGACGTCGAGGGCGAGGCGTCGCAGCTCGACGTGGTTCCCACGCTCGTGTCGACGATCAACGACATCGACTGGCGCGAGCTGAGCGTGACGCCGATGGTGCAGTACCGGCTCGGCAGCTTCCTGCCCTACGCGGGCGTGCGGTTCACGAACGTGGAGACGGAGGTCAACACGACGCAGGAGGTCACGTTCTCGGACGAGACGTTCGAGCGGGTCCTCAATTACGAGACCACCGACGACCTGAGCGCGGTGGTGGGGCTGACGTGGCGGATCACGCCGCTCGTCATGGCCGACTTCCAGGCCCAGCTTTTCAATAACGAGCGGTTCACCGTCGGCGTGAAGCTTACGTTCTAGTCGCGCCCGGGAGGCGAGAGTCCACGGCCATGAAGCGCAGCGGCAGAGTCCCGGCGGCGGTCGCGGCGGCCCTGGCGGCCGGCGTGCTTGCCGGCTGCCTGTTTGGCGGGTGCCTGCAGAAGAAAGACTACGACGAGGTCCGCTACTACCAGGCCGTGCGCCGCCAGGCGAGCGGTGCGACGCGGGGTGTGGGGGAGATCACCCGCAAGCAGGCCACCACCCAGGAGCACTGGCGCTTCTACCTCACGCGGGGCCGTGCCGAGCGGATGGCGCTGCACGACAACACCGGCGCGCTGGTGAGCGAGGTGCGCGTGGACTTCGACCCGAAGGGCCGGGTCGTCGAGGAACGCACGTACACGCCGGACGTGCACAAGGAATCCACACTCACGATCGAGTCGCGGTTGACCATCAGCTACGACGAGCAGGACCGGGTGGTCGGGTTTCAGCAGTTTTCGGCCGACGCGGGGCTCATCGAAGAGCGCCAGTGGGAGTACGATGAGCGGGGCCGGTTCACGGAGGTGCGCGTGTACGGCCGCCACGGGCGCCTGCGCTGGCGCGACGCGTTCGTGTATGACCGAGAGGACCCGGCCAAGCTGCGCCTGATTCGGCGCTACGACGGTAAGCTCCGGCTCGTGCGCGAGATCCCGCCCAAGGACTACGATTTCTGGAAATAGGTGCGCCCGGACGCGGCGCCCGGAGGCGGCGCCCGGAGGCGGCGCCCGGAGGCGGCGCCCGGAGGCGGCTGTTTTTCCCCTCGATTCCTCGATATTTCCGTTCAGGTCGCCACCGCTTTGTGCCGAAAACATTTCTGAGGCAACTCCCCGGAAAACGGCCCCAGAGACCTGGGAAACGGCACCAGAGAATGGTGGCGGCCGATCCGGCAGTGGGAGCGTGTGACGGCTTGCCCTGCCCCGGCCGCCGGGAGCGAATGCGTGACCAGAGCTGACGAGCCCGTCGCGAGCAGCGTCGAGTCAGGCCACCCGTGCGGCGCCGCACAGGATGAGCGGGGTGGCTTGTTCTTCGAGCTGGCGCCGGAGAGCATCTTCGTGGCGGAAGGGGACGAGTGGCGCGTGGTGGAGGCCAACCGCGCGTGCCGCGAGCTGTTCCTCTTCGACGGCGACGCGCCGCTGCCCGCCGGCCTGCCCCTGGCGGAGTTGTTCGCGAACGGCCAGGCCGGCCTCCAGGAGCTGCTGGACGGCGTTCAAGGCAAGGACTTCGTGGGCAGCTACGTTGTCGAGTTGCGCGACCGGGCGGGCCTGACTTTCCCGGCGACGCTGTCGGTCCGCCGGCTCACGGGCGGCGACGGCCCCCGGCTGCTCGTCAGCGTGCAGGACGTCACGGAACTGAAGCGGGCCGAGGCACGGACGCGCTTTTTCTGGGCGATGGCGGAGTCGGCAATTGATGCCATCGTGGCCTGGAGCGCGGGCGAGGTGATCGTCTATGCCAACC
>CAZJXV010000462.1:0-2197 GCA_964550015.1 uncultured Verrucomicrobiota bacterium
TGAGTGTGAGCAGCCCGGCGCCCCCTGCGCAAAGCGCCGGGCTGCTCACGTTTGTGGGGCGCCTAGTGACTAGGCGGTGCCGCCGATGAAGTGCTTGACGTGCGACGTCTGCGGCAGGTTGCCGTCGACGCGGACCTGGAAGCGCAGCGTGACTTGGCCGGTGTTGAAGGCGTAGTCATCGGAGCGTGCCACGTCAATGCCACCCACCATGCGGGTGTAGTAGCTGGGGAAGTGACCAGCAAGAACGGACTTGGCGCCCGAACCCTGTGCCGCGATATGCGGGTTCTCAATCAGCGGGTAGCCGAGGATCGAGTCGGGCTGTCCCGGCTGAATCGTCGGGACGAACACATAGTCGCCGCCGCTGGTCTTGAGCTTGCGCATCGCACCGATGCTCGCGCCCGAGGCCATGATCCCGAAGCCGGGCAGGCGGCGAGCCGCACCGTCAAGGCTGTAGACGAGGTCGATGAGCTCGTCGGCATTGAACTCGCCGGTGCCGCGCGTGCCGGACACGGCGGTGCCGCCGGTCTTGCCCAGCGTTGAAGCAACGACGATTCCGTTGGGCTCGGGGGTAGCGGCAGTGCCAAGGGTGAGGCGGTCGTTCACCGCGTACCCGATGGCGTTGCCAGCCTGCTGGCCCAAGAATCCAATGACGTCGATGTTGCTGTCAGTCAGGAACTCCTGCGAGACCTGCACGAGGAAGGCGTACTTGTACGCCTTCAGCGTGGTCTTCCCAAAAGCGGGGTCTTCCTCGTCAATCGCTGCGGCTTCAGCCTCATAGTTGGCGGTTGACCAAGCCGACAGGCTCGGCAGCACCAAGTCCTCGCCCGACGCGGTGGTCAGGACGGTGACGACGCTCGGGTCCATCATCGGTCCTACCAACCGAGCCTGGTCGATGACAACATCGCTAAATGTGGTCACATTTGGCGCGTTGCTGGTGGCCTTGCCAAGATCGCGCGTCTCGAAGTTGAAACGGTGCGCGCGACGCTCGCCAGCGATCATCTCGCGAAGAATGTCCGCATCGGTTTGCGGGGCAGCCTCGCGGGACTCCACCGGGCGGGCAACATCTTCCCGGCCAGCCATAGAAGCGGCGATCTCAGCCTCGCGGGCCTCAGCGGCCTGCACGTCCTTGATGAGCGCAGCGCGCTGGTCAAGGTCAGCGTTGATCCGGTCGTACTTCTCGCGCTCCTCAGCGGTGAGGTCGCGTGATTCGGCGGCAGCGATGTCGAGAAGCTCCTTGGCCTCGTTCCATGCACGCTGGCGCGCCTCCATCTGCTTCGTCAGGAAGTCAGACAAGGTGAACACCTACTTTCGTGATTTGAAGGTTGCGCAGGATGGACAGGCCCGCGGGGCTCCCCGGCGGGTTCTTCTCGACGCGGGGCTCCCGCGACGTCGAGGAAGTTTCAGATGGCCTTGTAAGCCAGGTCAAGCTTGGCGCGCAGCAAGTCAAGCGCGGCGACAACATCGCCCTGGTCGTCAACGATCTCGTCGTCAACCTCGGGCTCGGTTTCAGGGCTCAGTTTGTCCACAACTGTGGACAGCAAAGCGGCCTGGTCGCGGGTCAACTCGCTGCCCGATTCAAGGGCGGTGAGTGCTCCAGCGAGGTCGTTGGCGTCCTCGCCAGTCTTGTCGGCGAGCGCGTCAACCGCGCGCACCTGGGCTGTCGTGGCCTCGTAGGCCGGGAACGTCACAACGGAAACCTCAAAGAGGTTGATTTCGCGCAGCTCGCGCTTCGCGCCGTCGTCGCTCCATGAGTCGCCGCCAGCGGGCACGGTGAAACCGAAGGACATGGAGTCAACATCCCCGCGCTGCATCAGCACAGAAAGATCGCGGCCCACCGTGGTCGGCGGCAGCGTGGCTTCAGCGCGCAGGCCGTGACCGTCCTCAGCAAGGCGCAGCGTGCCCGAGCGAGTTGAGCCGAGCACCTTCTCGGGGTTGTGGTTCATCAACATGCGCACGTTGTTGCGCGATCCGAGCGTGCGGCTGAACGCGCCAGGGGCGATGGTTTCGGTAAATGGCAACGGCTGGCTGGGGGAGTTGAACACGGCGGCGTAGCCGGCGAAGCTCATACCGTCGCCGGCCTCGCGCATTTCCCACTCGTCAACCGTGACGGTGCGGGTTTCCAATTGGGTCATCCCATCTCCTAAATCTGGGCGTTCTGCTCAGGCTGGAGCTGGTTGGAAGCCAGCCCGGTGTGTGC
>CAZJXV010000463.1:0-2180 GCA_964550015.1 uncultured Verrucomicrobiota bacterium
TCCTGCTGAAAGAATTTGACGGTCGCCGACGCCGTCCCGGCGCGCTGGAACGTTTGGAAGAAGGTCCGCAAGGATCCTTGCACTTGCTGGTCGGGATCGAGCACCACGCGGTCTTGCGCGTCGTAGACCAAGCCCACAGGGAGCCGCAGTTTTAGTTCGCCGCGGCGGGCCTTGTTCACCAGTCCTCCTTGCAGCCGCGCCCGCAGGACGTGCAATTCGGCCTCGCTCATGGCGCCCTTGAGGCCCAACAGCAGGCGGTCGTTGAAATGGCCGGGATCGTACAGCCCATCTTCGTCGAGAATCAGGGTGTCCGACAGCGCGCAGATTTCCAGCAAGCGATGCCAGTCGCTGCAGTTGCGTGCCAGTCGTGACACCTCCAGACCCAACACGATGCCGGCATGTCCCATCCCGACTTCGGCGACCAACTGCTGAAAACCTTCCCGGTCCTCGTACGAGGCGCCCGAGTGGCCGAGATCACTGTCGATCACCATGATCCGCTCCAGCGGCCAGCCCAAGGCGACCGCCCGTTGGCGCAGAGCATACTGACGCTCGGTGCTCTCGGTGTTTTCCAGCACTTGTTGCAGCGTCGATTGTCGCACGTAGAGATACGCGTCTCGTTTTAGATGCCTCGCCTGAACCTTTTCCGGCATGCTCATGCCTGGGACTCCTTTCTCTTCAAGAGCTCGATGCGAGTACCGCAGATCGTTGCGGCAGGATCATGCTGACCAGCACCGAAGTGATCTCGTCGCACACCGACGAGGGAATCGTGATGGGTGCCGCCGACGAATCGCCCCTCAAAGAGGCGGCGTGGGGGCACGGCGTCTGTGATTCGTCTACTATGGGCCAAGCACGCATCCAGGCCACAACGCCGCGACGAACCAACAGCGCCAGCTCCCATCCGTTCCCCAGGGAATGTCGCTCCTGGACGGCTTGCCGCCGCACGCCTTCGTATCGCACCTTCCACTCCTCGGCCGATGCACCACGGAACCAGGTAAGGTCTGCCCGGCTTGCTAGAGCCCCTTTTTTCGTCGCCTTGCCAGGGCGCGTTCGATACTGCGGGGGTGAACGGAGAAGCCAAATTGGCTGGATATCATCTCGGCCAATACGTCGGCCCGCAGAGGTTCGTCCGCGCTTTGCTGTTGCTGTTGGATAAACTCCAGCACCGCGTCGTTGAGCTTGTGGGCTCCCTTGGGGCCGGGGCGCTTGGGAATCAGCCCCGGCAGCCCCTGTTCTTCCAGCAATGCCAGCGCTTGATACAAGGCGGTTCGGGAGAAGCCGAAGTCTCGTGCCGCCTGGCGGACCGACACGCCGTCGATGCGCACGCGTCGCAGCATCTCGTACTTCACCTGCACCAGATCGCGCGGGTCGAAGAACTCGTGGTTGATGAAGAACTCGTCGCGAACCGCCTCGGCCGCCCGGTTGAGCGCGCCATACTGGCGAAGCGTTTCGTATTTGGGATCCTGGCGGTCCTTGCTCATGACGGGCCCTCCTGCCGCGATTCCGGTGTGTAAGCATAATTATGCCGCTACTGCCGCCCCTGTCAATGCGATTTCGACAGATAACCGCCATGTTTGTTGCAGACTTCTCACCATATGGCCCGGCATTTCCGCTAGCCCCGCCCTGGCCTGGCGGCATAATCCCCTTGACATATACGGCGTAATCTCCTTGACACCTACGCATCGTGACCGGTCTCCTGAAGTCCCTGGAGCAGACCGACCAGTTCCAGCAGATCGACCACCCGAAAGGCCGATCGACCAGCGGAGACGACGACGAAGGGATCGTCCGCTCCCAGGCTGGTCCAGCCGGCAGGAAGCGCCCTTAACTGCCCCTGGTCGTCGTGAAAGTAGACGCGATCCTCACCCCAGTTCTGGCGATAAGTCACCAGCCTGAATTCGCGACCACAGAGCGGATGAAACCGATGCGTTACGCGAAAACTCCGGCACGCATCGTCGCAATCCGGTGCAATTGACGACGCAGATGAATCCGCACTTGGAACGCTTCATGAGGAGCATCAAGGAAGAAACGTTGGAGAGGATGATCTTCTTCGGCGAGACCATGCTTCGCCATGCGATTCGCGAATACCTGGCGCACTATCACGAAGAGCGCAATCATCAAGGCGTCGGCAACAAGATCCTTGAGCCCCACGACGAGGTCGGACAGGCCGACGGCGAGATTGAGTG
>CAZJXV010000464.1:0-2166 GCA_964550015.1 uncultured Verrucomicrobiota bacterium
AAACGCCGAGCTTCATGGTGCGGGTCCTTTCGTGGTGGCGATACGTTGGTGTTTTGCGCCGAGGTGAAGTAGCATAGGCCGTAGCGCCTGTCAACGCGACGGGTGATCTTTTCGAGGAGTTGCAGTGCATCTGTACCCCTGGTGGTTTAACTACGCGTTTGACAATCCGGTGCGCCGGCTGTTCCAGAAGCCGGAGCGGATGCTCGCGCCGTACCTTGGCGAGGGCATGACGGCCCTGGATCTTGGCTGCGGCATGGGGTTTTTCTCGGTCGAGATGGCGAGGCTGGTCGGCCCGGGCGGCCGGGTGCTTGCGGTGGACCTGCGGCCGAAGGTGCTCGGCGTACTCATGGGGCGGGCCAGGCGGGCCGACGTAGCGGACCGCATCCGGACGCACGAGTGCGAGGTCGGCGCGCTCGGCCTCAGGGGCGAGGTTGATTTCGGCCTCGTTTTCTGGATGAGCCATGAGGTGCGCGACCGGGCGGGGCTTGCCCGGGCGCTGTGCGTCGGCCTCAAGCCGGGCGGCAAGCTGCTGGTGGCTGAGCCGAAACTGCACGTCTCCCAAAAAACTTTTGGCGCGGTGCTCGACGCGTTCGAGGCTGCGGGGATGCGACTCGTCGAGCGGCCTCGCGTGGGGCTGAGCATGGCGGCGTTGTTAGAAAAATAGGTGACTGTCCCTATTTTCCGAGATAAGGATTGAGTGATGGCCTCGCCGGTCGGACATGGGTTGATGGGTGTGGCGCTCTACGCGGCGAGCGTGCCGAGGCGGCGGGCTATGCACGCGTGGGGGTGGCTCGCGCTCTGCGTCGGATTCAGCATCCTGCCGGATTTCGACTTCGTCGTGCCGGCGGCGGCGGGGCGGATTGATTGGGCGCATACGATGCATCGGTCGCTGACGCACACGGTCTTTTTCGCCGTGGGCGTGGCGCTCGTGTGGTTCGTCGTGGCGCGGATCGTCAAGCCGCACTCCAGGGCGGCGCGTGTGGGCGTGGCGGCGATGATTTTTGCGGCGCTCGTCGCGCATATAGCGCTCGACATGATGAACGAGGATACGAAAGCGCCATACGGGGTCAGCATCTTCTGGCCCGTGTGGGACAAATCCTTCTACGCGCCGATCGGCGTTTTGCCTCGGATCGAGAAGCTGACCTACGCGGACATTGTGAGCCTGCACAACGTCGGTGTGGCGCTCACGGAGCTCGGCCTGTTCGGCGGGCTCATTTTGGTGGTCGTGGGCGTGCGGCTGGCCGTTGAGCGCCTCCGCGCAAGGAGGCGTGCGGGGGCAGCGGCCGTCGAGGCGGGGGGTCACATGTCCTGATAGGCGCCGGTGTCGAGTTCGTCCTGGATGAGCTTTATGTGTTTCGTTTCCTCGCCGATGAGGAACTCGAACATTTTGCGGGTGCTCTGGGCCGTGGCTTCCTTGGCGAGGCGGGTGTAGAGGGCGACGGCTTTCCTTTCCTCGTCGAGGGCGAGGTGGAGGGCTTCGATGGGGGTCATCGGCTTGTCGGTCATCGGTTTTCCCCTTGTGCGTATGCCGGGGGCGGCGTGTTGTCTTGCGTGTAGGGTAGCACGTGGGGCGGCGATTGCGAAGGGGAGGTTGGGGCGGAAGACACCAATCGGTGTCGTGTCTGAAGACGATTGTCGAGAAGCCGGCTGAAGCCGGCTCGGTAAGGATTCTGCTAAGGTTCAGTGACCACCGACTGAAGCCGGTGGCATATGGAAGATACTTGGTGGAAGCGGGCGACGCGGTGTATGGCGGTGAGACGAGGGGCCTGGCGGCTTTGGGGGGTCGCTGCTGATGCATGCCAAGAAAGCCCCCGGCTGTTGAGGCCGGGGGCGTTTGAGTTTGCTTTGCGTTTTGGGTTGCTTTAGCGCTTGCGGCGTCTCAGGAGCAGGGCGAACGCGCCAAGGCCGGCCAAAAGCATGGTGGCCGGCTCAGGGATGGCGGTGCCGTGGAACCGGAGCTCGCTCAGCCCTGAAATGGTCTCGCCATAGGTGCCGGGCTTCGTGGCGTGGTCCCATACACGCGTGCTGATCATCACGTACTGTGCGGTCACGCCCCCGAAGTCAATGGTGTCGCCGTGCGTGTAGGTGGCGGACTCGGTCGCCTTGGTGAGCTGGTACTCGCCGAGCTCGGTCCAGGTGATGCCGCCCATGCCGTCGTCCACGCCG
>CAZJXV010000465.1:0-2155 GCA_964550015.1 uncultured Verrucomicrobiota bacterium
ACGAAGGACTCGGCGGTCTTGTCGAGCGAGGTCACCGAGTAGTCCCCGACAAGGCCGCGCAGGCTTGCCAGGGCTGCGGCGTAGTCCTTGGCACCGTATTGCGCACGACCAAGCTCAAACTGCACGGCCTGGCGCTCGACGTCGAGCTGAGGATAACCGTCAAGGAATTGCTGGGCGAGGGCAATGGCAGCTTCGTAGTCTTTTTCATCTTCTCGAAGGCGGCGCACCTCGTCGGCCGTCTCCGACGAACAGGCCGTGCCCGCGAGAAGCGCCGCGGCGACACAGACGAATACCATGAGAGAGAGCTTGCAGTTCATGGCTACCTCCTCATAGGGAGTTGGTGTGCATTCCGGGGGAAAGGGGGTGCGTGCTCGGGTGGTGGAAGAACCTGTTCCCAATCATCGGCTATTATGCCCTACATCTATTTGGCTGTCAAGCGAGAATTTCAAAAAAAAAGAAACGTGCATGCTACTCACGCGACCATACACGGCATCAAGCCGCCTCGGACGCAGCCAGCTGCGGTGTCCACCGAGTCCGACGAATCCGTCCAGCGAATGCGATGGGGGCGGAACGGTTCGCGCGGATCGGGCGAGGGGCGGGTGATCGTGGACTCTGGGTGTGGGTCGGCGTATAATCGCGGCTCTTGCGGTTTCTGATCGGTCGGGATCTGGAGGCTTCGATAGTGGCGGACGACGACAAGAAGACGTTGCTCGGTTACCTGCGGCAGATGCTGGAGATCCGTTTTTTTGAGGACAAGGTTTTTGAGCTGCTGAGCCGGAACGTGATCACGGGGGCGTCGCACCTGTACGCGGGCCAGGAGGCGGTGGCGGTGGGGGCGTGCGCGGCGCTGGGGCCGGAGGACGTGATTACCTCGACGCACCGGGGCCACGGGCACTGCATTGCGAAGGGGGGGCAGTTGCCCGAGATGATGGCGGAGCTGTGCGGCAAGTCGACGGGGTACTCCCGCGGCCGGGGGGGCTCGATGCATATCGCGGACGTGGCGAAGGGCAACCTGGGCGCGACGGGGATCGTGGGCGGCAACATACCCGTGGCGACGGGGGCGGGTCTGGCGATCAAGATGCGGGGCGAGCGGCGGGTGGTGGTGTGCTTTTTCGGCGATGGCGCGTGCAATAACGGGGTGTTCCACGAGTCGCTCAACATGGCGGGGCTGTGGAAGCTGCCGGTGGTGTATGTCATCGAGAACAACCTGTACGGGATGAGCGTCTCGACGAAGCGGGCGTGCGCGGTGGGGTCCATCAGCGACCGGGCAAGCGGCTACGGGATGCCGGGGACGGCCGTGGACGGGCAGGACGTGCTCGCGGTGCGCGAGGCGGTCGCGGAGGCGGTCGGCCGGGCGCGGGCCGGCGCGGGGCCGACGCTGATCGAGGCGCGGACGTACCGCTACTACGGCCACTCGCGGAGCGACCCGCGCAAGTACCGGACGCGCGAGGAGGAGGAGCACTACCGCACGGAGCGGGACCCGATCGAGCTGTTCAAGCGGCGGCTCGTCGAGGCGAAGGTCGCGTCCGCTGGAGAGATCGGGGCCGTGGAAAAGGCCGTCGGGGAGGCGATCGAGGCGGCGACGGCGTTCGCGCTCGAGAGTCCGTATCCGGACGAGTCGGAGCTGTACGATTTTCTGTACGTGGAGTGAGGTTGTTGAATGCAGCCGAATGAGGACAGGTTCTCTGTCGCACCTTCGGCGCTCAAGAAGGTTGCTGCGTCGGTCAGGCTTCCTGGGGCTTACGCCCCAGGCTAGGTTCCGTCGCCGCTTCGCGGCTGAGGAACTGCGCAAGCACGCACGAGCGTGGCCCCTTCACCACGGGCCGGCGGAGATTCGAATCGTAGACCTACTGCCATTGACGATGTAAGGCTGGAAGGCTGGACAGGATGCCTGAGCGGTTCTATTGGGAGGCGGTCCGGGACGCGATTGCGGAGGAGATGCGGCGTGATCCGGCCGTGTTCGTGATGGGCGAGGATGTGGCCATTTACGGCGGGGCGTACGGCGCGACGCGGGGGCTGTACGAGGAGTTCGGCGAGGAGCGGGTGCGGGACACGCCGATCAGCGAGAACACGATTGCGGGCGCGGCGACGGGCGCGGCGATGATGGGCATGCGGCCGGTGGCGGAGATCATGTACGCGGACTTTCTGACGCTGG
>CAZJXV010000466.1:0-2149 GCA_964550015.1 uncultured Verrucomicrobiota bacterium
CAGGTCAAGACACTTCTTCACTCCTACCCCCCCACCCCTCCATTCTCCCTCCCCTCCTTCCTCCCAAAGACCACGTCCGCGTCGTCGGGAGCAAGGGGGCCGACGGCCTCCGAACTGATTCACAGGAGAGATGCCCCCATGCCGAACAGGCTCCATCGCATACGGTGCGCGGTCGTCGTGGTCATGCTGATCGGCGCGTTCCTGGCACTGGGTGCCAAGCTTTTCCATATCCAGATCGTTCGCCACGACTTCTTCGTCAAGGAAGCGCTCGCCCTGCACGAGCGGAACATCACCCTCTACCCCGCCCGAGGCCGCATCCTCGACCGCCGCGGCAAGTGCCTCGCTCTGAGTGAGCCGACCAAGATCATCTGCCTCGTGCCCGGCATCATCGCCGACCCCGCCAAGACCAAGGACCCTGATGCGCTGGTCGCGCGCCTCGCGGCGATCCTCGGCAAGTCCCCGGCCGAAGTGGCCCAGTGCGCCTTCGACGAAGCGAGCGAGCTCAAGTACCTCCAGCGCGAAGCCTCCGAGGAAGCGCTTGAACAGATCGAGGCGCTGCGCGCGGACCGGGCCTTCTTTGAAGACATAACCAAGGTCGGCTCGGCATCGAGCACGCCGCCCTACGAGTACGGCGGCATCTACCTCAAGGACCGGGTGCGTCGCACCTATCCGAACAGCGAGCTCGCCGCCCACGTGCTCGGCTACGTCCGCCACGAAACAAGCCAGGACGAGGAGATCGAACCGGCCGTCCGCGACGACAAGTATCCCGTCACCGGCATCGAGCTCGAGGCCGACCGGTGGCTGCACGGGCGCAACGGGTCGCGCATCAAGCGGATGGACTGCCGGCGGCGCGAGGTGCTGCTCAAGGCCGACCGCGGCCAACCCGCCGTGGACGGCTCCGACGTGGTGCTCACGATTGATCTGAACATTCAGTCCTTCGTCGAGGAGGCCGTCGCGCGTGCCGCCGATCGGGTCGCCTGCGACAGCATCACGGCGCTCGTGCTCCGGCCGCAGACCGGCGAAATCCTCGCCTGGGCGAACCGGCCGACCTTCGACCCCAACCGGCTGACGAATGACACCCGGCACTGCACGACCAACCCGGGCCTCGAGGAGAAATTCGAGCCCGGCTCCACTCTCAAGCCGTGCACCGCCGCGCTCGCGCTCCACTACCGCACCGTCACGCTCGAAAGCGAATTTTATTGCGAGCACGGCTGCTGGCGCACGCCGGTCGGCCGGGTGCTTCACGACGCACACGCCTACGACACGCTCAGCGTCTTCGATATCATCGAGAAATCGAGCAACATCGGCATCGCCAAGGTCGCCGCCACACTCGGCGTCGGACCGGACGGCCGCCCCAACGAGGCGCTCGCCAAGGAACGCCTCTACGCCGGGCTCCGGGCCTTCGGCTTC
Organism: uncultured Verrucomicrobiota bacterium; assembly: GCA_964550015.1. GTDB lineage: Bacteria > Auribacterota > JABMQX01 > JAFGEW01 > JAFGEW01 > CAZJXV01. The sequence goes on from CAZJXV010000466.1 coordinate 1,411, forward strand.
GGACAAGCCACAGGCGTGCGGTTGCCGCATGAGAGCCGGGGTACGTTGTACCCGCCGAGCCAGTGGTCAGGCTACTCGATGACCTCCCTTCCAATGGGGCACGAGATCGCCGTCACCCCGCTGCAGCTTGCGCTCGCCTACTGCGCGATCGCCAACGGCGGCAACCTCGTTGAGCCGCGCCTCATCGCCCGCCTCGTGGACCAGAACGGGGCCGTCGTGGAGGAGTTCCCGCCCAAGGTGGTCCACCGAGCTATCTCCGAGCAAGCCGCCCGCGACATCGCCATCGCGATGCAGGCGGTCGTCTCCAGGGAAGGCACCGCGCCCCGCGCCGACATCCCCCGCTTCTCGCAAGCCGGCAAGACCGGCACCTCCCACAAGGTGATTGATGGGCGCTATTCCGACACGTTTTTCGACTCAACGTTCGTCGGGTTCGCGCCGGTGCGCGAGCCGGAAGTGGTGATCCTTGTCACCATGCGCGGCGTGGTCAAACCCAACCATTACGCCGGCACGGTCGTGGCACCTGTATTTGCAGAAATCGGCACACACGTGTTAGAGTATCTCGAAGTGCCGCCCGACGAGGTGAAGAATGAAGCTCACGCGCGGGCGAACTGACATGACTCGTACAGGCGTAGGGGGAATGAAACTCGCAGCGCTGCTCGAGGCGCTCGACGGGCCTCGCACAAGCGGCCATCTCGATATTGACATTGCGGGTCTCACGCAGAACTCGCGACAGGTCCTC
>CAZJXV010000467.1:0-2103 GCA_964550015.1 uncultured Verrucomicrobiota bacterium
ACAAAGGGCTTGTAATCGTTCTTTCTGCGCCATCCGGTGCGGGTAAAACCAGTGTTCTGCAAAAATTATTACAACTTCGCTCCGGCCTGATTCTTTCGGTGTCTGTAACAACACGTTCGCCCCGCGCCGCAGCTTGACCGTTGCCGTGTCCTTGTCCGGCTCGCACCGGCGGAACGCGTAGCTGTCAATCACGCGCGTACCGTTGACGCCGACGGTCACCGGGTCGCTGCTCCCGACGCGGAGCTCGGCCTCGCGCTCCGTCGGCGACAGCACGTACGTCATCGCATACGCCGTCACGCGGTCGTTCGGGCTGAAGCCCCGATTGAAGTCCATGAGCTGGTAGTCGCCGGGTTTGGCCATCTCGTCGGGCATTGGCCGCCATTTCACGCGCCCGCCCGCGCCGTCGTACTCGGCATCGAGCTTCGTTTCCCGCTCCGGCGGCCATGGCTTCTTGAACGCCTCCTCGCCCCCGTCCGGGTCGAACGGAAACGGCCCGATCACCCACCACGCCGAAGGCTCGATCAGCACCGGCTGCTCTCTGGCCGCGTACAACCCGAGCGTGTAGCCGGATGCCTTGGGGCCCCTCCCAACCACCTCGAGCCGAAGCGCCTTCGATCCCTCCGGCACCTCGACGGGACCGAACGCCACCGGCGACCCGGGCGCGACTTCTTCCGCATAGCAGTCAACCGCCGGCGCGAGCTCCTTGCCCGCCATAGACAGGCGCACCTGCCCGTACTCGGGCCCCGTCACAAGCCACACCTTCCCCACGAACCGGTCCGGGCCGGACGCCTCGGTCACCGGCGGCAACTCGAGCACAGCGCCCGGCTTGTCCGCGCGGCACACGATTACATCGCCGCGATGCGGCGGATCGCCTTTCGGGTTGCGGACCAGCCTCACGTTCGGCCACCACGCAAACACCGGCAGGTTCGTCCCCCGGTACCCCTCGGAGATGTCGGCCCAGAACGCCAACTCCTTCCTGCCCGACGAGCGCGCCGCGTCGAACAGGTCCTCGGCGAACGTGGCGCCGCGCATCTCGACGACACCCGCCAGCGAGTCGCCCCGGGCGCCCTGGTACGGACGGTTCGGACGCACCAGCAGTTTCCGCGGATAGTTCATTTTCGCGGCGGGCGGCGGCTCGTACGCCTGCTTCGTCGGCGGCGCCATGTAGAAGTACGCGATACTCGAGTAGTCATCATCGAGGTGAACGTTGTTCGTGCCGTGCTCGATCCTCGCCACCAGCGACTGCGCGAACGCCACGGAGTCCGGAAGCTGGTAACGGTATTGCGCCGTGCGTGTCGTCGTCTTGACCACCAGCCCGTGCAGCGGCAAGTCGAAGACTCCCTTGTTGTAGTACCACCCACCGTTGAAGAAATCCTCCGTGCCCGTGCCGATCGTCGAGGCCCGCTCCTCGCCGTCCACGAAAAACTGCTCGTTCCCCTCGAGGTAGCTGATATCCCCGATCCCCTGCACGCTCAGGTTGCAGCCGACGTACTTGCCCCGCCCTGTCGCGTCGAGGATCGTGTACAGCCGCCCCTCGGTCGCGATCTCGTGCCGCCACTGGGTGCAAAACCGCCCGACGTCCTGGCCCGGCCGCGCGGTTCGGTGCCACCGCACCTCGCCCTCGACCTTGAGCGGCAGCCGGCTCCCGTTCTCGATCTCCAGCCGGGCGCCGCGGCCAAACGGCATCGGCAGATTGCAGTAGTACCCGTCGTCCGTCATCCCGACGTAGAGCGAGCAGAAGCGCGCGTCGCCGAAGCCGTTGCCGAAGAAGTCCGCCAGCGGCGCCCACACCGACGGCGCCTCCTCCCCGTCCCAGTACGCCTTGAGGATCCCCCGGCGCAGCGCGCGCGGATCATCCGACGTGACGCGCAGCACGAGCCGGTCAATCCGCCCGGCGCCATCGAGCGCAGCGATCTGCTGCGTGCCGCCGCCGGGAACCTCCGCGCCGACCCGCACCGTGTCGCCCGTTGCGCTGACGAACGCCGCCGGGTTGTTCCACGCAGCCACGACCCGTTCGACGTCCCGCTCCTGCTCCTCGCTCGCCTCCTGGATCGACCGGAGCGGGAAGACCCATGGATGCCAAGCTAATTATCGTCGGCGGCA
>CAZJXV010000468.1:0-2084 GCA_964550015.1 uncultured Verrucomicrobiota bacterium
CTGGAACGCGAACACCGGCCTGGTTCCGGCCGTCGCGGGCAAAGGCGACGCCCTCGAGAAGTGGCTCGTTGACAACGAAATCTACTCGCAGCAGCAGCTCGACATCTGGAAAGCGCAGTGGCAAAAGGCGTGGGACGAGAACCAGAAAAAGGATGAGGCCGAACGAACCGCCGTCGAGACATGGGACGCGCGGCTCCTGAGATTCGTCAAGGCTTACAGGCTCCTTAACGCCTGCAGCCTTGAGAATGAGCAGGAAATCGTCACCACACCCGGCGCCGCGAACTTCAAACCGTATGAGAGCCCGGCCGACTTTGTTGACCTGCTCAAGGTCTTCCCGGACGCGCCCGACAAATGCGTTGCGTATGCCGAGACGTACGTCTGGTCGCCGAAGGACCAGGAGGTCAGGATGTGGCTCGGCATGAACGACGGCATGCGCGTGTGGCTGAACGGGCGAAACATACACACAGGCAGATACTATTCGATCGTCAACTGGGACGATAAGAGCTTGCCGGACACCGTCGCCAACTCCGCACACCTGCAGCAGGGCTGGAACCACTTCGTCGTGAAGGTTGATCGTCTCGGCGGAGGCTGGGGCTTCTCGATCAGCCTTGTGACATTCGACAACACGCCCGTTGACGGCCTGAAACATCAGGCCGCGAAGCCCGATGCGCCGATCGCCGCGTACCGACGGCCGGACGTGGGGAAGAGGTACACCTGGGACGACGTCAAGGATGACTACACCGAGCTGCTGCCGACGCTCAGCGACCAGGACGTCCGCGACCTCACGGGCCTGGCCAGGTTCGAGACCGACGAGCATTTCTTCTTTTTCGACGTCGAGGCCGTCGCCGGGTCGAGAGTCGTTGCCGAACGTGATGAGAACGACAGAGCGCTGAACAACGAGCTGAACTGGGACTGGGAGGCGGTCGCCGCTGTTCGATACAAGAAAGACGGCGAGACCCGCGACCTGATATTCATCAGGCCGGAGTACTACGAGGAATACCTGCGGTTGCTGCCGAATGACGCGGCTCACAACATCATCGGCACCAAGTACATCCACAGAGCCCATTACCGCTCGACGCCAAACAGAGCCTCGGCACGATGGGTGATCGTCGTCGATAGCCGGATAAAGGATGACTATCCGCTCGACGAACAAGATCTGCTGCAGAAGAAGACGGAGTGACACGAGCTGCGGCCGCCGGATGCACGTGGTGTTCGTCATGTTCGCCGGCTGCCGATGCGAGCCTACATTTGCTGTTTGTCGTGACCCGAGGTCTATGTTTGGGCGGTTGAACTCATCGGCGACCGCGCCTCCGACGGCGATTGGCTCGACGAGAAGCTTCGGCACGAAGGCGCTATCGAGTTGATCGCCTCCCCCGTCGGCGCGGTCGGGCCAAGACGCACAATGGTCGGCCGTTGCGGCGCTACACGCGTCGGTGGAAAGTGGAGCGGCTCTGTGCGCGGCTGCATAACGTCGGCCGCCTGGCGGTGGGCTTGGGCTACGAGTACCGAGCCCAGAACTTCCTCGGCATGCAGCGTCTCGCGGGCATTGTCATCTTGCTACGGAATTCTTTATGAGAGAGGTCCTCGGTTCGGGTCTTAAAACTTCCCCTTCTGCTGACGACTCACACCCAAAAGCCCGCAGGGCGGCTTTCCGTTCCTATCGCGTTTCAATGATCTGGCCAACCGGCACCCGGAGCAGGTCGCCGCGCTGGCCAATCGCGCAGACGACGTTCCCGGACCGGTCAACGGCCAGCCCGGAAATCTCCCTCAAGTTCTTGCCGTTCCAGCTATCGAGCGTTCCACGTGTGGCACCTCGGGGGTCAATGGCCATCAGGCCCGGTTCCGCTCTCTGTGCCAGGAAGACGTTTCCGTTGGAGTCGCTTGTCACATCAGAGGGTTGCGCGGTGGTCTTGACGAGCTCGATGGGATCGCCATAGCCTTCGCCGTTCCTGGGGATCTGCACAAGGCCGGGCTTCCCCTGCTGGATGACGTAGATGTTTCCTGAGGGATCGACCGCGACCTGGACGGGCTTTTCGATCTTGCCTTCGCCGACGTTGGCAATGAACTTTCCCTCTGGCGAGAAG
>CAZJXV010000469.1:0-2040 GCA_964550015.1 uncultured Verrucomicrobiota bacterium
AGGCTTCCTTGGTGTGCGCCGACCATCCGAAATCATGAGGATAGTGTTGTTACGGTTTGGGACTACGAAGAGAGGGCGGGGAGGGTTCGAACTTACCTCTGGTTGGAGGAACACGATTACGTAGTGATTCTTGAGAAGGCAAGGAGAGGAAGGAAGGAAGAGGCGAAAGAGGTTGCCATTCTGGTCACGGCCTTCTACGTGAAGTATGAGTGGAAGAGGCAGCAATTGAGACGGAAGTACAGACAGAGATGCTGGTAAAAATGCAATCGCCGCCCTGTTGGACGGCGAAAGATCCCTCCTTCCACACATGGTGGATGAGCTAATAATAGTATCGGACACACCGTATCGGATGTCAAGTGGTTTTTCTTTATTCCAGCCCTTTTTCTGGGCCGACGTGGACGGGCCCTAATTGCCTCAATGGCAGCATGATGTGTTAGCCGAACAGTCTGCAAGGGGAAGCGGGGATACAGCTGCGTCAAGTGCAATGGGCAGCAGCCAGGAGGAAGGGGCTTGAATTTATCGGGATTGTGTGGTATATGAGATTTATATGGGGCAAGTTATGACTGGGAATGGCGGACAGTTGACGGGTTATTTTTTCGGCTTTTGGTGGTGGTACGCCTGCGGCGTGCCCGCCGCCAGCCGCTAGGGCCCCACGCTCTTTTGGTAGGCCGCGAGCACGCCTGAGGTGTTCGCGGCTTTTTTGTTGCCGCTCCGGCCGCGAGCACCCGGCTCGCGGTTTTTTTTGTTGGTTTTGTTGGTTTCTGAAAGCGAGGTACGCGGCGATGAGCAGGACGGTGACATACGAGACGGAACCGGGCGCCGATATGCGCGTGGCGGCGAACGGCGGCGTCGAGGAGGAGACGCCGCTGCTGGTGCTCGGCGGCGAGGCGAGGGGGTCGCTCAGGCACCTGGCGGGCCGGGCGCCGGCGGGGGTGGCGGTGCTTTCGGTCGAGGCGAGCTCGGAGCTTGTGCGTCTGACGCGGGTGATCGTCTCGGCGCTGACCGAGCGGCGCAACGGGACGCTGTCGGCGATGCTGGATGCGCTGGAGCGGGAGGAGGCGAAAGCGGAGAAGGGGTTTTCGTCGCCGCTGCAGGAGGCGGTGTTTCTGCTGCTGCTGCGGCCGCGGGTTCTGAAACTTCGGGCTTCGAAGCGGCACCTCGGGCCGCTCATGCAGGACCTCACAGGGCGGCTGGAAGCGCTCTTGGGGATGAAGCTTAAACCGCCGCGCGTGGTTGTGCTTTCGTCGGCGCCGGTCGAGGCAAAGGCACAGGCCGAGGCCCCTGCCAAGCACGTGGAGGAGAGCGGCCGCATTGGGCCGCGCGAGATCTACCGCGAGGTGCTGGCGCGGGTGCGTGGGGCGCTGGCGGCGAGAGGGGCGGCGTAAGCAAGGTGGCGGCTCTTCCGGGGTCTCTGGCTGAAGCCTTTTGTGGGGAAGCACGCTGAAGCGCGCTGAGGGTTTTTGTGTGGGTGATCACAATCCACCGGCTGAAGCCGGTGGCACTACCTATTTTTGGTTCATGAGAAGTCTGGGTTGCTTTGGGTTGTCGTGGGAATGGTTGGTGGAGCCGGCTTGTGCTAGTCGAGGAGGGTGTGGAGGATGACGCGCTTGAAGTCGTTTTCGAAGACGGGGTAGGCGGTTGCGGAGGCGGCGTCCCACGTTTCGTTTTCCACCTTGCCCGAGCGCATGGCGCGCCTGAGAAGCTCGCGTTCGGGCGGGGAGACGGGCTGGATGCCGAAGGGATGGCTTGTCTGGCGGTTCTTGAGCCGGCCGTTGTCGAAGACGGTGATGATGGCCTCGGCGAAATCGAGTGACCGGAGCGCGATGACCTCGTGCGAGGCGGTCGAGAAGGTCGCCTTGAGCTCGAAGAGGTCGAACGGGCCGGGGGTGCAGGCGGCGCGGAAGAACGGGGTGGGGCAGAGCAGCGCGGCGGCGCCGCGGACGGCGATTTCGTGGCGGAGGTCTTTGGCGGCGATGGCGTCGGGGAGCTCGAGCTCCATGATCTCGTGGGCGAGGGTGAAGTTGCGTCGTTCGGCGCGGG
>CAZJXV010000470.1:0-2038 GCA_964550015.1 uncultured Verrucomicrobiota bacterium
GACGTAGAATAGCGGCAGATAGCGCGGATCCATGGTCCGAATCTCTTCGTCCTTCAGTTGAACGGCGCGCTCGTTAGGCGTCATGTGGCGGGGCTTGCCGGTAGCCGGGTCCACGATCTTCGGCAGGCCGGAGTGCGGAGTGTTGTTGTGTTCCTCGCGTTTCTCCAGCTCCATGCGGTGCCACTGTTGGGGGGTGGGCAGCACGAGGAATTCGTTCTTCTCGGCGAGCTTGGCCGCCTGGCGCTTGAGAATCTCGTAGCGGGGCGGCGCCGTGTGGCGTTCCTCGCGACCGACCTGCAGGGGCATATCCCACTCCAGGTTGTGTTGCCGGCGGTTGTTCGATTCGAGGATCGCCTTGCCCTGGGGATGGCCGCGGGCGGGATCCTCCACCGCCGCGTTATGCACCGCGCCGTTGTCGAACTGGTTGCGGGTGACCTTTACGCCCAGCGTTTCGCAGAGCCACTCCAAGTGCCGGTCGCCGGCGACTGTGCCGTGCTCCAGGCGCAGTTCCTCGGGGAGGCCGCCCTGGTCGGATGCAAACGCGCAGCCGACCAGCGTCCGGAGCTGCTCCTGGGTGATCGGTGTCTCTGAGGTGACCAGGGCGATCCATTGCCGGGTCGCGCAACGCATGATGACGTAGGCGAAGGGGCGCAGGATGTTGGCCGGGTTGCTGCCGTGGGCGTACCAGTCGAGCTGGACGTCGTCGACCTCCCAGCGCTGGTTGTAGCCGAGGGAGAGCCAGTCGACTTCGATATCCGGGTTGTGGTTCGACCGGTACCGGCCGATGGAATGGCCGAGGTCGCGGTAGGATTTGCGGGGATCGAACTCCCGGATCCGCCGTTGCCACGTTGTGGTTGAGAGTTCCGGGAAATCCCCGCGCCAGTGCTCGCGGGCCGCGGCGACGGCCTTGGTAACATCGGCGCGATCGTTGGTGGAACACAGCGACCAGACCAGGTTCAACAGCGCCTCCGGAATGGGGGTACGCTTGCGCCCGCGAGAGCCTTTCCAGCCCGGCGCGAGGACGAGCAGCGCGTCCGCATCCGGGAGCCGCTTCTTTCCTTTATATATAGAGCGGTGCCATTTTCGGAGTGTTCCGGCCCGGAACGCGCCGAGGGTGACGCGCTTTTTCTTTGTTCGATCATGCCCGCCGGGCAGGTTCTCGTTTATGGTAACGCTGAGGGCCGGCGCGCGCCGCTTCCAGTCCGCCGCGGTTTTGCCGGCGGCATCCTCGCGGGTCATTGTCTTGAACCGCAGCTCGTACTCCTTTATAGCAGTGAGCCGCAGCTGGGCGATGGCCAGATCGTCGGGCGAGACGGGATCAGCAGCGCCGCCGACGGTAGGAGTGGTGATTGGAGATTTTGTCGGTGCAGTGTCGGCGCGGAGCCGACGGGAGGTTTGCGAGGCCGGTCGGCCGCGCTGCTGAAGATCGTGTTTCGGCCTGGTGAGGTGATGGGCGGCCAGCTCGGGGAACGCGGTATAGTGGTACAACATCGGCGGCCGGCCACGGCCGTTGTGCGGCGCCTGGCGTTTGGCGGATCCGGAAAGCCCGGCCAGGTCGCGGCGCAGCGTGCGTGCCGAAACGCCGCGTAGTTTACGGACCTGGTCGAACGTGTACCAGTCGTGAGCGTTTGGTATGGAGTCAATCATCGAATCGTCCTGAAGATGGCAATCCTCCCGCCGCCGTTGTGCCGAACGAACGCGCAAGCGCCCTTGCGCTGCATGCGCTCCAAGTCGCGGTTCGTCCATTCCTCGTTGGTTACCTCGCCCCACGAGCTACCCTCGACTACGACGTCTGGATGATCGTATTCTGTTACCTGCACCACCGGCGGTTGTTGTGCTACGGGACTGATCATGCGTTTCCTCCGTTGGGTTGAGATCAAGGATTCGGCGCAGTTGCGGGATCGACACCTTAAAGAGTTTCGCCAGGTTGCGTTCCAGCCGCGGCATGCGCTTACGGCCGGTGGAATACAAGTGAATCGAGCGGACGGAGCATTTACACAAGCATGCGATATCAGCAACTTGTAGGTCTCGTTTCCTC
>CAZJXV010000471.1:0-2002 GCA_964550015.1 uncultured Verrucomicrobiota bacterium
GGGACGGGGCGAAGTGGTACAACGTGAACACCCCGGCGGTGGACGCGGGCTCGACACCGATCGCGTGCGGCGAGGCGGTGGTGTTCACCCGGTTCGGCACGCCGCTGGCGCAGGACCAGTGGGTGCACTCCACTTGGTACTACCACCCGCCCAACGCGTGGTAAGCGCGCTCGGACGTGAGCGATAGATCGCAGAGGCGGCCACAACACATGTGGTGGCTGCCTCTGCCTACAAGGCCTACGGATGAAATGAGGTAACGCAGGAAGGGCGACAGGACCACAGGACGCGACATCGTCCTGCAACCTCCAGTGTAAGAAAGGCGGATAGGCGCGCAAGCTTGTCTTGGTTTCCTGAGCGAGCAGCGGTGATGCGCCTTCCCCCCTTGACGAGGACGTTCGGTAAATTGTATATTATATACGAAGGACGTGTGCATGTTAGGAGGGTATATCCTAGTCGGCCGCCCCGGCACTGTGAGGCCGTCATAACGGAGATTGTGCCCATTACCGAGGCTTTCCGAAACGACCGCGGCAAATGTTGATATCAAGTGGGGGTCACATCATGTTTTCCCCAGAAGACCTGACCCTACCGAAGGCTCGAAGGATAGGGGTACCAAGGCCTCTTACGCTCATTTGGGTCTTTAGCTTCCTGCTAATTGCGTTGGCTGCGCCTGCCCAGGATGTAGGCAACGTGGATCAGGGCTCAGGCAACGTTCAGTTCGAGGTGCTTTCCCAGAGCGAAGGTGGTGTCGAGCCCCCGATGCCGGCCGGAACGGGATCGGGCAACGTAGTGATCGTTGTCCAGCAAGCTCTCTACGACTTCGGCCTCATTGACAGCAGTCTCGACCAGTATGTCGCTGATCTAACGCGCGAAGGCTACACGCCTCAGATCCACCGCTGCTCGGAAACGACCCCTCAGGCGCAGAGCCTATTTGAAGTCTATCTATGACTCGGATGGGCTCGTCGGCGCCGTGCTTGTCGAAGGCACCGACCTCGGAGCGTCAATCCCGAGGGCGCAGTTTGAGGAGCCTGCCCAGGGCGACTCCGGGCCGATCGACATGTATTATTGCGATTTGGATGGGCTGTGGACTGATGCCGATCAGAACGGCTTTTTTGAAACGTGGGAGAATGGGCCCAACGGCGATATGGCCGTCGAGATATGGGTCGGCCGGATGTCGACGATTATGACCGCGGGTGACCGTCTGACCGCCTATTTTGACAGAAACCACGCCTGGCGCACAGGCGTCATGACCTTCCCGGAACGGGCCCTCACGTGGATTGAATCCGGCTGGGCTCAGAATAACGACGTTGACGAGGTGTATGACGACGTCGTGGCGTATCACCAGGAAGTTGACGATCCCTTCACGCCCGAGCTCTATCACGACGAGCTTCAGAACGGCTACGAGTATCATTTCCTCGCAGCGCACGGCGGCCCCTCCGGGACATCAAATGGCTGGATCTGGGCCTGGGATGTACACCTGATCAATCCGCAAGTCGGTTTCTACCATCTGTGGTGTTGCCAGGCAGGCGATTACGGCGCGTCACCGACGTGCCTGGGTGCTGAATTCGCCTTCGGCAATGACTATGGGCTGCTGTGCCGCGCGTGGGTCAATTCCGGCGGCCGCTGGACGACGATGGACTACTACGGGGCACTCCGTGACGGGAAGAGCATTGCCGAAGCGACCATGGCCTGGTTCGCCACGAGCGAATACCCCGATGGCTCGTACCATGTGTCATTCATAGATTGGGAATGGGGGCATGTGCTGTTCGGCGACCCGACGCTTCGGCCGCAGCAGATTCGCATCACGGACGTCTATTGGGACGATGCGAGCTCGTCGGTCAAGATCACGTTCAGCACCAAGAGCAGCAAGGGCTATACGCTCCAGCGCGCCGACGCGGACGCCTACGACGACGGCCTGAGCTGGACGACAGTCGGGACCACCACCGCCTCCTCCAAAGAGACGACGATGAGCGACGATCTCTCGACGTCGCTCTCGGCCGATTTC
>CAZJXV010000472.1:0-1974 GCA_964550015.1 uncultured Verrucomicrobiota bacterium
CACGAGCACGGGGACAAGGACGCCCTGGCCCCGCACGCTCTCGACGAGTTCAAGGAAGGCGGGGGCCTTCTCGTCGATCACGCGCGGGTTGTCCGGCGTGGGGATGATGTCCGCGACGGGCAGGGCGCGGATCCGAACGTCAGCCACAGAGGGCACAGAGTTCTCAGAGGATTTTTTGCGGCTGTTTTTTGCGGGGGGCGTCGTCTTCGTCTTCGCTTTGCTGGCCGGCATTACGTTGCTCCTTTCGAGTAAGAGTTCGGGTTTCGTTATTGCCCCTGGGGGCGGGCGACGTCGGCGTTAAGGCCGAGACTGACGACGGTGTGCGCGGCCTGCAGCGCGCTCTTGAGGTTGCCGACGCGCAGGTTCTGAACTGCGAGTGTTTGCTGCAGCTCGAGGATCTCTTTGTTTCTGTCGGCGAGTTGCGCTTTGAGTTCGTTGACGCGGTCGATCGGGACGAGGCCTTCCCACTTGCGCTTTGGCGCCGGAGCCGGGGTGTGCTTCGGTTTCCGAGGCACGCGGGTCTTCTTCTTCGGTTGCTTGCCGCTGGAGACGGGCGGGCGGGTCGCCTGGCTGCCGCTGTTCTCGCGGGCTTCGATCTTATGGAGCTTCATGTGCCGCTCGAGCCAGCCGTCGGTTTTGAACTTCTTCCCGCAGATCTCGCACTTGTGTCCCTGGGGGGCGTCTGTCGGAGTGTCCATCTTGCTTCCCCTTCCTGTTCTAAAACTCACGGTTCAATGCTCCCGAAAGGTGCGGCGGGTTCTCATTCAGTGGCGGGCTCCTTGTCGATCAGGGTCCATGGGGCGGGGGTCGGCCAGGACTCGGTCCGATAGGCCTCGAAGCGTCTGATGTCGCCGTCGTCGTTTACGAAGAAGTCCCATCCGCGCAGTCTGATTTCGGCGAGCAGGGTCACTTGCCAGATGGTTCCGCCCGGCTGGCCGACGGGCGTGACGGTGGCGCATGTCATCTGCGCGAGGCGCGGGGCGAAGAGGGTGTCGCCGACTTTGAGCGGGTCGGCGTTGAGCGTGCCCATGCAGCGGGCGTTCGACTGTATGAGTTCGTCGAGGGGATAGTCTTTGCCGGCGCTGACGTGATAGACGCAGCAGGCCTTGTGGTCGACGGGGCGAGCGTCCGGCTTTGGCGGTGGGGGCGTTGCATGGAATCCGGGAAGGCCGTCGGCGGGCATGGATCCCCATCCGAACTTCCAGCATAGCCAGCGGCAGATGGCTCTAATGCGTTTCATGAGCGGGCTCCTTTCATGCGTTGGGGTCGTGGTTCTCGGCGGCGTAGGACTGGCACGTCTTGCACCAGCATGGGCCGTCGTAGTCGTCGGGATGCGAGTCGAGTGATTCGGTGAGCTTGAGGAGGGCGTCGCGTTCGGTCGCAAGTGCTTCGTTGTCCTTGATGTGGGCGTGGGCGCGTTCGACGAAATCAGAGAGATAGTCGTCGCACAAGGGCGATTGATCGTCATCGCAGCCGCCGCACTCGCGAGACTCACATGGAATGGCGGCGTCGCCGCGCCCCGTTTCCATCGCGTCCAGGATGGTCTTCTTGTATCGGTCGCGCTCGGCCTCGAGCTTCTGGATGGTGGCGACGAGCAGGGCGCGGCTAAAGCCTTTGACTGTGCCGTCGGACTTGGCCTTGATCTGCTCCCACGCCGGAAGCCCGGCTTCTGCGCGTTGGCAGCGGCGGTGCATGGCGGTGAGCTTCTTCTTGACTTCTGCAAGGTTGGCCTCGGCCGTCGCGAGGCACGCCTTAAGGCCGGTGATGCGCTGGCACAAATCACTGGACTCGAAGGGAAGTGAGCCTTCATAGGTGACAGAGCCGCACGTGAATATAGTTGCGTCGGCGCTCCTGTGAGATCTATACGCTCCGCATTTCGGGCAGTTCGCGGGCATGATTTCTCCTTTCATATCTCGACCTGTTCGATCTGCACCGCGGCGCGGCGCTTGGGTTTGGGTTTGGCCTCTTCGTCCT
>CAZJXV010000473.1:0-1972 GCA_964550015.1 uncultured Verrucomicrobiota bacterium
TGGGACGGCCACTGGCAAACCGTCGCCTGAGTGCAACAATCGAGACGTGCACCCCGAAGTTGGCCACAGGTCGAAAACAGTTGACTCAGACATACGCGGCGTCGATAATCTGTCACTACTCACTGGATGACGAGTAAGGTGACCCGCATGGAAATGACGTATCAAATAAGCATCGAAAATGGCATCAAAACGCAGGTAATTGGTATCAAATACGGCTTATTGTGCCCGGTCGAGTGTTCGATATAATATATTATGAATACATAAGTTGCGCCCGTAGCTCAATTGGATAGAGCATCGGTCTTCGGAACCGAGGGTTGGGGGTTCGAATCCCTCCGGGCGTGTTTGCTCGTGTTCACAAAGTAATCGACTAATGAAACACGCTCGCAAGACGGTGCTCGTTCTCTTCAGTGTTCTGTTCGCAACCGCGATTTGCGCGGCAGACGACGCGTGGCAAGTCCTCTTCAACGGCAAAGACCTCACAGGGTGGCGCTCAAACGTCGATCCCGAGTCCTTCTCCGTGGCGGACGGCGCTATCCGCGTCAACGCCACCACTGCGAAGAGCGCTCATCTCTTCTTCGTCGGCGACCTGAAGGATGGGGTCGTGCGCTTCAAGGATTTCGAGCTGGAGCTGAGTGCCCGAAGCGAACCCAACTCCAATTCGGGAGTCTTCATTCACACCGATATGACCACTCGGAACAAGCACCTGCACCTGGCCAAGGGCTATGAGATTCAGCTCAACAGTTCCAAACGCGAGAGGCGCAAGACCGGCAGCCTCTACGCCGTGGTCGACCTCGACACGTCACCTGTGAACGAGAGCAAATGGTTCCGCGTCCACATCGCCGTGCGCGGCAAACGCATCACCGTGAAACTCAACGATAAACAGGTGGTGGATTACACCGAGTCGGCAAACGTCAAGAGGCCGCCCAACCGCGCCGGCCGACTGCTCGGTCCGGACGGTGGCGCTATCGCACTGCAAGCGCATGACCCCAAGAGCATCTTCTACTTCAAGGACATCCGTATCAGACGCCTGGCTGAAACCAGTGAAGCCGGGACGGCCAAGGGGCCCGCCGGGGGCGCCAAGAGCGTCTTTCGCAAGGACAACCTGGTCGCCTGGTGCATCGTGCCCTTCGACGCCAAAAAGCGCACGCCCAAACAGCGTGCCGAGATGCTCAAGCGCCTCGGCATCAGCAAGCTCGCCTACGACTGGCGAGCCGAGCACGTGCCGACGTTCGAGGCCGAGATCCTCCAGGCCAAGGCCAACGGCGTCACGTTCTTCGCCTTCTGGGGCACGCACGAGGGGGCCTTCGAGCTTTTCGCCAGGCACGGCCTGCGCCCGCAGATCTGGCAAACGCTCCGCTCCCCGAGACAGCCCACACAGGCCCGGAAGGTCGCCGCGGCGGCAAAGCAGCTTGCCCCGCTCGTGGCGCGCACGCGGAAGCTGGGCTTCAAGCTCGGCCTGTACAACCACGGCGGCTGGGGCGGCGAGCCGCAGAACCTCGTCGCCGTCTGCAAGCATCTGCGTGACCGCGGCGGCGGCGCCGACCACGTCGGGATCGTCTACAATCTCCATCACGGCCACGGGCACATCAAGGACTTCGCCCGGTGCCTGGCGGCAATGAAGCCCTACCTGCTGTGCCTGAACCTCAACGGCATGAACGACAGCGCCCGGCCGAAGATCCTGCCTCTCGGGCAGGGCACCCACGACCGGGCGCTGCTGAAGATCATCCATGACAGCGGCTACGCCGGGCCCGTCGGCATCCTCGACCACCGCGCCGACGTCGACGCCGAGCAGGCCCTCGGCCAGAATCTCGCCGGCCTCAAGAAGCTCCTGGGCCAACTCGGCCGGACACAGCCGGCCAAGACCAGCCGGTAGCCACTTCCCCCGGGTCGCCCGGCTGCGGAGCCGGTATCGGATGATCCCCTGACGTCGCGTTGGGGGATTCCGGCCGGAGTCACTTCTCCCCTTTCGCCA
>CAZJXV010000474.1:0-1952 GCA_964550015.1 uncultured Verrucomicrobiota bacterium
TACATAACCTGCACCTGGGCCGCGGCTTCAAGTACACTTTCCTGTTACAGCGATCCTGCGCTGTACGAGGATGGCGCCACACTGAAGGTGGTCATCGGCGGACGAAGCGGGTGGGTGTATTGCTTTGACGGCAGCGACGAAAGCCTGCTCTGGTCGGTGAACGGGGGCGGAGGATTGATCGACGCGAGCGTCACCATCGATCCGCTCAACGGCAATACCTATGTGAGCGCGGGAACCGACAGCATCTACGTGATCGGGCTTACCAAGGACGGAGCACTCCTGTGGGGCACTGCGGCCAAGCTGGTTTTCCAGTACGAGTCCGGGGTGAACAACCCTCAGCGGGCGCAATCCGCCGGATGCCTGAGCCACGACGGGGCGACCTACTACTTCCAGACCAACAGCGCCGAGGGAGACGGGCAACTGTACGCCGTTAACACGACCGATGGTTCGGTCAAGTGGTCTTACGCCACGAACAGCCTGGGCTGGGAGGCATCTTCTGCCTCGCCGATCGTCACGCAGGACGGCGTGATAATCGTCGGCAACAACGGGGGCGACACCTACTATGCGATCATGGACGACGGGGCACAAGGCACGCTCATTGACACGCTTGTTGTCGACTCCACCGGCGAGGCCCGCGCGAGCGCGACGCTTGCGCCCGACGGCAAGCTCTATCTGCCTGTGACGGTGGCCTGGACGGTCTCGAACGGCGGCGGCGGCATACCCACTGGAGAGGTGACCAACCTCTTCGCGTGCATCGACCTGAGCGCCGACCCGGTCGTCATCCTGTCAACGCCACCCGATCAGAGAGAGGTGGCTCTGAACAACTCCGTCCTGGTCAAGTGGACTCCAATTGAGGACCCGTTCGGGGTGTTCGACTACTACGCGATCTACCGCTCGACATCGCCGTTCACATCCGTCGAGGGGATGACGCCCATTGATACGGTCACGGAGCTGTCGGCGAGCAGTTATCTCGACACCACGGCGGAGAACGGGATTTCCTACTACTACGCCGTGACAGCGGTGTCCACGTCGGGCACGGAGAACAAGGACGTGGCCGGCCTAGGCCCGTTTACGCCGTGGGACGAGACCGACCTTCAGGTGCTTTCGGTCTCGCGCACGCCGAGGTATCCCCGCTACGCGCCGACGTATACGAACTACGACATGGCCGAGCCATTGGGCTTCGGGCCGTACACGTTTACGGCCGCGACCGGTCTTGGTCAAGGACAGACCGAGAGCACGCAGCGGTGGCCTGACATCAACGATCCCTGCACGTACACCGCCAGTGTGCGCAACAGAGGATCCAACACCTGGACGGGTGTCCTGGGTGGCACCTGGAAGGTGGATTCGGAGATTGTGTCGGAGCCTTCGCAGTCGGTTTCTCTGGAGCCGAATGACGTGGCGACTTTTGCCTATATTCTCAACTGGGATGGGAACCCTCACGACGTCGAGTTCTCGATCGACACTGTTGACGCCAGGTCGTCGAACAACTCGCTCACGATGAACACGCTGTCGCCGGCGTTCCTGACGTACGTGGACAGGTCGTTCATCGAGCAGTTCCGGGAGGCAACCCGGTCGTCCTATCCCGGGGCGGTGACGGACGACGCTCTGGACTGGTTGAACTGGCACATGACCCGCTTCGACCAGATGTTGGCCGAAGTCGACTGCCAGAAGCGGGTGCATTACGGGGTGCTGGAGGTGCTCGATGACATTGACCCGGATCCCGAGGTCAACACGATCGAGTTCGCCATCTTCCCGTTCCGGTACTACGCGGGAGCTTCTCATCCGAGAGGCGCAGGGTATTACAGCGAGACGGATGACATCGACTACGGGCTGATCCACGAGATGGCGCACCAACTGGGGATGATCGACATCTACCAGTTGGACGTGGCGGCCAGCGCCAACCAGGTTTCGGGACTCGCGTACAGTCCAGGTCCAAGCCTGATGCAGAATTG
>CAZJXV010000475.1:0-1941 GCA_964550015.1 uncultured Verrucomicrobiota bacterium
TGTAACGGCATGAGGCAATTGCGCTGTCATGAAGTGGCGTGTTGGCGGGGGTATGGGAGAAGGGCGAAGAAGTCTTTACCCCAAAGAGTTGGGGTTTTTGGCGGATTGTGGTTGCAGGGCAGCCGTTTTGGGCGATTTTCACCCCAATGAAAAAAAGGTGCTTGGCCCGAGGGTAATGCTGTACAATTGCTGTGTCAAAAAGGTCAGCAGCAGCGTTACCTAATGGGGAGCACCTTATGGCGATTATAGCACAGAAACAGTTGTTCGGGTGGAACGAAATTGAGGGGCTGGGGGATCTTGAGCGGCTTCGGCTGGTGGCCGAGCACATGCCGGACGAGGAGCTGATGCGGGCCTTGGAGTCGCGTCGGGCCCGGGGTCGTGACGACTATCCCGTGCGTGCGGTGTGGAACTCGATTCTTGCCGGGGTGGTGTTCGGGCACGAATCGGTGGAGAGCCTGCGCCGAGAGCTTCTTCGCAATGCCCAGTTGCGGCAGGTGTGCGGGTTCGAGGTGACGAGAGGCGCGGCCGCGGTGCCGTCGCGATTCGCCTATACGCGGTTCCTGCGCAGCCTGATGGACCACGACGATATGATCGAGGGGATCTTCGCCTCGCTGGTCGAGGAGTTGTCGGGGCTGCTCGATGGGTTCGGCGTCCGTCTGGCGTGCGACGGCAAAGCGGTGCGCTCGCACGGGCGCAGACGCCGCACGGGAGCTGCGAGCGAGGCAGACGGTCGGCGCGATCTCGATGCCGACGTAGGCGTCAAGCGGTATCGCGGGACCCGCGAGGACGGATCGGTCTGGGAGAAAATCACCAAGTGGTTCGGCTACAAGCTGCATCTGGTCGTCGATTCGCACTGGGAGCTGCCGGTGGCCTTCGAAGTGACCAAAGCCTCGGCAGGGGAACAGCCCGTCGCCCACCGATTGCTCGACGCACTCGACGTGCGGCACCCGGCGCTGCTCGAGCGGTGCGAGTATTTCAGTGCCGACAAGGGCTATGACACCGGTTCGCTTTCACGGCGCCTGTGGGACACGCATCAGGTAAGACCCGTCATCGACATCCGCAACCTGTGGGACAAAGACGAGCCGAGCCGCCCTCTCGGCGACTCGCTCGACCTCGTCCACGACCATCGCGGCGCCGTGTACTGCTGCTGCCCCCGCACCGGCCGGCAGCGTCCCATGGTCTACGGCGGATTCGAGGCCGACCGCGAGACGCTCAAATACCTCTGCCCCGCACGGCACCACAAGCGCCCATGTCCCGGCGCGAACGACTGTTCGGTCGGCCACAGCGTGCGCGTGCCCATCTCGCCCGACAAACGCACCTTTCCCCCGCTGCCCCGCGCGACCATGAGCTGGCAGCGTGAATACAGCAGACGCACCGCCGTCGAGCGGGTCAACAGCCGGCTCGACGTCAGCTTCGGCCTCGAGCGCCACTACATCCGCGGGCTGGCCAAGATGCGGCTCCGCTGCGGGCTGGCGCTCATCGTCATGCTCGCCATGGCGCTCGGCCGCGTCCGGCACAACCAACACGAGCGACTACGCAGCCTTGTGCAGGCGGCCTGACACACAGGCCGCTCTTTACAGTTGCACATCGAACGGACCTCGCCGCCACAACTCTGCCCCGACGCCGAGAATACCGCCCCGCACGTCAACAGACAACCCGAAATCCGCGACGCAAGCGCGCTGCACCACCACGCGCCGACCTCCGTCACCAGACCCGCTCCACTCGGCACCGCACAAAAACATCCACAGCGCACATGCCTCAAGGGGCGCTCCTTGACAAAGTGCGGCGTCGATATATACTCTACTCTTTCAAACAGTTGGCTGACATGCTCCTTCGAGATATGAGAGGGCAAAATGTGTACTCGCACGAACGACTGTAAGGAAAGTCGAGGGCTCGAGGGTGGTAATGAAGTATAGCAGAAGTTTGGTGTCCTTGGCGGTG
>CAZJXV010000476.1:0-1911 GCA_964550015.1 uncultured Verrucomicrobiota bacterium
TTCTGTTCACTGCATTCGAGCCTAGCCCGAAGCTGCTCGGGATATCCTGGAAGGGGAGCAATCGCTGGTCGACATAGGCGGCGATAGGCTCAGCGACTACCAGGCGAACGAGGCCGCCAACCTCAACGCGATTCACCGGGCGCTGGCTCCGTACCCGGACCTCGCTGCCATGGGGGACATCCTGAAACGGTACTTCGAAGCGCGGTGAAGCTCGGAAGCTCGGTGCCTGCTATGTGAGCAGTCAAGGCTATAGAGGTTTTTCAAGGCATACGGTGTCCTTTCGTTCGATCCGGGCGGCGAATGGCCGCGTGTGATTCCAGCCCAAGGCAGCCTGCTATTCGTCCTGGCCGTGGTTCGACCGGTACATGTTTCTTGTTCGTTGGGTAGGCGCCGGCGGGCCGACAGTCTGACACGCGTGGTTGCGCGAAGGCAGTGCCGACAGGCACAGAGGAACGTGGTCCCGCCAGCAACGTGGGCCGGAATCGTTTGTCAAAGATCGCTCTGGGTCGGCTCTACGCGGACCGCGGGAGTTGGCGGAGCTGCCAGTACATTTTGGCAGCAAGGCGCCGCGCCATGGCGACAATGGCCCGCTTGGGCTCTCGTCGTCGAGCGATGCGGCGATAGGTGGTCTTGGCCGCCGCGTCGCCGCCGATCCATCGCCAACAGCACTCGACCAGGACGCCGCGGATGAACCGGTTGCCGGTCTTGGTGATGTGGCCGCGGTGGTGCGTGCCGCCGGTCGAGTGCTCGCCGGGCGTGAGGCCGAGGAACCCGGTGAACTTGTCGGAGTTCTCGAACCGCTGTGCCAGGTCCCGGATGTCGCCGAGTTCGCTGAGCACGACCATGGCGGTGTAGGTGCCCACCCCACGAGTCGACGCCAGCACGTGGACGGCTCGCCGGTAGGTGTGCGTTTGCGCCAGCTTGCGGATCGCCTTCTTGAGCTCGAACACGGCGGGCGTGAGGTAGCGGTACAGGTCCAGCAGTGCGTCCAGGCTCCGCCGCAGGTGCTCGCCGCCGGGCACCTCCACGAAGGACAGGTCTTCCAGCCACGTCACGAAGGCGCGCGTCCAGTGGCGCCCCAGCCCCGCCGGCTTCTCGACGTGATGGAACAACAGGAATGACTTGATCTGATTCATGGTTCGCACTCGCGTCCGCTGCAACTGCTTGCAGGTCCGCACCAACTGCCGCACCGAACGGTCCCGCTTCGATGGCACGTGCACCGCCTTCAACTGACCCGCGAACAGTTGACTCGCCAGCATCCGGCTGTCGCGACGATCCGTCTTCACGCGCTCGCCCGCAGCCCGCGGCAGCTTCGACGGCGGCGTCACGATCACGTCGACGCCCAGTTCCGTCAGCGTGTCGTGCAGCCAGTAGCCGAAACACCCCGCCTCGTACACCGCCTGGATTCGGCAGCCCGGGAACCGACTCAGGAACGACTCCAACGCCGGCCACGTGTGCGAGATCGTCGCCTGCTTCACCTCGCCGTCCGTCGTCAGCATCGTCACCGACAGACTCGCCTTCGCCGCGTCGATTCCCATTGCAACGTCCACGTCCCGTGCTACAATACGCCTCGCGCCCATCTTCCAGTCTCCTCGGCCTCTGGCCGTGTGAGCGAAAACAATTTGTGGCGGGTGGCCAGTCCATCCGACCACGCTCAATTGTACCCGGCTACGCCGGGGAGACTGCTCATCATAGAATCTGGCACCGAGTGACGGCGTAAGGTGCGGCGCGACAGTGTGTTGTGGAGGCCGTTCTCATTCTCAGCAGATGTTGGCCGCACCAGAGGCCTCCGCCACGTGATAGGCAGCCAGTGATCAGTGGCCAGTGACCAGTCATCACCCGCGCTCCCACGCCCCTGCACGCCCATGCTCCCGCGCCCCCATGGCCCCATGCTCCGATGCCCCCACGCTT
>CAZJXV010000477.1:0-1895 GCA_964550015.1 uncultured Verrucomicrobiota bacterium
ATAGGCCACAACAGCTCCAATTCCAAGGCAGAGGCTGACTTTTTCAACAGGCCCTCACGCCCGAGGCTACACCATGCCGTCCTCTGCGAGGACTTGGGACGGGGCAGTCCAGCCTGTGAAAGGGCACACCCGCTTCGACGGCTTCAGCGGCACGCCCGAGGCTACAACATGCCGTCCTCTGCGAGGACTGCGAAATCCACCTCAGGTAGCGCCGAGGTTCTTCCGATAGGTGCGGTGAGTGGAAGGGAGAAGACTGCTCAGCGGTTACGAAAGGAGCAGAGCGATGATTTTCTGCCCAGTGTGCCAAGAACCGGTCCCCGACGGCGTGCTCGCCTGCCCGAAGTGCCGCACGCCGATTGATCACAGCAAGATTGTCGTCGGCAACCTCCAGGCCTCGAGAGGGGCGGAGTTCGTGGCCGGCGGGGTCAATTGGGGCGCCGTCGTCGTGGGCGCGGCCCTCGCGCTCGGCCTCTGGAACGGCGGCATGCAGCTCCTGGTCTGGATGCTCGGCCCCGACATGATCTGGTTCGGCGTCATGGTGAAGGTGACGGCCGTGTTCCTCGGCAGCTTCTACGCCGGCTACAAGTCGTACAGCGCTGAGCTGACGCACGGGCTTCTCGTCGCGGGGATGATCGCCGCAGTCAACGGGGCGCTCTTTGTCTTCTTGCTCGGCATCGAGATTACAGCGACGCTCGTTCTGATGGACCTCATCTTTATTGACCTTGGTGCGGCGCTTGCCGGGGCATTTCTCGGCGCCCGAGCCCAGCACTAGCCAAGGTCCGGCCGGGAACTAGTCGGCGACCTCGAAGACGCCGTCATAGCTCTCGTCGAGGAAGATCTCGAACCCCTCGCCGTCCACGAACACGACCGTCCAGCCCGCATCGAGCACCCAGTCCGTCCGCGTGTGCGGCCCGAGCGTGGCCGAGGCGTCAATGTCGCCGTCGCCGTGCTCGTCCACCTCGATGAAGACCGTGTCGTTCGTGTTGTTGATGACGATGAGACGGGTCGAGTCCCAGCTGTCGTCGTCGCAGCCGGTCGCGGCCACCACCACAAAGGCGGCCAAACCCAGAAGAGTGAAAACCCAACGCTTCATGGCGCAGATTCCTTTAATGACACACCGTTCCTTTCAACAGAGTTGGACGGCCCGCGTGTTCCCCTATTCAAGGGAGGCCCTCGCCGGAGCCGAAGCGGTTGTACGAGACCAAATCGGACAACGGTTTCCTGGGCTTTGACTTCGCGGGCGCCGCGTCCGGGTAGCCGACGGCGAGCAGAACGACAATATCGTGCGAACGGGGGACTTGGAGCACCTTCCGGACGCCTCGCTTGCTGTACCAGCCGATGTAACAGACGCCGAGACCGAGCTCGGTCGCGCGCAGGACGAACTGCTGGCAGGCGATGCCGCAATCAATGAGGTAGTACTTCGTCCCCTGGATGGCGGTGCCGAGGCGGTTCGCCAGGATGTCCGGCTTGGCAAGCACGGCAACGATCGTCGCCGCCCTGGCGGCAAAACGCGTCGGGCGGTAGACGCCCGAAAACGCCGCCTGCGCAAGTCGAGCCTTCACCTCCGGGTCGTCCACGACGACGAAACGCCACGGCTGCGCGTTCTCCGCTGAGGGCGCCAGCCGGGCCGCTTCGAGGCACTCCTCAATCACAGTCCGCTCGACCGGCTGCTCGGCGTACCGCCGCACGCTGCGCCGCGCCCGAATCAGCTCCATCACGCCCATCGCGACCTCCCATGCGATCGGCTCTACGCTATGGTCGCTGCGTTCCGTTGTCAACTCATGCTACGTCTCGTGCTACGTAGCGTACTACGCAGAGTAGCACCGGCAGCGCGTCCTCACCCCCGGATTTTCGGATAAGCGTGTGAGTACGCGGCAGAAAGGGGTAAGGAGAGC
>CAZJXV010000478.1:0-1889 GCA_964550015.1 uncultured Verrucomicrobiota bacterium
GCGGCGGGAACGTCCTTTTTTGCGACATGCACGTCGAGTGGATCAAGCGGCGGCTATGGCTCGACTCCTGGCCGCCGCGGGCGGACGCCTGGGTGCAGTTTTTCCCGTACTGAGCGTAGGGTATGATGTCGGACGGCGCGCATCGCGCGGCAAATGCCGGAAGAGGATTGATGGACGACGAGGAAATCAGACGGCGGATCGCGAGCTTCCCGAGGTGGCACTACGAGTTTGACCTCAAGGGAAACCGGACGCCGATTTTCAGCCAGGCCTACGTGAGCCGCCACCGCGAACGCAAGCGCTATTTCTTCGACCCGGTCGTAGAGCTGCTGGGCGGCTCGCTCAAGGGCAAGCGGGTCCTCGACCTCGGCTGCAACGCCGGGTTTTGGTCGCTCTGCGCGATCGAGGCCGGCTGCGACTTCGTCCTCGGCATTGACGGCCGGCAGATGCACGTTGACCAGGCGAACTTCGTCTTCGAAGTCAAGGCGGTTGAGCGGGACCGATATCGGTTCGACCTCGCCAACATTTTCGATCTCACGCTTGCGGATTTCGGCCGTTTCGACGTCGTGCTTTGCCTCGGGCTGCTCTACCACGTCAGCAAGCCGATGGAGCTCATGGAGCGGATTGCCGAGGTCAACAGCGACATCGTTATCGTTGACACCAAGCTCTCGAACTCGCGCGGGGCCTACCTCGAAGTCATGCATGAGCCGCTCGACGAGCCCCGGAGCGCGGTGGACTATGAGCTCGTGATGTATCCGACGCGGCAGGCCGTGATCGAGATGGCGCGGCAGTTTGGCTACTCGGTCGCCGTGCTCAGGCCGCGGTTTCGGCGTTACACAAACGCGTGGGATTACTGGCTCGGCTTCCGGCGCGCCTTTGTCTGTGCGAAGAAGACACCTCTTGCGGGGGCGCCATTGCCGGTCGAGCCGCTCCGGTTGCTGACGCCCTCGACGTTCATCCCGACGCGACTGGCGCGGCAGGTCGTGCGTTTGCTTCGAAAGGTTCGGATTCAGGAATAGACGCGGCCAGGGCGGCCGACGCCCGGTGTGCTGCACCTCTGGGTTGGAGGACCGGGAAAACCGTGAAGCGCTTCCCGAGGAACAGGCGCGCTTTTACTCTGGTTGAGCTGCTCGTGGTCGTGAGCATCGTGGCGGTGCTCATGACGATGACGGCGGCGGTGCTGCGCGGGGCACGGGGCACGGCGCGCGTCACCGAGTGCGCGCACAACCAGCGGCAGATCTGGTCGGGGCTGAGCGCGTACGCCCAGGAGCACTACTTTTTCGTGCCTGAGGGGGATACGCATCCCGACCGGCTGTCGGCGGCGAGTGCAGCGCTTCTCCAAAAAATTCTTGGCGGCCAGATCGAGCTGCTCTACTGCCGGACCTACCCGCTGCGGGCGGACTATTTGGGCGAGTGGCAGGCCGCCATCGAGGAAGGAAACACCGCCTACCGGCCGCGCATCGGGTACCTCTACCTTGCGGGCTCGCGGTTCGAGGGGTGGGACGTGCCGAACGAGCAGCTGCCCGACGACTTCCGTGGCGCGCGCCGGATCGAATCGGTCGGCGAGGGCGTGGGCGGCTGTGCCGAGGCGGTGTGGCTGGCCGATTTCGCCCGATGCACGACGAGCGCGGCCTCGGGCCGGCACACGCCCAAGAACTGGGATCTGGCGAGCCACCCGCCGCAGCGCGTCGTTGAGGAGGCCGGCCGCAGCGACTACCGGCTGCCCGACGGGGGCAACGTCCTCTTTGAGGACGGGCACGTCACGTTTCGCCCGTTCGGGCGGCTTCGCCCGCGCTTCATCCGCCAGCTGCGCGTGTACCACTGGTAGGGCTCCCAGGCCCCGGATTTTCGGATAAGGGGGAGAGGAAAGCCTCCCGATTGCTTGGCGACCC
>CAZJXV010000479.1:0-1863 GCA_964550015.1 uncultured Verrucomicrobiota bacterium
AGGAGACGCTGGGTCGCGACCCGTTCGCCGGCGATCTGTTTGTGTTTCGTGGGCGACGCGGCGACATGGTCAAGATCCTCTGGCATGACGGTCTCGGCCTCTCGCTCTACGCGAAGCGGCTTGAGCGCGGCCGCTTCGTGTGGCCGTCTGCGGAGGGTGGCTCCGTCGCCATCACGGCCGCGCAGCTCGCCTACATGCTCGATGGGATTGACTGGCGTAACCCGGTTCACACATTCCGCCCGCAACGCGCAGGATAGCAGCGCTTTCGGCGCGCGGCGCAAGGCGGTCTGTGATTCCATCAGGCCATGGATTCGGGAGCCGACATCGAAGCTTTGAGAGTGGCACTCGCGGCCGAGCGCGCCCGGGCTGATGAGGTCGAGGCCGTTGCCGCTGCGGCGCTCGCTCAGAACGCCGACGATGCCGCCACCATCGCGCGCCAGAAGCTAGAGATCGCCAAGCTAAAGCGACAGATCTACGGGACACGGTCCGAGCGCACCGCGCGGCTGATCAACCAGATGGAGCTGGAACTCGAAGACCTCGAAGCCGCCGCTACCGAGGACGAGATCGCAGCCGAACTTGCCGCCGCCAAGACGACGACCGTTGCGGCGTTCGCCCGCAAGCGTCCCTCGCGCGAGCCCTTCCCCGAACATCTGCCACGTGAGCGCCGGATCGTCCCCGGTCCGACCACGTGCGGCTGCTGCAGCGGCACGCGCCTCAGAAAGCTTGGCGAGACGGTCACCGAGACGCTGGAGGTGATCCCGCGCCAGTGGAAAGTCATCCAGCACGTCCGCGAGAAAATGACCTGCCGGGATTGCGAGACGATCTCCGAGCCGCCGGCGCCGTTCCACGTCACGCCGCGCGGCTGGTCCGGGCCGAACCTGCTCGCCATGCTGCTGTTCGAGAAGTTCGGACAGCACCAGCCCTTGAACCGCCAGGCCGAGCGCTATGCCCGCGAGGGCGTACCGCTCGCATTGTCGACGCTGGCAGACCAGGTCGGCGCGGGGTGCGCGGTCCTGGAGCCGCTGCTCCGGCGCATCGAGGCGCACGTGTTCGCTGCTGAGCGTCTGCACGGCGACGACACCACCGTGCCGGTTCTCGCCAAGGGTAAGACCATCACCGGCCGATGTTGGGTCTACGCGCGCGACGATCGCCCGTTCGGCGGCAGGGCGCCGCCGGCGGCGATGTTCTACTACTCGCGCGATCGCGGCGGTGTGCACGCCGAAGCGCATCTGGCGCGATGGTCCGGGCTGCTCCAGGCCGACGCCTACAGCGGTTACAATCGGCTGTACGATCCGATACGCATGCCAGGTCCGATCCTGGAGGCGGCGTGCTGGGCGCATGCGCGCCGGCCGTTCTTCGCGCTCGCCGACATCGAAGCCAGCGCGCGGCGCAAGGCGTCGGGGAAAACGCCCACGCCGATCTCGCCGCTGGCGCTGGACATCGTGCAACGCATCGATCGGCTGTTCGAGATCGAACGCGGGATCAATGGCAAGAGCATCGTTGAGCGGCGTGCGGTTCGCCAGGAGGTGAGCCGACCTCTGGTCGATGATCTGGACGCGCTACTGCGCGCTGAACGTGCAAAGCTCTCGCGCGGCAGCGATCTGGCGAAGGCGATCGACTACATGCTGAAGCGCTGGCCGGCCTTCACACGCTTCCTCGACAACGGCCGCATCTGCTTGTCGAACAATGCGGCCGAGCGCGGACTGAGGGGCATTGCACTTGGGCGGAAGTCGTGGCTGTTCGCCGGCTCCGATCGCGGGGGCACGCGTGCCGCCGCCATGTACAGCCTGATCGTCACAGCGAAACTCAACGACATCGACCCGCAGGCATGGCTGGCCGATGTACTCGCCCGGATCGCCGAGC
>CAZJXV010000480.1:0-1847 GCA_964550015.1 uncultured Verrucomicrobiota bacterium
CCGCGTCGGTCAGGCGCGTTGGGCAAGCGCGAGACTGGCACTTCCAAACCCAATTCACCAAGCGCGCTGCTAGAACTCGATCTTGAAGGTCGGCTCGTCGTCGTCCCAGTCATACCTGCCTGTGCCGCCAGCGTCTTTGAGGTCGCAGCCGACGGAGTAAACCACCCTCGTCTGCTTCGAGTAACGCATGGGTTTCCCGTCACAGGCGTCGAGCGGCACGGCGTCGAGATAGTCGGGCACCAGGTCGTCAAGGGTGTCGGGCAGCTCACCATGCGTGGCCTTGTAGCATTTCAGAGCAATGAGGATCCGGGTGGCAGCCACGGAGCAGTCGATGCGGGCCTTCAGACCGTGTAGGCGTGCGTAGGGGGACATCAAGATCCAGTAGAGGTTTTCCCCCACCCCGTTGCCTGAGGCGTACGCCTTGATCTTCCGCCAGAGGGCCGAGCCTCGGGCAAATTCCGGGCGCGTGGCCTCGGCCAGGGTTCTCCGGGCGTTGGGAAGGGAGATCTCGATGCTTTTCGCCAGTCGTCTCTTCGTTCTGTTTGGCTTGAGGGTGAAAAACATCAGTACGCGGCCAATCATTCTGTTCTTCTTGAACTGCTTCGCACTCGCAAAGTCATCCACCGCTCGGGCCGTGCACGTATACTCGGTCTTTATGGCGTCGGCGAAGCCGCCCTCGCTGGCGCGGCACTCGTCGAGCCGTGAAATGTAGGGCATCAGAACGCTCTGATCGAGGCTCGTGCTCGTAAGCATCCTCCTCATGCGCACAAGGCCCGTCTCCTCCACGGCGATCGCTACCATGTAATCCAACACCGATCCCCGGCCGTTCTGCAGTCGGTTGCCGAGTGTGACAATGAGCATCGCCTGATCGAACGCTTCCTCTTCTTGGCCCTGCCGGAAGAGGTGTTCGGCCCGGATTGCGCAAAGTCTCGCCAGCGTCCTGCTCGGTCCCGCCTGACCCGAGATGTAGCGCACGTCGTCGAGGCCCGTCACCTGAGCGAACTGGCAGCGTGGGCACGCCAGGCCCTGTTCGACGAGATCGAAGATGTCCTCGTTTTCAGCGAGGATCTCGTCAGCAAGGGTTTGGTCCCACCCGTCCTCATCGAGCAGATCGTCCGGACGGCGCCCCTTCGCACGGCCTTCGGGCCAATACACATACCCGGCGGCGAGGTTGAAGTAACTCAAAGCATTTTCTTCGTCAGGGATGTCTTCGTACGTGATCAGCAGGTCGGCGTCGTCCGGCGGCGGCGCGTCAATAAGCGCCCGTGCGATCCAAACAGCGAGGCCGACCAGAATAATGCTGAGGATCGTGCGGCGAATCTTCTTTCTTTTCGCCATGCGGACTCCTAGCTCAGCCACGGTCGCACATGATGGCTGACCTCCGAGCTGGATTTCAACCTGCTTGTGATCATGCCGGCCATGTTGGTCCTGTCGCCTAAGGTGCGGCCAGAGACGGCGACTGTTTCATGTTGTTGCTTTGGGTATACTCATTGCCGCTGCCGGCACTGTGAGCCGGGGAAAGGGGCCCGGCAACAAGGCAGGTAGCGCATCAGCAAATCAGAACCGGGTTGTACTCGATGGCGGTAACTGGGATGTTGTAGAGAACGCGGTATACCTCCTCGTTAATAATGATGAGAGGCGCAGCGAACACACTATCCTTGAAAGGTTCCCTCAGTTTCGAGTTCCCAAACCACTCGAATGTCGCCATGACCTTCTTACGCGAGAAGAAGGGCAGGTCCTTCCTCTCGTACGCCAGGGCGTACGTTATGTATGGAATCGCGAAATACCCGTCCCGATTGCACAGCGGACACGGGTCCTCTCGAACAATGCCGAGGCTCTTGTCCGAA
>CAZJXV010000481.1:0-1845 GCA_964550015.1 uncultured Verrucomicrobiota bacterium
AAAATCATCTGGGCGGCGGTCTGCCTCTACGCGTTCCTTCTGCCGTGGGGCGTGTCGGGGACGCAAATCGCGCTCGGTATCGGCGTGCTCGCGTGGATCGTCAAAGCGATCGCCGAGCGCAAGGTGAGCTGGGTCGGTAAGCCCGTCGGCTGGCCGGTCCTGGCGTTTGTGGCGGTGTTCGTCGTGGCATGCTTCAAGGGCTGGGTGCGGAGCGAGACGCTGCGCGAGCTCGCGTCGCTCAGGACGCTGCTGGCGATTTTCCTCGTCGCGACGAACCTTCGGGATGAGCGCCGGCTGCGTCGAGTGGCCCTCGTGCTCATGGCAAGCCTTGCGCTGTTCTCGCTCTACGCGACGGCGGCGCGCCTCGTCATGGCCGCGAACCGCAAGGCGATGCACGTGCCGCTTGTCGTCTCCAAGGTCCGTGTCGAGCGGCTGGAGCGCGAAGGCCGGCTCGAAGGCGACGCGTTCTGGCTGCCGGACCTCGGTTCGATGAGCGAGGCGGGCCAATTGGCGATGGGTGTGCCGTTCGCACTCGCGTTGCTGCTTGGGGTCCGGCAGAGGAGGCTGCGGGCCGCGCTCAGGGTCGTGCTCGTGCTCCTTGGGTTGAGTCTCGTTCTGAACATGAAGCGGGGCGCATGGTTCGCGTGCGTGATAACGCTCCTCGTGTTTGCTCTCGTCGAGAGGCGGCGCACGGCCGTGCTCGTCATCGTCTTGTTTCTCGCGGCGGTTGCGCTCATCCCCGCGGGGCGCAATCGCATCGTCCAGACCGTCGCGGGCGACGACGGCCACCGACTCGAGCTCTGGCGCGCGGTGCCCAAGGTGGTGCGCAATTATCCGTTCGGCGTCGGGCCGGGCTGCTCTCACCACATTCTGAAAACAAAAGAGTACGTGCCGCGCGACGTTTATTGGGCGATGCCGGATAAAGTGCACTTCCACAGCACGATCGCTGAGCTCGCCGTGGGCGCGGGGCCGCTCGCCGTGGGCGCGTTCCTGTGGTGGTTTGTCGCGTTCTGGGTATGGGCCGTCAAGCGATTGCGACGAATGGCGAGGGATTCGGCCGTGCGGCCCATGGTGCTCGGCGGGCTGCTTGCGGCCGTGGCGTTTTTCTTCAACGGTCTCGTCGAGTACAATCTCGGTGACTCCGACGTGACGCTGATGCTATTTTTGGCGATGGGCATGGCGATGGCCGCCGCGCCCAGAACGATTCGAAAGGAAACCAGCCAAGAGACGGAACAGACTTCGGAGGGGAACGATGGCGAAGGCTGAGATCGGCATACTGGGCGGCAGCGGCCTGTACGAGATGGAGGGTTTTTCGGGCGTCGAGCGCGTCACGCTCGACACGCCGTTCGGCGAACCGTCCGACGAGTACCTCGTCGGCACACTCGATGGGCGCGCGGTCGCGTTCCTGCCGCGACACGGCCGCGGCCACCGCTTCACGCCGTCCGAAGTGAACTTCCGCGCCAACGTCTTCGGTTTCAAATTGCTCGGCGTCGAGTGGATCATCAGCGTGAGCGCCGTCGGCAGCCTCAAAGAGGAATACGCGCCGCGGCATATCCTCATCCCCGACCAGTTTTTCGACCGGACGAAGTTCCGCAAGGACACGTTTTTCGGCGACGGTCTCGCGGCACACATCTCGTTCGCCGAGCCCGTGAGCCCCGTGCTGTCGGCGATCCTCTACGAGTGCGCGAGCGAGGTCGGCGCCACGGTGCACAAGGGCGGGACGTACGTGAACATGGAAGGGCCGGCGTTCTCGACGAAGGCGGAGTCGTACTGGCATCGCGCGTGCGGCTTCGACGTCATCGGCATGACGAACCTGACCGAGGCGAAGCTCGCGCGCGAGGCCGA
>CAZJXV010000482.1:0-1818 GCA_964550015.1 uncultured Verrucomicrobiota bacterium
GCGGTGCGCTGAGATATCCTATTCTTCGTCCGAGCTGGAGAGGTATAGAGTAAAAGAAAGCCGCGAGTCACTTGCCCATCATGCGGTCAATGTCCTCAGCGGTGACTCCGGGTTCGCCGATGCGCTCGCCGACTCTGTGGATGATCCTCGTCATCCGCCGGGCCAGACTTCGAAACGCGGCGGGATCGCCGGTGCCGGCAAACACGATGTCGGGCGAAATCCGCCATACGCCGTCGGCGCGGACCAGCTCGACCTTGCCGACACCCGGCAGGCCCTTCAATCCCGTGACCTCAGCACGGTTGCCGGCAATCGTCACCGCAACGGCCTCGAGTTCCGTCTCGTCGAGCGCCGGCAAGGCAAGGCACGCGTGCTCGTAGTCCTGAAACTCCAGCCACCCGTCCTTGCCGTACGCCTCGATCATTGATTTCCGGAACGAGAGCAGGGCCTGAACGTTGTCAAAGCCGGCAATGATAACAGAGGAATTGACGGCCGTGTCGTCAAAGCACGAAACGTATGCCTGCCGGTCGTTCAGGTAGATGCTCCGCACCATCTTCAGCAGCGCCTTCTGCGGCGTGTCAGCGACGATGGACGAGGGCGCGGCAATGCCGTCCTCGTCCGCGGGGTCGTACCGTGCCAGGATGCGCGTGAGACGCGCGTAGATGGCCTCGGCCGCCGCCGGCCGGATCAGCTTCTTCGTCTCTTCCGATCCGCCGAAGGCGAGAGCGTCCGGCGTGTCGCCGTCCTCGTCAGCGGCAAGCACGTCGGCGCCGGCGTCCAGCAGCACCTTGATCGCTTGCGTGTGCTGCTCTTGGACGGCCAGGATCAGGGGCGTCGCCAACGCCTTGGTTCGAGCGTCAATCTCTGCCCCGGCGCCAATGAGTGTGGTCACCACCTCGTCGTGGCCGTAGTAGGCCGCAAAATGAAGGGCGCGCCAGCCATCGGCGTCGCAGTCCTCGACCGAAGCCCCCGCTTTCAGCAACCGCTTAAGCGTCTCGTTGTTTCGCGCTGAGGCGGCCACCAGCAAAGCCGTCATGCCGTCACCGTCCGTGGTCTGTACATCCGCCTTGGCCTCGATCAGCAGCGCCGCCACCTCGTCAGACCACGTTACAGCGGCCCACATGAGCGGCGTGAGCCCATAGCGGTCGGCCTTGTTCACGTCCCCCCCGGCCGCAATGAGCTCCTCCGCCGCGTCTGCGTCGCCATGAATCGCGGCCAGATGCAGCGGTGACCAACTGCTCTCCTTGGCGCCCGCGTCCTCGAGCAGACTCGCCACCTCCGGGTGGCCGGCCCACGTCGCCATAGCCAAAGCCGACCATCCGTTGCTGTCGCGTGCCTCAACGTCGGCCTTCGCGCCCAGCAGAACCTCGACAATCTTGACCTCGCCGCTCGACGACGCGAGATGCAGCGGTGTCCGCCCCTCCTTGTTCTTTACATCCAACTTCGCTCCGGCACCGATGAGCAGCGCTGCCGTTTCGCGCCACCCGGAATCACACGCCAGGTGCAGCGGGGTGTCGCCGTCATCGTTGGCGGCGTTCACGTCCGCACCGGCAGCGACGAGCATCGTGCTCATCTTTACCGACTCGCGATCGGGCCCGCAGGCAATCACGAGGTGCAGCGGCGTTCGCCCGTCCGGCATCCGCGCATTCACGTCGGCCCCCGCACGAATAAGCTCCTCGATGGCGCTATGTCCAGCGCTTCCCCCGCAGGCGAAGTGCAGGGGCGTCATCCCGCAGTGGAGCCCGTTCACATCGGCGCCGGCGGCAAGCAGAGACTTGATTCGCTCGACGTCGCCCAGCCCGGCCGCCTTGTGAAGCTCGT
>CAZJXV010000483.1:0-1808 GCA_964550015.1 uncultured Verrucomicrobiota bacterium
CTCTCCTTACCCCTTTCTGCCGCGTACTCACACGCTTATCCGAAAATCCGGGAGGGGGCTGTTTCCGACGAGGCCAGTGGCGCGACAGGCCCTCTGTTCCCCGGAGTCGCCGTCTGGTTCAGAAAGGCGGGATAATGGTCTTGCCCCTTCGTCACGCCTTGTATTCCGTCAGGCCTTGCGGCACCTTCGCTCAAGCAATCCGAGAGCTTCTGCCAATGCAGAGTCTGGGTTGGGATAGGGGACATTTCCAGAACCCAGAGGGAAGCGGCACCAGAAGTCTCTTTCCTTGGCGGACTCAAGGTAGGTGGGCTGTACAGTACACGTCTCCTCGATATAGGTCCTTGTGTAGTACCCCCCATCCTTCTCGTCGCGCAAAACTTCGATGCGAACCCTTGAGTCGCCTTCGCGGCCTTTGAGACCAACAAAGACATCAACAGTCCTTTCCACCTCATAGGCTTCAAGTGCAAATCCGTAGTCTTGCTCTCTGTAGTCCTGTTCTTCGTAGTCCTGTTCCCCGTAGTCGTCGTCGTTGGACATGGCGCGTTTCTCCTTTGTGTCTAGTTATGCGTTCCCGCGCATCATAGCACGTGAAACGCTACACTACCATGCCCTTTCGTGCAGCGGAGAGCAACGCTGCTGCCGTTGATTAGGAAAAGGCAGGTCTTCGTATTGAGTTGCTGCCTGACTATTTGCCGGAGGCGGCGGCCTGGAGGGCGGTGATGGCGGCGGCGTTGACGATGTCGTCGGCGTCGCAGCCTCGGCTGAGGTCGTTGGCGGGCTTGGCGGCGCCCTGGAGCAAGGGGCCGATGGCGTCGGCGCCGGCGAGACGCTCGGTGAGCTTGTAGGCGATGTTGCCGGCGTTGAGGTCGGGGAAGATGAGGACGTTCGCGTCGCCCTGGATCGGGCTGTCGGGGGCTTTGCGCTTGGCAATGGCCGGCACGAGCGCGGCATCGCCCTGGAGCTCGCCGTCGAACGCGAAGTCCACGTTGCGGTTTGTGAGAATCTCGACGGCCTCGCGGACCTTGACGAGCGTGTCGTCGTCGGCGCTGCCCTTGGTGGAGAAGCTCAGGAGGGCGACGCGTGGCTCGGCGCCCAGAAGCGCGCGGCAGGATTCGGCGCTGGCGATGGCGATGTCGGCGAGCTGCTCGGCGTCGGGGTTGGGCACGACGCCGCAGTCGGCGTAGATGAGGGCGCCGTTCACGCCGAAGCTCGTGTCGGGCACGATCATGAGGAAGCAGCTCGAGAGCGTTTCGATGCCGGGCGCGGTCTTGATGATGTGCAGCGTCGCGCGCAGCGTCTTGGCCGTCGGCGCGATGCTCCCGCCGACGAAGCCGTCGCCGATGCCCCGGCGCACGCACATGGCGGCGAAGTACATGTGGTCCGCCATCGTCTTTCGAGCTTCTTCGAGTGTTATCCCCTTGTGCTTGCGCAGCTCGGCGTACTCCTTGGCGAAATCGTCGGCGTACTTGGGATCGTCGGGCCGGATGAACGTGGCCCGCTCGAGGTGCGTGCGGTCGGCGTTTTTTGGGAGGATCTCGTGGCGGTCGCCGATGAGGATGACCTTGGCAATACCTTCTGACAGGAGAATATCAGCCGCGTCCAGCACGCGCTCGTCGTAGGTCTCGGGCAAGACGATAGTTTTGCCGAGGCGCTTGGCCTTGGCCCGGATCTCGTCGAGAATAGTCATGGCCTTCCCAGTCGTGTGCGGCCGTATCGTACCGGGTCTACGTCGCAGGGTCAAGGGTGAAGAGGCTGACCCGGATTTTCGGATAAGGGGGAGAGGAAAGCCTCCCGATTGCTTGGCGACC
>CAZJXV010000484.1:0-1772 GCA_964550015.1 uncultured Verrucomicrobiota bacterium
AAGCCCCTACGGGGCAAAGCTGCGAAGACCAAGGGCGGACTTTTTCAACAGGCCCAGGCGCCCGAGGCACCGGGATATCGCCCGCTGCGCGGGCTTCGGGAGACCGCGCACACGGAGGATGATAGTCAGGCATGGCACGCTACGGCATAGCGCCGACGAAAACGAACCTGCTGCGGCTCAGGCGCGACTACCAGTTCGCGCACGAGGGCCACGGGCTGCTCGAGCAGAAGCGCGAGATCCTCGTCGCGGAGCTCATGGGGATCATGGACCGCGCCAAGGAGTTCCAGCGGCGCGTTGACGAGGCGCTCGCGCTTGCGTATGCTTCGCTGCGGCGGGCCGTGGTGCGCATGGGCCGCCGGGCGGCGACGTCGGCGGCGCACGCGGTGGACACGACCACGGACGTGCTCGTGCGCGGGCGGCGGATCATGGGAGTGACGGTGCCGGTGATCAGCACCGAGATCGTCGAGCGGCCGCCGCACTACAGCCTGGGCGACACGAGCTTCTGGCTCGACGAGTCGCTGGCGAACTTCCGCGACGTGCTGCACCTGCTGGGCAAGTACGCGGAGACGAGCGTGGCGGTGGCGCGGCTCACGGCGGAGGTGAAGAAGACGATCCGGCGCGTCAACGCGCTCGACAAGATCGCGCTGCCGGACTTCCGCGAGTCGATCAAGTACATCAGCGACGTGCTGGAGGAAGGGGAGCGGGAGGCGTTTTTCGTGCTCAAGCTGATCAAGAACCGGCTCGAGGCCAGGAGGCGCGGGACCCATGGCTGAGCAGTTCCGGACCGTCAACAAGATCCTCGTCTATATTGACGGCACCGACACGAGCATCACGGCGGCCGAGTACGCCATCGTGCTGGCCAAGCGCCACGACGTGCCGCTGCACGCGGCGTTCGTGGTGGACACCAAGGTGCTCGAAGACCTCATGCAGGCGCGGATCTTCATCGCGGAGGAGGGGGCCGACTACGAGTACGACCTCGAAGAGGACGGCAAGCGCTACCTGAACCACGCGCGCCAGCTCGGCCGCGCCAAGGGCGTCGAGGTTCACCCCATCCTGCTCAAGGGCGAGCCGAGCCGCGAGATCATCAAGCAGGTCGAGGCGCTCGACATTGACCTGCTCGTGCTGAACGAGATCGAGGAGTTCACGAGCCGGCGCGAGACCTTTCTCGACGCGAAGGAGCAGATGCTGCGCCGCGCCAAGTGCCAGATCCTCATCGTGAAGGACGAGGACCGCGCCACCGCGCTGTACGAGGCGCTCGAGTAACCGCCGCGCCATTTCCCACCACGACCCACAGGACGAAAAAATAGGGACAGGCACCTATTTTTCTGCGCCACGGTGTGTCACATGTGTCCGGCATCTGCGAAAAACAGGTGCCAGTCCCCATTTTTTCCCGCGCCTTGCGCGCTGTGAGAGATGCCGGTCAGTTGGATTCTTGAATTCCCGCGTCAGGCTGCGTTATACTTGCTTGTGCAAAGGTGAGTCTGCGAGACCGGGTGCTGGGGAAGAGAGATGAAGAACAAGGGCGGGATACTCCTCCTCGTGGTGCTTCTGGCCGGTGGGGGCTACTACTATTACCACACGCAGCTTTCGAGCTCGTTCCTGAGCAAGAAGAAGATGGAGGTTGCCGGCGAGGAGCGCGACGTTCGTTCGAAGGAGGGGCTCGAGAAGATCGGCCTTACGGTTCGGCGCATCCCCAACAAGGACAACGCCGCGATTCTTTATGTGAAAGCGTCGAATGTCGGCGAGGCGCCCAAAGGTGGATTGCTCGAGAA
>CAZJXV010000485.1:0-1760 GCA_964550015.1 uncultured Verrucomicrobiota bacterium
GAGCGGCTGGCCGCGGACGACGCGCGGGACGCTGGGCCAGGCGCGCAGGAAGATATCCTCGTCGCGGACGCCGACGAGGCTGACTTCGTTGGCGGGCATAGGCTCGCCGAGGTCAGTCTCGAAGACGACGGCTTGCTTGGTGCCGCGCAGGATGTAGCCGATGAGGCTGTCCTTGAGCGGGCGCGGGTCGGCGACCTTGACGAGCTCGATGAAGGGCTCGACCATGTCGATGCGCACGAACAGCAGGTCGCGCGGCTTGCCGGTTTCGGGGTGGGTGTAGCGGATGAGGGCGGTGGTCTCGTGCCGTTTCTCGAGCAGGTTGTTGAGGAGGGCGTCGCTGGGGCCGGGTTTCGTCACGACGCGTGAGCGGATGCCCTGGATCTCGCTCACGTCAATGAAAAGGTTCTGGTCTCTTCTGTTGCCGTCGATTCGGACGCCTTTCTGGCCGAGGATGGCCTCGAAGTCCTGCTCGTCGAGGATGGGGAGCACGCCCCACCAGTCGTCGGCGACGTCACCTTCCCAGGAGTAGTATTTAATGGCAATCGGCGGGACACAGAGCTCGTTGGGATCGACGCGCAGCAGCGCCGCCTCATCGAGGCCTTCGGGTTTTGCGGCGGAGATTTTGAGCGCCGGGATGTGGTTGCGCTCACGGTCGGTGATCTGGACGCCGAAGCCCAAAGCGCCCTCGCCCTGATCCATTTTCTGGATGAGGATGCGGTTCCAACCCTGGCGGAGATGGATGTCGCGCCAGGCGTTATCAATCGAGGTGCCGATGCCGCTGCGGAGGCATTCCTCGGCGTTGACGTAGAGCTGGTACGGCGTCTCGCCGGTGGCCCAGATGGTGGCGTGCTGTTCTTTGGGCGACCAGACGTAGGTGGCGGCGTAGATGTAGACGTTCTTGCGGGGGAAGACGAATGCGCCCTTGCCGCTCAGGCGGAGGTAGACGAGGTCGAGCTCGTAGCTTTCGGCGTGGCGCGTGTAGGGGTCGTGGACAGGCTCGTATCTGAACCAGGTCTTGCCCATGAGGTCGTCGCCCTCGTCGGGCAAGAGATGGGCTTCGCTCTCGGGGAAGCGCAATTCCTCCGGCGTGAGGGCGCGGCCCTGGACCTGGATGGAAGTCCAGGCGCTGTGGACAGGGTCGTCGGTGATGGCCTCGGGATCGGCGCCCTCGAACTCGCCGCAGAGGAGCCAGTCGGTGATGTAGCTGGCGTGGCGGTTCTTGGGCCTGTTGGGCGCGGCCTGCCGGATCATGCGGCCGGGCTGCGTCGAGCGCCACATGCGCGGGGTGATGATGAAGTGCTGGTAGTACAGATGCGCGGCGCCGTGCATGTTGCCGACCGCGTACTGGCTCGGCAGGCCCGTGTAGCCGAGCAGGCCGATGAGGCCGACCATTTGGTGGAGCCACTCGTGCAGGACGACGATGCCGAGATCGCTGAAGGGGCCGCCGCCCTCGCGGCCGGGGGCGAACTGGTTGCTGCTCATGCCGCAGGAATAGGCCCAGCGTGAGGTGCCCATGGTGGCGCCGCGGGACCAGGGGGTGACGGGGCCGGGGTACCAGATGGCGTTGAGGCTGCAGATTGTGAGCGGGTCGAGGCCGCTGCCGAGGTCGAGATCACGGTCGGGATAGTAGAACGTCGTGCCGCGGTACTCGCCGAGGAAGGGCTCGTAGGGGTCCTTGCGCATGTAAGCGATTTTGAGGTTGCCTCGGCTGTAGGCGTAGGCGGCGCGCATGTAGTTCGCGTAGGACTCCTCGGCGAAGC
>CAZJXV010000486.1:0-1752 GCA_964550015.1 uncultured Verrucomicrobiota bacterium
TGCTCGCGGGCGTGCTCTAGAGCCTCGGCGGCGGTACGGGGATCGCTCATCGCCCCCCCCCCACTTCACTCGGCGCGCAACCATCCGGAAAATCCGGACAGTTGCGGACGCGCCCGTCTCGTTCGTGCAGATCCACCGGGCCGCGCCGATCCTTCGAGCCGCGCTTCTCGGCGCCGCAAGCCGGGCACGGGGCCACCGTGCGCCCCCGGACGTGCCCGATCCCGACGTGGGGCGCGATCTCGCTGGCCTGCGCGCGCTTCGCTTCGTCGATCCAGTTGCTCACAGCCCGCACCACCCATCCGCGCACAGGTCCAACTGGTCCAGAGCCTCATCCGTCGCGTCGGGCTTGACCTGTGACCCCGGCGGCGGCGCGTACTGCCCCGGGCCGCTCGCCGCCCACCGCAGCACCTCGCGCACCCCGGTGGCACCTTGGTGCCGGTAGGGCCGAAACATCACCCGCGGCTTGCCCTTGCTTGTCATGCCCATCTCGGCCTCCAGCGCCTCGATCTGGCGCACGCGTTCGGGCACGTCGGCCACGCGTCGCAGGTCGCTTCGGTTGCTGTTGATGCAGGGGAAGCACTCGTCGCTGTTGTGGTCCAGCGGCTCCCATCCGGCGTTGGTCAGCAGCCAGTCACGGTCGCTTGCGGAGTAGTCCACCAGCGGAGCGAAGCGGGGCCGGCCGCCGTGGGCGCCCGACTCGTGCAGCATCGCTGGGTAGTCGGCCCGCGCCTGCGACTCACCGCGGCGCACGCCAACGGCGCACACCAGCCGGCGCTCAGGGTCGTTGGCTTCGAGCCAGTCATGCGCGGGCTTGATCTTCAACTCGCCGGTGCAGAACTGCAATCCGTTGCGAGGCCAGCCCTTCTTGGCCCGCACCAACCCCGGCAGTCCCTCGCCGTGCTCACCGAACGATACGGGCGGCAAGCCGACGAACTCGAAGCCCAGCCCCTCGACCCACCGCGCCATGCGCTGCACGCGGTCGAGCCACCCGGGCGCCGCCCATCCGGTGTCGGTGAACAGCACTTTGACGCGGGTGAAGCCACGCAGGGCAAGCCACCACGTCAGGGCCACCGAATCGTTGCCGGCGCTGCTGAACTGAAGAATGGGCGTGTCTCGCGGCGGGGCCACGTCGTCGCCTTCGCCTGTTCGCGCCGTCGGGGCCATGAACCCCATCGCTGTCTGCTTCACGACCACCCCCGCCGCCGCTGCGGCCGTTCCCTTTGCCTCCACCGCCGCCGCTCCAGGGATCCCCCTTCCACGGCTCAACGCGCTGGTACTTCCCGACGTGCTTCAGCGGGATGAGGCCCGACGCCCCGGTGCGGCCCTTCATCGCGTAGATCTCGCAGTAGTCCTCGGGCGCGTCCAACCCGATCTTGCTGGGCCAGTTGAAGCCGAGCAGTGTGGTGCATTCGTGCTCCAGCCCCGACGACTCGCGGATGTGGTCGGGCCGCGCCCGGCCGGCCGGCTGGCGGTACGAGAAGCCGCCCCGCAGATACGTCACGCCGCACTCGGGACAGGTCCACGCATCCACAGGCGAGCACTCGTCACCGCACGCCCAGCAGGCCCCAACAAGCCCAGGGGGCGGCGATGGGGC
The DNA here is from genome assembly GCA_964550015.1 of uncultured Verrucomicrobiota bacterium. GTDB lineage: Bacteria > Auribacterota > JABMQX01 > JAFGEW01 > JAFGEW01 > CAZJXV01. The sequence continues at coordinate 1,595 of CAZJXV010000486.1, forward strand.
GCGTGACGCGCGGCGCCGGCGCGAGGCCCGCACAGGGCCAGGCGCCCCGAACATCTCCCGCTCAAGCCGGGCCTGCGCTCGCCTCGACTGACTACGCCGCCCCTTGCTCATCGCCCACCCCCATCCGGCACACTCGGCGGCCACGTCGGCGGCCGGTC
>CAZJXV010000487.1:0-1732 GCA_964550015.1 uncultured Verrucomicrobiota bacterium
GATCCGCAGCAGAGGCTTGCCATCGACGCGGTTCCCTGTGAAGACGCCTACACCCAAGAGCGAAAGCTTCTGGCGGAAGTCTTGCCCACGGTCACCCAGGGCGACTTGTGGATCGCGGACCGCAACTTCTGCACCACCATGTTTCTGTTCGGACTCGCCCAGCGGAAGGCCTGTTTCGCGATTCGCCAGCATGGTTCGACTCTCAGCGGCAAACGGCGCCTCGGCAAGCGGCGCCGCGTGGGGCGATGCGACACCGGCATGGTGTATGAGCAGAAGATGGAGATCGATCATCCGGACACCGGAGCAACCATGACGCTGCGGCGGATCACCATCGAACTGGACCAACCGACGCGCGACGGTGAGACCGTTATCCACGTGCTGACCAACCTTCCTGCCGCGGTTGGCGCGTTGAAGGTGGCCGACATTTATCGCAAACGTTGGACCGTGGAGACCGCCTTCCAGGAACTGGGCCAAGCGTTCAACGCCGAGATCGATACGTTGTGCTATCCCCGAGCGGCGCTGCTAGCCTATTGCATTGCCTTGATGATGTATAATACGTTGAGCGTCGTCAAAGCTTCGCTGCGTGCGGTTCATGGCGACGAGGCCTCGCCGGAAAAGATCTCGGGCTACTACCTGGCGTCCGAGATCAAAGCCATACAGGGTGGCATGATGGTGGCCATCACGCCCGATCAGTGGCGTCGCCGCTTCGGCAAGACGACGCCTCGCCGGATGGCTTCCTTTCTGCAAGAATGCGCCGTTCATGTCCCCATCCGTCGCTTCCTGAAAAACACACGCGGCCCCAAGAGACCACCGCCCAAAAGAACCGGCGGACTTCGCGAAAAACACGTATCCACCGCCCGACTCCTCGCCAAACGTAACGGAATCCATTGACCTATAAAGGGGTGGGTGCGTGAAACGCACCCTCTACCGCAAGTTGACGCAACATCCACTCACATGAAGTTATGGTGCGTTTCACGCACCCTACGAAAGGCGGTGTCGCCTCACGGCTTCGCCCCGCGCCGCTTGCGCAACAACTCGACCTGGCGCTGGGCGATGGCCGCCTGCTGGACGAGCCCGCGGCTGCGGGTCTTGCGCGCGGCCGCCACGGCGATCTTGGCCGCCGCCTCGGCCTCGTCCAGGCGGCCGGCCTTGGCCGCCTCTTCCGTCAGCTTCAGCGTCTGGAGCACCACGTCCCGGCTGGCGTCCAGCCCGCGCGCCCCCGCGGCCAGCTTCTCGGCCACCTCCAGACGCATCTTCAGCGCGTCGATCTGGAAGAAACGGTCCAGCTCCTTGATCGCGTCGGCGGCCAGGCGCGACTCGCCGGCCGCGGCGGCCAGGTCCCGGGCGTCGCGGAGCATGACGAACCGCTTCTCCGGGTTGTCGTTCACCTCGGGCGCGGCGGCCAGGAGCTTGCGGATCAGCTCCTCCTGCCTCAGCGGAATGCCGACGCGCCGGTAAAGGTGCTTGTACTCCTGGCGCACTTCGCCGTGGGCCGCCTGGATCTTGGCCTCGTCGGTCGGCACGGGCGGCTTGCCGCCGACCGCGCCGGTGTCCAGCTCGGGCATCAGGTACGCAATGTGCAGGCCGCCCCGCACGGCGTCGTTCCAGAGACGGCGAGCGAGCTTGCGGTCTCCCTTGGCGTCCATGGCCAAAAACGACCCGACCACGACCTTCGAGACGTTGTCCTTGGCAAAGGACCTCTCGGCCAGGGCCATGACCAGGGGAGTGGGGA
>CAZJXV010000488.1:0-1728 GCA_964550015.1 uncultured Verrucomicrobiota bacterium
GGCTTCGGGACGCTGTAGCCGTCGTACACGACGATCTTGTCTATGCGCACCCGCTCGAGGATGCCGTCCGGGGCCGTCGGCCAGATAGACGTCATGAACAGCCAGTTCATCCCGTGGACGTGGTACTGCGCCCAGTCTTCGAAGCTGAACGTGTCGACGAGGTTCAGGTTATTCGAGAAGCCGTTGTAGGTATTGCTCCCGATGACGAAGAAAAACGTCAGCGCGCGCACGGGATCAATGAACGTGTTGTTCCATGTGGCGATTTCCGTGTTCGCGCCTTTCGTGTCGAGCAGCACTTTGATGTAGTGCTGCCCCTCCTGCCAACTCCACGTGACGCGAATGAGACGCTCCCGGCCCGGCTTGATCGCCTTGACGCTGCCGGTGTCAATGACTTCGTCGTCCATCAGCACTTCGTACGTGCAGGCCTTCGACGCGGCGAGACCCGCATTCAAGACGTGGACCGTGAATGTCACCTCCTGGCCGGGCTCGGGGTGAAGCTGGTAGTCGGCGGGGTCAATCATCAGGACCCCCATGCCCTTCTTGCCTTCCTCCCAGTAGCTCACGATCGCGTGCCAGCCCTGGTCGCGCGGTGTCCGCTCGATGTACGCGACGGTGAGGTCCGGCAGGGCGGGCTTCGTCTTGACCTCCTCGGAGCGCACGAGCTCTATCCTCCGCACTTCGGACCGCTTGTAAGCGTATCGCTCGCCGGTCACTTTGTCCCAGATGTACACGAGCGTCCCCCACTCCAGCACCTTGCCGATCCGCATCTCGCCCGTCTGGAGCGTAAGCCGGTCGGCATAGCCGTCCAGCGGCCTCTCGAATCTGTAGTAGAAGTGCGGGTTCGGCGGGTCGGGCACAGACGAGTCAAGCGGCTGGGCGCACATCAAGACTGAATGAGAGACCACCGCCAAAAAGCACATGACCGAGTGCGTGATTCTCACGATACCATCCTCCTCTACGTTACTCAAAAACACCGTATACCATCACCGAGAGGTCCGATTTCGTCAAGAACTCCGTCCAACCGCCACGGCTCAACGGGGGAAGTGAACAGCGCCATTGACAGGACCGCCAAGCCCTTCTTACCCTCGTCTGAGCCACCAGAAAGCGAAGCCCCCATGAAAAGTGTGCCGCGGTTCACACAGGCTATTGCGGCGTGTCTGATTTCAACCTGGACGACGGCGCATGCGAGCGAGAGCTCCGGGCAGGAACCGGCATCCGCCGGCGACCCTCAAGACAGGAAGACGCTCTTCGTCGAGGCGGTGGTCCGCGGCGGCGGCCTCATGCCGTGGCAACAGCCGGGGCCTTCGCCCGAGGAGACCGCATTCCGTGAAGGGATCGAGGCCCGCAAGGAGCAGATGCTTGACCGCGCAGCATTGGTGAAGCACCCGGCGCTGCTGACGCACGAGCAGATCGCCCGAGCCAAGCGCAACATCGCAACGACCGAATGGGCCAAGCGATGGTTCGAAGAGCAAAGGCAAGTGGCCGACTACGTGCTCGCGCAAGACGACGCGTGGATCGAGCAGATGATCCCCGAACTCACGCCGTGGCACCAGTACGGGTTTACGTGCCCGAATTGTGTCGGAGACAAGTCCCAAGAGGGCGTCGGCAGGCGCATCATCGAGTGGGACTACCGGGACCCGGACGTCATCCGCTGCACCCAGTGCGGCCGAACGTATCCCAGCGAGAAGTTCCCTGAAACAGCAACGCTGCAGGCGCCCCGCGCGGGGC
>CAZJXV010000489.1:0-1707 GCA_964550015.1 uncultured Verrucomicrobiota bacterium
CCTGGGCTGTTCTATGATGCCCCTTCAGGGCACGTGCCGCGAAGGCAACGCCTGGGTTGTTGAAGAGGGACTGAACACCGGGGCACGTCTGCGCGTCCAAACGTGCAGGACCGTCGAGGCATCCGGTCTGAGGCATCCGGTCTGAGGCATATGGTCTGAGGCATAGGGCATGAGGCATCCGCGCGGCATAGAACGCATACTCGTCGTCGCCACGGTACTTGTCCTGCTGGCGGGGGCGGCGCCGTGCGCGGCGTCCGAGGCGGCGCGGCTGAACAACGAGGGAATCGCGGCGCTCGAGAAGCACGACTATGCCGGCGCGGTGGCGGCGTTCGAGGCCGCGCTGGAGGCCGAGCCCACCGACGCGACCATCAAACGCAACCTGGCGATCGCGTACAACAACTACGGGATCACACTCCTCGGTGACGACAAGTTCGACGAGGGGATCGCGGCGCTCAACAAGGCGCTCGAGATCGAGCCGTACGACGAGGAGCTTCTGACCAACCTGGCCCGGGCCTACAACGGCCGCGGGGTGGCGCTGATCGAGGCGAAGAACTACGAGGCGGCCGAGAGCTACCTGCTCGAGGCGATCCGCTACCTCCCGAGCGAGAGCGCGTTCCAGCGCAATCTGGCCGTGGCCATCACGTACCGGGGCAAGGCGTTCTACGAGCAGCACCTCGACGCGAAGGCGTTCTACACGCTGCGGGAGGCGCTGCAGTACGACCCGCAGAGCGCCTCGACGCTCATGCTGCTGGGCGAGGTGTGCTACAAGCTGCAGCACGTCGGGTGGGCGCTCTACTACTTTCGGGAAGCGCACCGGACCGATCCCGAGCGGTTCGGCACGCTCGAAGAGCGCATCGAGCGGCTCGAACGGGAGGCGGCGGTCGAGGGCGAGTTCGAGCGCCAGGACTACGGCACGTTCGACATCCGCTACGACGGCGACCTCAAGGACTTCGACCTCAAGGCGCTGCGCGAGAACCTGAGCGACGCCTATTACACGGTCGGCGGTCTGTTGGGCTACTACCCGGCGCGGCGGATCGTGGTTCTGGTGTACAGCCCGGAGGATTTTGCGGGGATCCGCTCGATGCCCGAGTGGGTGGCGGGCATCTACGACGGCAAGATCCGGGTGCCGGCGACGAAGGACATGAAGGACCTTGAGGTCAGGCGCCTGATCCGGCACGAGTACACGCACGCGGTGGTGGGCGATCTCTCCAAGGACAAGTGCGCCGTCTGGCTCAACGAGGGCCTGGCGAAGTACATGGAGTACTACAAGCTCGGCTCCGGCCGAGCCGACGACGACCCGGGGGCACTGCTGAAGAAGCAGTTCCGGGCGGGCAAGCTGGTCCCGTTCGACGAGCTCCAGGGCGAGTTCATCAAGATCAAGGGCCGGGACAAGGTCTCGCTGGCCTACGAGCAGGCGCACTCGATCGTCAGCTATATCGTGGACGCCTACGGCATGTGGAAGATCAAGCGGATGCTCGCCCGCTACGCCGAAGGCGAGGACACAACCACCGTCCTCGGCCGCGAGTTCCACCAGACCCCCGCCCGCTTCGAGAAGGCGTGGCTCGGATCGTTGCGGTTCTGAATTCGGGGGACACCCTAACTAAATCGGATCCGCGCTGCGATGGGGTCACAGCCAACTCAGGGCGAATTTAGGTATGGTGTCCCGTGCGCCGTGGGAAGGCGTTGGTTTTCAGCGGGTGTGATTCC
>CAZJXV010000490.1:0-1702 GCA_964550015.1 uncultured Verrucomicrobiota bacterium
GCGCCGACGAGGTTCTTGCCCTGGGGGAGGTTGACGCCGGTCTTGCCGCCGACGCTGGAGTCCACCTGGGCCACCACGGTAGTGGGCACCTGGACGACGGGGATGCCGCGCATGTAAGTGGCGGCGGCGTAGGCGGCGACGTCGCCCACGACGCCCCCGCCCAGCGCGACGACGAACGACTTGCGGTCGAGCCCGTGGCGGAGCATCTCATCGTAGAGGCCGCGCAGGGTGTCGAGGCTCTTGGCCTGCTCGCCGGGCTCGAGCTCGACTTTTTCGGCAGTGAAGCCCGTCTCGCCGAGGCCCTCGAGGACCGCGCGGGCGTACAGGGGGCCGACGGTCGTGTCGGTGACCACCAGACAGCGGGAGCCGAGGCCGAGCTTTTTGGTAAGCTGACCCACCCGCGCCCGGCTGCCCGGGGCGATGACGATGTCGTAGCTGCGCTCGGCCAGGTCTACGCGGACGGTCTTCACAATCGGCTGCTCCCACAGACGTCAGGCGGCGCACCGTAGCATCAGACCCTCGGCCCCGTCAACGTTCACGCGGACAAACCAGTCGGCGATTCGCGGGCGCGCACATGATATACTCTCATGGAAGGAACATGCTCCGCCTCGAACGTGTCAGTTGCGGGCGGACGTTGGGCACAGCCGGAGGGTCTGTCTCATGAGGGGAACACTTGTCGCCGCGCTCGTCGTGCTGACGTGCGCGCCCGCCCACGCCCAGTGGCAGGCCGTAACGGGACCGCCGGGAGGCACGGTATGCGCCGTCGCCATAGATCCGCTCGATGCCGACAGCGTCTACGCGGGCGGCCGCTTGTTGTGGCACTCGTCCGACGGCGGCACCACGTGGGCGCACGTCGAGAACGTGCCGCTGCAGCTCGGCGATTTGATCTCCGCGATCGCCATCTCGCGCGATAAGGATGGGCCGATTCTCGCCTCTGCCTCGAGACTGCTCGTCTCGCACGATCGCGGTGCCACGTGGGCCGTGTCCGAGGCGTCGGGGGCAACGCTTGGTTCGGTCCAGCATGGTGGAATCCAGTTCGGACCGGCGGGGTCAGGCGTGGTCTACTGCGCGGGGGGCAATAAGACGATCCACCGCAGCACCGACAACGGCACGACATGGGCGCGGCTTGATACGGTGCCAAAGGAAGTGCGCTACATCCTTCACTTCACTGCCGACCGGTTTGACGCCGAAACGATCTCGTTCATGTGCTACACTGAAGACAAGAAGACTTATTGGGTGCTCTCGCGCGACGGCGGCGCGTCGTCCGAGAACATTTCCTTCCCCGAGGGAGAGAGCCGCGTCGTCTCACTCTCGATCGATCCCGACGACAACTCTCTCCTGTACCTCTGTACCCAGACGTATGCCTGGGGACGCGGCTACGGGCAACGTTACTTCTACTCGTACGACGACGGCGCCTCCTGGGAACCGCTCTGGGATCCGGAAACTGACCGTGTGCCCGGTCCGGCAACCCGGCGCAAGCTCGAGCGCGTCTTCCCCGACGTGATCCCGACACCCCTACCAGCCGGGGAGCACGCGGCGCTGGATCGGAGAGAGCTGACCTGGTCGGAGGACAAGCCCGGGCGGGTCATTCGTATGTCTGAGGGCCGGGTGTTTCGTTCAGACGATTTCGGCAAGAGCTGGGCACCCTCGGATGAGGGCCTCACTGCTACGTGCGTCCAACGCATCGCGTTTGACCCACACG
>CAZJXV010000491.1:0-1676 GCA_964550015.1 uncultured Verrucomicrobiota bacterium
TGTCGGTCTCGACCAGCCCGGCAGCGGTCAGGTCAATGTTTGCCAGCGGCACGCGGACGATGTCGCCGCCTTCCATTGGCGGCAGGTCAAGCAGGCGCCGGATGTCGTTGACCGAGTAGTAGCCCGCCTGCAAGCCGGTGGAGAACATCTGGGCCTGGGCGGTGGAGTCGCCGCGCATGAGCCCGTCGACGTTGATGCGCAGGAAGGACTCGCTGGGCAGCAGGCGTGTGTGTGCTTCCTCAATCTTGCTGACAAGCGGCAGCAGCGAGTAGCGCACGAACTGGATGGCGTTGTGCTCGACGCTGGCGTAGGACATTGCGCCCGGCGTGTTCAAGCCGATCATGGACGGCGGCACCCTGAAAATGCGCGCAATCTCCTCAACGGCGAACTGCCGAGATTGCAACATCTGTGCCTGCTCGGCGTCGCTTCCGACCTTGGAGAACTTCGCGCCACCAGACAGCACGCCGGGACGGTGCGAACGGCTGACGCCCTTGTGGGCCGCCTCGAACGCACCAACGACGTCCTTGGCCTGCTCCTGGGTCAGGTTGCCGGGGAACTCGATGATGCCCGACACGCTGGCGCCGTTAGAAAAGTAGCGGGACGCGAACTCGTCTAGCGCCTTAGCAAGGCCCAAAGTGTTGCGGACTTCCTCAACACGGCTGACGCCCTTGAGATGACCGGGGCGGCGCATCTCAGGGATGTAGAGAACTTCCTCCGACGGCAAGACTGAGCGGCCACCGTCAACGTGGTACTCGGGTCGGCGGGTCTGCGGGTTGCGCTTGACGTCGACCCGCGTGGGGTCAAGGGGGACGAGCGCGGCAACCTCGCCGCGTGAGTCGCGAAGAATCTGCACCACAGCGCCGTGGGACAGCAGCATTGACACGACGAGCTGCTGAAAGTAGTCAATGCGGGACGAGCCCGGCCCGTCAGGCTCCATAACCCAGGCGGGTCGGGGGCGGTAGGGGACGCGGTTGCCGTCGCGGCGGATGAACGTGTCGACTGGAAGCGCGCTGATCGTGTCCGACAACAGGCGCACACAGGCGTAGACAGCACCGATCTGGAGCGAGTTAGCCGAGGACACCGAGGTGCCCGACCACGTTGAGACCGTGGACACGTCAAGACCGGCGCCCCAGATTTGCTGGTAGGACAGGTCACGCTCCTCGGCTTCGCGCGGGGTGAATAGGCGGTTGAGCATTACTCACCCCTTTCCAAGGCGATACCGGCGAGCACCGCGAGGACGCCGCCGACAACCAAGCCCAGCCACGGTGCAACGAGCGCAGCGCCAGCCGTGACGGCGATCAGGCCGAGCAGCTGCACGACGGTGGCGATTCGCATATTGCTCCTAGAATTGGAAGAACTGGGGGACCAGTTCCTCGGGTTCAGCCTCACGGGCAAAGGTCGCCCGGTCGAAAGCCATGACCGCGCACACCGCAGCGTCGATCTTGCGCGGGGAGCCTCGGTGCTCCTTGACGATGCGCGGGCCTAGTCGGTCAATCTTGATGACCGCGTTGTCTAGGTGCCTTGACAGGACCGGGCTGTGATCGTGGCGTAGCAGACCGCCAGTTACCGCGTCGTAGAACTTGCTGCACGCTGGCACCATGCGCGCCGGGCTTGAGGATGCGTACTCCACAATGGGCACGCCTGCCGCCGCTAGGGCATCCATAGATCGCTGCCAG
>CAZJXV010000492.1:0-1670 GCA_964550015.1 uncultured Verrucomicrobiota bacterium
GCGAGTAGAGCAGCCCGTCGCCCTCCCAGAAGTCCCAGACCGCGCGCGGGTCGCCGATCGAGCGGGCATGGACGGACGGTTAGAGCGCTTTGAGTTCAATTCTAGCGCTGTTCGGCGCTTGTTCGGTTGCGCGATGTGACAAGGCGTCGTAGGTTCCGTTCAGCACGCGGAGTGCGTGCAGAAAGGAGCCACGGATGGCGAAGACCTACTCGCAGGACTTGCGGGACCGAGTGTTGGCCGCGTACGACCGGGGCATGAAGACCAAGCAGATCGCGGAGACCTTCGCGGTGAGTCCCGCCTGGGCGCGACGCGTCAAGCAGTGTCGGAGAGAGACGGGGCGAACGACACCGCTGCCGCGCGGCGGGGCGACGGTCATCAAGATCGATATGCAGCGTTTGATGGAGCTCGTCCAGGAACAGCCCGACGCCACGCTGGGTGAGCTTCGCGATCGCCTCGGTGTCGCGTGCACGGAGTCGGCGATCTGCCTTGCCCTGAAGCGTCTGGACCTGACGTTTAAAAAAAGACGATCCATGCGGCCGAGCAGGATCGCCCCGATGTCGCCGAACGTCGGCGTGCATGGAAGGACGAGCAGCCCGGCAAGAACCCTCGCCGGTTGATCTTCATCGACGAGACGTGGACGAAGACCAACATGACTCGGCTTCGCGGCCGCGCGCCGAAGGGTGAGCGGTTGATCGACAAGACGCCGCACGGTCACTGGCAGACGACCACACTGATCGCGGCGTTGGGTGTTCAAGGTGTCCGGTGTTCGATGGTGGTCGATGGTGCGGTGAACGCCGACATCTTCGAGTCGTTTGTGGAGCACGTGCTGGTGCCGGAGCTCCGTTCCGGCGACATCGTGATCATGGACAATCTGTCGAGCCACAAGCGTGCCCGGACGCGGGAGTTGATCGAAGCGACGGGAGCCGGGCTGGAGTACCTGCCGCCATACAGCCCTGATCTGAACCCCATCGAGATGGTGTTCAGCAAGCTCAAGCAGTTGCTTCGCTCGCTGGGACTTCGGACCCGTGATGTGCTCTGGAGCTCGATGCAATCGGTGCTCGACGCAATCACGGCGGCCGACGCGTCGAACTGCTTCGAGCACTGCGGCTACTCGCTACGAACGGGCTGAGGATGCTCTAATAGACGTCGAGGTCGCGCCCGCTGCACACGGGGCCGTCGTAGTGCTCGCGGATCTCGGCCAGCAGTTCATCATCCGTGGCGCCCCAGAAGAGTTGATGCGTGAGCACGAGGAGCCTGGGCCGAATCGCCGCCGCCAGTTCCGCAAGCTGAAGCGTCGACGTGTGCGCCGAGGCGTGGTAGCGCTGCCACGGCACATCACGCCGCGCAAAGCCCGCCGCCGAATACACCTCGTGGACGAGCACATCACACTCCTGCGCGTGCTTCACGAGCTCGGCGCTCGGCACCGTATCACCCGAGATCACGATCACCCGGTCGGGAGTGTCGAAGCGGTAACCGAAGGCATGCTTCCACGTGCCGTGCTCGACGGCGAACGCGGACACGCGCGCGTGCTTATCTTCGTGGATCACGCCCGGTTCGATCTCATGCGCGTTGACGCGATACGCCTCGACATTGCCATGCTCCAGTCCCTCCACGCGCTCGCGGATGTTCTCGGGCCGCCTGCGGCCGAGCATTTGCGTGCGGTCGATCGA
>CAZJXV010000493.1:0-1665 GCA_964550015.1 uncultured Verrucomicrobiota bacterium
CGCCCTCGATCAGCACCGTGCTGTCGCTGCGGGCCACCTCCGGCAGGATGTCGAAGAGCTGCTGCATCCGGTGGTTCTTGCTGACGATGTCGGCGAACGCGTGCCGCCCCTCGAGCTCCTTCCGAAGCTCCTCGACGAGGCTCAGGTCCCGGAACGTTTCCGCGCCGCCGATCACGCGGCCTGCATCGTCCTTGAGCAGCGCGGTCGAGATGCTGATCGGCACCCGGTTGCCGTCGGCGTCCACGATATAGATCGCCTTGTTCACCACCGGCTTGCCGGTCTCCATCGTGCGCCTGAGCGCGCAGTCGGTCTCGCAGATGCTCGCGCGAAACACGTCGCAGCAACGCCTGCCGATCGCCTCGGCGCGCGGCACGCCCGTGATCTCCTCCGCGGCCCGGTTGAACGACGTGATCCGCCACTGCTCGTCCACCGTGAACACCCCGTCGGCGATCGAGTCAAGAATGATGTCGCGTTGCCTGTCGTGCGGCCTTTCGGGCACTGGCTTGTTCTCTTGCGGTTTCGGGCAATGCCCCATGTTACCATAATGATTCGGTCGCCGTCCGCCGGACATGGTGCGTTCATTGAACCACGCACAGGTCCCACTCGGCACGACTCGGCCAACAGGCGCTCACACGATATCGAGGCGCGCTCCCACGCCTACTGCCAGGTACCCGTCCGAGAACGCCTGCTGCATCAACCGTCGCGTGTCCTCGCCGGAGCAGTGACATGGCCCGGCCCGGCGAACGCCCAGCTCTCTCAGACGTGCGATCGTCGCTTCGATGTCGTGCCGTGATGCGTTCCCCATATGGAAACCGCCGAGGACGGCATCCAAGGGAGCGCCGGCGTGCTCCTTCGCCGCTTGGGCTATCTGCACGATGCCCGGGTGCGCACAACCGGTAATCACGATCAGCCCTTGCGGACCCTCCAAATAGAGGCCTTGTTCCTTGATCCCGCGACCTAAGACGCCCGTCGTCCAAGCCCCGTCGCAGATTTTGTGCGCCCCGTCTGTCTCGACGACTACGGCGCCCGAGTCCCGAGCCTGTTGCCTGAACGCCGGCGGGAAGGCCTTCGGCATATACACCTCGACTCCGCCGCGTGCCCGGAGGAAGGCGAGCAGGCCGCCTGTGTGGTCCCAGTCAATGTGCGAAAGAACGACCGCGCCGATCTGCTGGGGTTGGATGCCACACTCAGCCATGTTCGACAACAGCACGTCCCCGTCCCCGCCCGTGTCGAAAAGGATCGTCGTGTCGAGGCCCTCTATCACGCAGGCAAATCCCCACGCCGTCTCGAGCCGATTGTCGAGTGGGTAGTTGTCATAGACGACAGTAATCACGATGACCCTCCCTCCTGTAAGCGTCTTGGCTCTTTCATGCACACGCTTGGCCTTCTTCCGGCCTGGTCGTCCTGCACCGGCACCAGAACGGGCCGCTCGGCGAAGGCCCCCGCGCCCAGAATCATTCTGCATATGCGCCGCTACAGGCCAAGCTCATCGTGGATCTCGCCCATCGCATCAAGGGCGATCTGGATGAACTCGTCGAGTGTGATCCCGATCTTCTCCACGTCGTAAATCGGCTCGCGGCGCACCGCACGCGCGAAAGCCGGGCTCTTGAGCTTCTTCTTGACCGACTTGACCTTGACGCTGGCGAGCTTCTTGTCCGGTTGCAC
>CAZJXV010000494.1:0-1662 GCA_964550015.1 uncultured Verrucomicrobiota bacterium
CCGGCACGAGCATGTGCGGCAAGCCGTTGTAGTCGGAGAGCTCGACCTTCTTCGGATCAATGAGGATGAGCTTGAGCTCATCGGGCCGCATCGTGTAGAGGAGCGTGGCCAGCAGTGAGTTGATGCAGACGCTCTTGCCCGAGCCCGTGGTGCCCGCGATGAGCAGGTGCGGCATGTCGGCGAGATCCGAGACAACCACGTCGCCCGAGACCGACTTGCCGATGCCGATCGGGATGTGCCCGTCGAACTTCTTGAAGGCGTCCGAGGCAAGGACGTCTTTCAAGTAGACGAAGCTTTTCTGCTCGTTCGGGATCTCGATGCCGACGACGCCCCGACCGGGGATCGGCGCGATGATGCGCACGCTGAGTGCCTTGAGCGCGAGCGCCAGGTCGTCGGCGCGCTGGGTGATGGACTGCACCTTCACCCCCGGCGCCGGGTGCATCTCGTACCGGGTGATGACGGGGCCGCGATGGATCTCGCCGACGGTCGCCTCGATGTTGAAGTGCTCGAGCGTCTCCTCGAGCTTCGCCGCGTTCGCCTTCTGTGTTTCGGCCACGTTGCGCTTGTTCGGCTGCGGGCCCGACTCGAGCAGGTCAATCGGCGGCAGGCGGTAGGCCTCGAGGACCCGGGGCGCGGCCGGCTTCGCCGCCGGCTCGGCCAGTGCTAGCCTCGGTTTCGCCCGGGGCTTCTTTGGGGTCGCCGCCTCTTTCTGGTCGGTCACTCGGGCCGCCGCCGTCTCAGCCGCCATGGCCCGCCGCTTCGCCCGCGTGGCCGTTTTCTCGAGCTCCGCCCGCACCGCCGCGCGACGCTTGCGATAATCCTGGATCGCCTTTCGCCCGCGCGCCACGCCACTGCAAAGCGCGGCCCACAGCAAGACGGCGCCCCGGCCAATACCGCGGCCCAGGCCACGGCCCAGCTTCGCCGTGCCACGCCCTGCTGTCGCGGCGCCCCGCCCGATCGCCCGCAGCGCCGGGTAGAGCTGCACCTCGGTGATCCCCACCAGTGCCGCGAGGAACGCCACCGCCAGCACCGTCGCCGTCCCGAACGAGCCGAGCGCAGGCAAGAGCACTTCCCCAGCGAGCCGGTGCCCGACCCAGCCGCCGGGCCCTTCCATCGTGTCGAGGTAGCTGAGCCGTCCCGCGACGACGAGCACCCGCTGGAGCTCGAGGATGCACGCGGCCGATACCCCCAGCACCACCAGCAACAACACCTTGAGCGCGAGCCGCGGCATCGGCCGCCGCACGAACAGCAGCACGCCGTGCGCGACGAGGAACGCCGGGATGAGGTACGCGGTTAGCCCGAGCAGGAAGAGAAAGACGTAGCCGCACGCCGAACCCACGGTGCCGACATAATGGTGGGCGGCGGCGCTCGTATCCGTCGTGAGCCACGGGTTCCTGGCGGGATCGTAGAAAACCAGGATGAGCGTCAGCAGCGCCGCGACGCCAAGCCACACGAGCGCGCGCAGCTCTGCGTGTTTCAGAGGTGAGGTCCGTTTGTTGTCGCGCTGCCGTTTGAGCGCCATGTGCTCTGTGCCGCTCCCATCGCGCCCTCACGCCTACCCCGACGAAGTATCGCACGATGCGGCGGCGCGCGCAAGCCCTACCGAACAACCCGGATTTTCGGATAAGCGTGTGAGTACGCGGCAGAAAGGGGTAAGGAGAG
>CAZJXV010000495.1:0-1645 GCA_964550015.1 uncultured Verrucomicrobiota bacterium
CAGCGCACCCCCGGCACCTCGTCCGTCGAGTTCGGCAAGCCCGGCGGCTACGTGCAGGCCATGCGCGCCAAGGAACTCGAGGAAATCGAGGAAGAAGAGATCGATATCGAAGAGGAAGAAATCGAGCCCGAACTCGAGGAGATTGACCCGCCCGTCAAGCGCGAGTCCATCGAGTACAAGACCGAGACCGACGTCACCTTCCACAAGGTCGATCCCGAAGAAAAACCCCGCGTCCGCAGGAAGCCGCGGCGCAAGAACCCCAAGTTCGAGCAGCGCTACGACCGCCAGTTCGCCCTCATACAAGGCGGCGGCAGCGACAAGACCGAATGGGCCGTGCTGCTGGCGCTCAGGTGGCTCAAAGCGCACCAGAACGACGACGGCTCCTGGGGCGAGGGCGGCACCAAAGTCGCCGCCACCTCGCTCGCCCTGCTCTGCTTCCTCGGCCACGGCGAGGACCACCTCTCACAAGAGTTCGGCAGCACCGTGCGCGCCGCCATCGCCTGGATGACCGCCCAGCAGGACGAGAACGGCTTCTTCTTCCAGGGGGGCAGTTGGGCATATCAAAACGGCATGGCCGTGTACGCCATGGCCGAGGCCTACGCCATGACCGGCCTCGAGGACCTCCGGCCACTCGTCGCCAAGGCCGTCCGACGCGTCTGCGAGGGCCAAACCCCCGAGGGCGGATGGTACTACCGCTACGGCAAGGTCGCCGACGACGGCTCGCCCAAACGCGGCGGCGACACCAGCGTGAGCGGCTGGCAGATCCAGGCCCTCACCGCCGCCTGGTACGCCGGCATCCGCTACTCCAACAACATGCTGCGCGACGCCCGCGCGCGCGCCGTCGTCGACATCAAAAGCCGCTTCGGCCCCAACGGCTGCGGCTACACCGGCACCGGCCCGAGCCGCGGCGTGGCGGCAAACTACTCCACCACGGCCATCGGCACCCTGTGCCTGCAGTTCCTCGGCCAGCACGGCTCCGCCGAGGTCAACACCGGCCTCAACCTCATGAGAAAGTACAGTTGCGACTGGACCCGCACCACGGGCGGCGCCGGCGACCCGTTCTATGGCTGGTACTACGCCACCCAGGCCATGTACCACGCCACCGCCAACCCCAAGAAAAACGTCTACTGGCAGTACTGGAACCCCCTCTTCAGCAAGATGCTCGTCGCCCGCCAGGAACCCGACGGACACTGGGAGCCCATGGCGAATGCCAAGTTCGCCGCCCGCTTCGGCCAGAACGGCCGGCTCGTGTACTCGACCACCATGAGCTGCCTGATGCTGGAGGTGTACTACCGCTACCTGCCCACCTACCGGACCTCGCACTAGGCCCGGGCGGCCGGCAGGCAGCGACATGGAAAGAGAAAAACACCGGAGCAACCGCACGAGGAGCTGACCGGTCTAAAACGACAGGACAATCGTTCACCCGATACCCGCGGCGGCCCGGAGCGCGCCGCGCAGGCACCGGGCCTGGAGAACACCCATGGATGACATACGTATGCGAATGGAGGGCCTCGAACCCGAGGCCTTCGAGGACCCCGAAGAGCGAGACCGCATCTTCTGCTTCAAGTGCGACGAGGAGTTCCTCGTCGAGCACGTCACCGACAACGACGGATGGGTCTGCCCCGCCTGCGCCCACCCGAACCTG
>CAZJXV010000496.1:0-1633 GCA_964550015.1 uncultured Verrucomicrobiota bacterium
TCTTGGAGCTGAAGGTGATCTTGACCGCGTCAACGTCGTCGTCCCAATAGACGTCGGTGATGCGAATCTGCTGCGGCCGCAGCGTCGGGTCGCCGAAGAACACCACGCCATAGCACCAGTCGACAAGATTCCCTGCGCACGAGCCGTCCGGGAAGGTTGATTTGTTGTCCGGCTTGTTCATCACCTCGTTCAGCCACATCTCGCCGAGATTTCCGCCGTCGCGAAGGCACTCGTACTCCAGAATCGACGGATAGAGCCCGCCCGAGTTCGCCCACGCGATGCCCCACAGCCCGTGAGTGGTTGAGAACACATACTCCCCCATAAGGCACGTCGGCGAAGCGTTGTGATTGCCCGCGCCGCAGCCCCATTCGTGATAAAACGCGATGTTCGGATTGTAGTAGGGGATTTCCACGGACGTGATCCAGACATTCGCCGTGGGGCTCGCATGCGAAGCGACGAAATGGTGCTCATAGCTGTTTTGGATCTGGGCCCAATATTCATCTTCCGTCAGTATCACTATGGGTTCTACCTTGCTGCCTTTGAAAGAATCTATTTCGTCATAGGCGATGCTGATTGTTGCATCCGCCGATGCCCAGTTGCCCGAAACCCAGGTCAGCGATCGCTCCTCGTAGGTCAACTCGCCCGTCCGCCAGGCGTGGTTCCTTTCGAAGTAGGGCGTGAAGCTGTCGCGCGCAAGCGTGAGCGAGGAGATGCGGCCCACCCAGATCTCGGGCGCCATATCACCATCTTGCCAGTTGTCCCAGCCCTCATACTCCCATGTCCAGTAGAAGTAGTCCGGGTCGTCGGGCCACCGCTCCCAGTACCCGTCCAGATCCATGTAGTACATGTCCATCGGCGCGCTATCCGTAGGGTCCTTCATCATCGCGAGGGGGACGCGCGCGCCCATATCCGTGCTGTCGACGATAATCACGCCGGCAAGACCGTTCGTATCGTACTCCGACTTCAAATACGCTTTGAGCGCCTCAGGGGTTGTCTCCGTGCAACGGTGGAGCTCTACCGTGTAGCCGTCGCGCGTCAGGTCCTCCATGAAGAGGGCCAACTCGTCATCATACTCCCCCCAAAGATAAAGAACATCCTGCAAGACGATAATCAGGTTCTTCGAGGCCGGCCTGTACTCGGCCAAGATGCAGGCGCCCATGTCGTACCACTGGAGCGCGCCGCCGCCCGTGTTCGGCTCATTGGGATCGTCCCATTGCCGCCGCTGGTGCATGTCAAACGTCGGCGCGTCGTCGCTCGTGCCGGCGTCCACGCACGGCGAGCCCAGCGCGATCCGATAGTCTTTCGAGCTTGTATCGACAAACGAGGGGTTCGACGAGATGTTGCCGTTCGAACCCGAAAAATCCCCGTCCTGGATGTCGCAGTACGACACGGCATACCCCGACGGGCCGCCGTAGATGTCGTCACCGTTATCCCATACAATCGTGTTCTTCAGCGTGATCGTCCCGGTATCGTAGTGAGCCACCCCTGAGCCGCCGTTGCTGACGATCGTGCAGTTGATCGCCTCAATGTTTGCCGTGCCCGTTTGCCACAGGCCCCTGTCCGTGTTGCTGAAAATCGCGCAGTTGACGAGCCGCGCCGAACCGCTTGTCTGGATGCCGACACCGCGCTGGCT
>CAZJXV010000497.1:0-1631 GCA_964550015.1 uncultured Verrucomicrobiota bacterium
CGACATCAGCGGCAGGATAGAGGGGATCCGCTTGGCCAGCATGGTCTTGCCCGTGCCCGGCGGACCGATCATCAGGAGGTTGTGGCCCCCGCTGACCGCGACTTCGAGGGCGCGCTTGGCCTGTTCCTGGCCCTTGACGTCGGTGTAATCGTCCTCGTGCAGGCTGCGGCGGTCGAAGATGCCGTCCACGTCGAGCGTCATGGCGTCGTGCTCCAGGGTTCCCGCCAAAAAGTCCACGGCCTGGCGCAAGGTGCGGATCGGGTACCGCGACGCGTCCGGCCGCGGCACCGGCGCGTTCGAGCGGTGCTTCCACCAGAGAACAGCCTTCGCCCGTGCATAGCCCGAGTGTTCAAAGCAGACCCATTCGGACTGCCACTCGGTGTAGCCGATCTGGTATTCGACGCGGAGCGTTCTGGGGGCGTCGGGCTCCGCGCCGCGCTTCTCGTGGACCCAGTAGGAGACGTCCTGCACCTCGTAGCGCTCGGTGGTGACCTGGCCTGAAAGGATGCCGGCGCTCGATGCACGCGCGTCGTGTTTTGAGCGCTCGGGCTTCGGGAACTCGAACCCGCAGTCCGGGCAGATGGAATAGGCGGCGTGGATCACCGAATGACACTGCGGGCATTCCTTCGCGGGGGCTTCGCCGTTGCCGTTGGAGCCGGGCTCCTTAATGCGGATGGCGTCCACCGGTCCGTGGCGCAGGATGTTCCCCCCAAAGTCGAGGATGAGGCAGTCCTTCTTGCCCTCGCAGAGGCGAAATCCTCGACCGGTCATTTGATAATAGAGTCCCGGCGACATCGTCGGGCGCAGCATCGCGACGCAGTCGATGTTTGGGGCGTCGAAGCCGTGCGTGAGGACGCCGACGTTGACGAGATACTTCAGTCTGCCGGCCTTGAAGTCGGCGAGCGCCCGCTCGCGAAGCCCCGAGAGCGTGTGGCCGAACACCGTCTCGACGTGCGCGCCATAGTGCGTGCGCAGAACGTCGGCGACATGCTCACCATGAGTGACGCCCGAGGCGAAGATGAGGACGGACAGACGGTCACGCGAATACGACACCAGTTCCCGGCAGGCCGATTCGACCAGGTCCTTCTGGTCCATCAGCGCTTCGGTTTCGCTGGCGATAAACTCCCCTGCCCGCACGTGAAGCTGCGAGGTATCCACCTTTTCGCGGCCAGCTTTACTCACGAGCGGGCAGAGGTAGCCCTGGACGATCAGCTCCCGCACGCCGATCTCGTAGCAGACGTGGTTGAGCAGGTTGTCTGGCGAGCAGATCATGCCGGTGGTCATGCGGAACGGCGTGGCCGTCAAGCCGATCAGTCGCACGCCCGGGTTGACCACCTTCGCATCGGCAAGAAAGGTGCGGTACATCCCCTCGCCGTCGGGCGGAAGCATGTGACATTCATCGACGAGAATGAGGTCGAAGGCATCCAGTTCGGCAGCACGCTTGTAGACCGACTGAATCCCCGCCACGATGATGGAGTGCTCCGTGTCACGGCTCCTGAGACCGGCCGAATACACGCCCACGTGCATGAAGAGTTCTGGCGCGACGGCGTTTAGTTTGTCCACCGCCTGCTCGAGCAGTTCCTTCACGTGGGCGAGAATCAGCACGCGGCCGTTCCATTTGCCGATGGCGT
>CAZJXV010000498.1:0-1596 GCA_964550015.1 uncultured Verrucomicrobiota bacterium
GTTTTTGGCGGGGTCGTCAACCGTGCCGACCGCTTGATGCACGGCAAGGTGTCGCTCATCTCGCATACGGGCGACGGCCTTTTTGAGGGGATCGAGAACCCCTTCGAGGCCACCCGCTACCACTCGCTCATCGTGCGCAAAGAGACGCTGCCCGAGGCGCTCATCGTGACCGCCTGGACCGACCAGGATGAGGTGATGGGGCTCCGTCACCGCGAGCACCCGACCTTCGGCGTGCAGTTCCACCCGGAGTCGATCCTGACGCGACCGGGCATGCAGCTCCTGCGCAACTTCCTCTCCATTGCTCGTCAGTCCCCCTAACCCGCATTTCTCACACGGGGTGTTCGAAATGCGCCCTTTGGGCTTCGACTCCAGCGACTCACGTCGCTTTCGCTCAGGGTTAGCCCTGAGCAAGGCGCCGTGGCGCCGCGTCGAAGCCACCGCCGCACGGTGTTGCGGCGGTGGCGGATTTCGAGGAAGCCGTGCCCGGCTTGTGAGAAATCCGGGCTAACCGTCGGCAGGCCCCCCGCACGCGCCGAGACGTGATACCGATCGAGCGCACCGTGTGGGCGCGCGGCCTGCCGGGCACACCTTCATCACGTGCAGGAGACATTATGGCTGAACGACTACGGTCTGCTTTCGAAGCGCTCTTCAACGTGCGCGACCACGCCAATGCGCTCGCCCCCTCGGCCGAGGACCGGCGTCGCCGGCGAAACGAGTTCGTCGAAGCGCTGCGCAGCTACGGCGTGCCCATCCTGTTCCTGCTGGCCGCCGCGGGCCTCATCGCGGCCGCGGCCCACTTCCTCGTGCAGTCACTCGTGACGCACATCGTGATGCCGCTCATCTACGCGGGCGTCCCCGGACTGGAAAAGGTCACCGTCGGGGGATCGAGCCTGCTGGTCGGCCAGTTCATCGCCTACGTGCTCTACGCGGCCTGCATGATCGGCCTGGCCGTCGTCGGCATCCGGGCAGTGCTCGCCAAGCCGCACGGCTACGTGCGCGAGCGCACCAAGACGTGTCCCGCCTGCGGGATGACCGTCCTGCAGGTGGCCACCAAGTGCCGCTTCTGCGGCACGGCGCTGCCGGGGCGGCGCTCGTACGGCCCGCTTCCGGCAAGCCGCGGCCCCGCGCCGTCGTATTCGAGCTCACGCCCGAGCAGCCGCGACGACGCCGACCGCGCCGACCGCTCCCCCAGGCGTGGCCGCAGAGGCGGCCGCCGCAGGAGCGGCCGGAAGCGTCCCGACGCTGCCGGGGGCCCGTCGAGGCCGGAGAGCGGTTCCGGCGGCTCCGGCGGCGGCACACGCGAAGGCCAGTAACGAAGAACCCCAAAAAAACTTCGAAGCAGCAGACCACGACACACAAAGGCCGCGACGCGGACACGATCCCGTCGCGGCCTTTTCTTGTCTTACGCCTCGTCCTGGAAACCGACGAGGATCTCGCGCGGCTTCGAGCCGCGGGCGGGCCCGACGAGGCCACGCGCTTCCATGAGATCAATCAAGCGCCCGGCGCGCGCATAGCCGATGTGCATCCGCCGCTGGAGGAACGAGGCGGAGGCCTCGCCCTTGGCGCGCACGAGCGCGAGCGCCTTGTCGAACAGGT
>CAZJXV010000499.1:0-1594 GCA_964550015.1 uncultured Verrucomicrobiota bacterium
GGATCGTCTTGACCTTCGGCACGCCGAGCAGTGCCGACGTGAGCGGATACGTGATCTGGTCGTCCACGTCCTGCGGCGAGCGGCCCGGCCAC
The DNA here is from genome assembly GCA_964550015.1 of uncultured Verrucomicrobiota bacterium. Lineage (GTDB taxonomy): Bacteria > Auribacterota > JABMQX01 > JAFGEW01 > JAFGEW01 > CAZJXV01. The sequence continues at coordinate 93 of CAZJXV010000499.1, forward strand.
TTGGTAAACACGATCTGCTGGTTCTCGCCCGTGTCGGGAATCGCGTCCACGGGCACCGCCGCGCGGGGTAGGCCGGGCACATGCCAATCGAAGGGCGCGACAGCGATGCCACCAATGATGACGATGCCGATCAGCAGGAAGACGACGATCTTGCGCTCAAGGAAGAAGCGAATGATGCGGTGTATGAGTGACGGCGGCGCGGCGGGCTGCTCGCTCGACGGGTCATTCATGCTCGACGTCTCCCGCGTCCACCGCCGGCCCCGCCGAGATCACCTCGACCTGCTCGCCACACTGGAACATCTGCGACCCGAAGTACGGATTCTCGACGTCGGGCACGGTCTGGAGCCAGTCGGCGCCCCGGTTGTCGAAGGCCATCGGGCAGTGGAAACGCAGGATGACCTGCGCCCCGGACGAGCCGAACCGCCTGGCCGCGCCGAAGACGGATTCCGAGAGCAGCGCGAACGATGCGCGCGCGTCAGCGATCTCTGTGGCTGCGCCGATCGTCTTCGCGGTGCGGGTGATCGCCCTGAAATCCTTCATCCAAGTCATGTGGGCCGCGCCCGTGAGAAGGCCCATGTCCACATCATTCAGCGCATTGAGAAGATCGTTCGATCCCTCTTGCGCATCGGCGAGATTGTCCCGGCTCAGACCGTGCTGAATGCCGAAGTACGCGCTGTAAACAGCATCCAGCTGAGCCTGGAACGCATCGGGGATGTGGAACGCCGTCGACGTCTCGTCTGCAGGTCCCGCGGCGTCGCCGCCGTGCTGGTGTGCGGGCGGTGCGCCGCCCTCGGGCTGCATCATGCTCGGCTTGGCGGAGAGCTGCACGGCGCTGTCGATCTTGAACGCGCCGTGCGAGACGACACGCTCGTCCTCATCGAGTCCGCTGTGGACAAGGTAGAACTGGCCTGCGCGGGGTCCGAGCATGATCTCGCGCCCCTCGAACACGCCTTCCTTGGTCGGTGACTTCACGTAGACGATCGCGCGTTTGCCGGTGATGAGCGGGGCGGAGGCGGGGATCACAAGAGGCGCTTGCGCCGCCTCGCCGGTGACATACCCCAACGTCTCGGCGCGCACGAGTGGCATGCCGCACACGTCGCATGTGCCCGGCTCGTCCTTGACGATCTCGGGATGCATGGGGCTGATCCACTTGCCGGCCAGCTCGGCGTTCACGACCCGTCCGCCGGCGGCCAGCGTGGCGCGCACGACGGCGCGGACGAACATTCCGGGCTTGAGCGTGCCGTGTGGATTCTCGACGTTGACACGCACCTTCACCGTGCGGGTGCGCTCGTCGAGCACAGGGTCAACGAACGCGATCGTCCCGTCGAAGGGCTCGCCCGGGTAGGCGTCGGTCTGGACGGTGACGGTTTGGCCGTATTTGACCCACTGCAGGTCAGACTCGTACGCATCGAGCTTGACCCAGACGCGGGACAGGTCGGCGATCGTGTAGATCGGCGTGCCCACCTGGACGTACATGCCTTCGACGGCGTTCTTGTGAATGA
>CAZJXV010000500.1:0-1587 GCA_964550015.1 uncultured Verrucomicrobiota bacterium
GTGGAGCGTAGGCCGGAGGGACCCAGGCGAGGCTTGGCGCGATCTTGGTCTCTTGTATCCGAACTACATCACGGAGATCGGCGTGTACATCTGCCCCGGCTCGAAGGACAGGAAGTTCGAGCCGATGTGTGACGCGGGGCCGAAAGAGGACTACCCCTTTGAGCCGCTCAGGGACAGTCCGAAGGAGCGGACAAGCTACGGGTACTGCTTCGACGCTCGCAACCCCGCGAACCCGACCTCGTGGAGGCAGAACGCCAAGTCCACTGTGCGCCTACTGGCCGATAAGAAGGCTGGGCTCGGTTTGAGCGAGCGATCCAACCACAAGGGCGAAGGCCGCCACGTCCTATATCCGGCCGGCCACGTCAAGTGGGAAGACGGCCACGTGAAGTGGAAATCGGGCAAGATGGCCCTCGACCCCGAGCCGGAGGACGACGAGATCGCGGCGCCGGACGCGGCGGATTACACGGCGTGGTGGTCGGATCCGCCGTTTTATGGGGAGTGAGCGGCTTTGATTGAGAGAGGAGAAGGCGTGAAAAAGCTGAGTCCGGAGGAAAGAGAGGCGCGCGCTCGAGCAGCAATATCGACGGTGTTCAAGGCGTTCGGCACCCTTGTCTTGCTGTTTGCTATGTACTTCGGGCTCGTTATCTGTTCCGACTGGGGAGGTCGCGAACGGGCGCGGCGCAGCGCCTGCATGAATAACTTGAAGCAACTCGGCCTGGGGCTCACGCAGTATGCACAGGATCACGATAACACGTATCCTTGGCGGGTGGGGGCGTCGAGCCCGCGGGATGCTTGGCGGGACTTGGGTCTTCTGTGTCCTTATTATGCTGGTCCGCCAACGTTCTTCCTTTGCCCCAGCTCGAGGGATCGCAGATTCGAACCGGCGCGCGCACACAGGGCGAACGGCGGTCTCGCACTCGAGCCGTTCAGGGCAACCGGCAGGAAGGAAATCATCAGCTACAGCTACAGTTACAACCGGTCTGCGAATGGTCGTGCCGCGTCATGGGACACTCATGTGTCCCCGACCGTTTTGCTGCTCGCGGACAAGAAGGCTGGTGTCGCTCTAACAGGAAAGGACAAGCGGCGTGCGGCCCACGCTGCAGAGGGCCGAAGCGTTCTCTGTGCCGAGGGTCGGCTCGGGACAGCACAATGGGTGCCGGGCAAGGAGGCCCTCGACCCCGAGCCGGACGACGATGAGATCGGGGCGCCCGACGCAAAGGACTATACGGCGTGGTGGTCGGATCCGCCGTTTTATGGGGAGTAAGAGGTGGGACGACGATGGACGATCTGAACCAGGAAAAGGGGCTCAAGGAGAACGCTGGCTGCGTCAGAAGCCGGACCGGAACGTGGCGCACGGCCCGCCACGTTGCGGGTGGATTCGTTGCGGGTTTCATTGTGTGCTTTGTGTTTGTCTGGATGTATTCCGAATGGCAGATGCGTGATTGGCATCGTCGGAGCTTCTGCCTGAGCAACCTCAAGCAGCTTGGGCTCGGGCTGAAGCAGTACGCGCAGGAGTTCGATGACAAGTACCCGTGGAGCGTAGGCCGGAGGGACCCAGGCGAGGCTTGGCGCGATCTTGGTCTCTTG
>CAZJXV010000501.1:0-1574 GCA_964550015.1 uncultured Verrucomicrobiota bacterium
CGGCAGCCCGAGCCGGCTTCAGCGCGTAGAACATGCGCATGGAGTAGGTCTTCGTGCTGTCGGGCAGGGGCAGGACGACGAACTTGTCGGGCGTCACCTGCGTGATCGAGCGCGGCTCACCCGCGCCGTCCATGTCCTCGGGCACGGTGAACACGCCGCCGCCGTTGAAGGTCACGGCGTTGAGGTCCGACTCGTTCAGACCCGCGGTCGCCCCGGACCAGACCGTGGAGAGGTCAGCTCCGCCGTAGAGGTCCGCCCACTTGGGGTACGCCTCGATGGCCTGATCGAGCGTGAGGACGTCGAGGGGGCTGCCGTCGAGATGCGCCCCGAACAGCGCGTGGACATCGGATTGCGGCGGCCTGTCGAAGGCGTACTCGAACACCCCCGGCAGGAGCTGGAAGCTGGGCTGGACGTGCCGCCACGCGAGCGTGCGCTCGCAGGTCCGAATGGCCGCATCCCGGACGTACTGAATCATCGTGTACTGGGGACAGCCCGGCACACTTGGATTCAGTCTCGGTACCAGTGATGCGAACGTGCGTGTCGCCATCAGCCAATTCTCCTCGGGTCAAGCCCCGCGTCTTCGCTGTCCGTGATCTCGCGGGACTGCAGCGAGACCCCAAGACCCTGCGTAAACGCATCGAGGAACAGCTTGGCACGTCCAGAGTTCACGTGTTCATCGTCTACGGACTCGGCCAGATACACCGTGCCATCCACAATTGTTGGAAAGTACGCATCAATCGGGGCAGCGATTGGATCGTTGAGGGCGTAATCCGTCGGCACCTTGGCGTATTCTGCGAGCAGTATAACGCCAGACACAGGCCGAGGGTAGAGGAAATAGACATTCGGGTTCCGCACGTGCCGCATGAAGTTTACGGGCGTGCCCGCCGCCTCACTGCGCCATCCGGGGTAAGTCTGGTCAAAGACCTCCCGATCCACCTCCGTGATCGTGCTACCGTCCTTAACGCCGAAAATCTCCACCAGACGGATCGAGTCAGCCGGCATGGTCTGCACGGTGGTGTCCGCTGCCGTACTGATGTCCCCGATCTGCAGGAACAGGTCGGGGCGATACATTGCTGTACGCTTGAGCGTCTGGTTGACGAAGCCCAGCATATCGACATCCGAATACCGCAGCGGCGTGCGGCTGTCGTTGATGAGCTTGCGGGCTTCAGAGATTACCTCGGCGGGCGTCATTCAGGTAGATCCCTCGATGCATCAGCTTCGATCTCAGGAGCAACATACCTTGGTTTGTCCTCGATGTCATCCGTGGACAGATCAAGTGCTTTGGTCTTGCGCCGCGCCCGGGTCTTCTTGACCTTCTCCACCTGCTCCGGCTTGACGAAGCGCTCTGGGTACGCCTCTTCCTCGGTCACCGGCTCGCAAAGAGGGTTCTTGGCGAGAATCTCGTTCCACCCGTAGATAAAGCCGTCCTTCTTGTTGCGCAGGTACATCTTGGTCATTTCGATCTCCGTTTACCAGACGGTGTGACTGGCCACGACTTGCGCGCCGGACCCGTCTTCTTGGTCGTCATCGACCGCTTCTCACCAGCGGTCATCTTCTTGGCCGCCGCGGCGGGG
>CAZJXV010000502.1:0-1560 GCA_964550015.1 uncultured Verrucomicrobiota bacterium
CATGGAAGGCAACGACATCACCGGCACCGGCCAGGACAGCGCCGCTGCGGGCAAGTACCGTCACGCCTATTTCAACGAGGCCGGCGACCTCATCGAGGGCAACGCCGACATCGACGACCTCACGCCCCCGAGCGGAGGCGGGGCCTCGGCCATCAACGACCTGTCCGATGTCACGATCACGTCTGTCACCACGGGCGAGGTCCTCCTCTACACCGGCGCCGGGTGGGAGAACCAGACCCTCGCCGAGGCCGACATCGCCGCCGCCTCGGACCTCACCTCGCACACCGGCAACACGAGCAATCCGCACAGCGTCACCGCCGCACAGGCCGGCGCGGCCGAGGACGATCACACCCACGCGCTCGATGATTTGGACGACGCGGCGATCAACTCCCCCATGGCCGGCCATCTCCTCGTCTATGACACCGGCCCTATCGCATTTGTCAACAAGAACTATGCCGACGCCGGACTAGCCGCCGCCGACCACAACCACAACTCCACATACCTCGCCCTCGCCGGCGGCACCATGGCCGGCAACATCGCCATGGGCGGCAACGACCTCACCGGCACGGGGCAGGCCAGCGCGGCCGCAGGCAAATACCGCATCGCTTTCCTCGACGAGAACGGCGATCTCGTGGAGGGCGCAGAGGACCGGGACGACAAGTCGACGCCGGGCGGCGGCACCATGGACGTCGAGGAATACGACGGCGGCACCAGCGGCTCGGCCGACAAGCTCGTCTTCCCCGTGGGATCCCTCGCCTCCCTCGGCAGCAATGACTACCTCCACTGGCCCCACGGCGCCGATGACGGATATCGTCCCTGGGGCAACCTCGGCGTCTACGGCTACGCTCGGCTCAACACCGGAAGCTACACCGGCGACGGACTCGACAAGAAGGCCGTCTCCGGATACAGCGGACGCCCGCTCTTCGCCGTGGTGAAGGGCGCAAGCACACAGCTCGGCAACTGCCGATTCATGCAGGCTGCAGGCAAGGGCTTCTCGGCGTCCGTCCTCTCGGCCAACCGAATCGTCCAGCTCGCCTCGGACGGATTCAAGGTGGGCACCGACGCCACCGTGAACACCAGCGCCGCCGGCTACTACCACTTCGGATTCGGCGCAGCCGGCCTGCCGACCACCGGCGTCCGCATGGCCGTGGGCTCCTACACCGGCGACGGCGTAGACGACAAGGAGATCGCCACCACGGGCGTCAACCCCGACCTCGTCTGGATCAAGCGCGACGGCGCCCACTACACCGTCTGGAAGAGCGACCAGCACACCGGCGAGGCCACGAGCTACTTCAGCGCACTCGCCGACATCGCAAGCAACGCCATCCAGTCCCTCGGCACCGGCCAGTTCACCATCGGGTCCGACGCCTCCGTCAACAGCAACGGCGAGACCTACTATTGGGTCGCCTTCGAGAAGGCCGGCACACGTGCCTCGGAGATCTACACCGGCCAGTATGACTGCGCCTCCAACCTGAGCGACGAGCTCTTCATCCCGTGCCCCTTCACTCCCGACCTGGTGATGGTCGCGTGCCACGGCGCGGCCACGCCCGTCTGGGCCAC
>CAZJXV010000503.1:0-1549 GCA_964550015.1 uncultured Verrucomicrobiota bacterium
GGATGCCGTGCGGCAGGCCGCCGTCGTCGGCCACGGCGAGCATGCCCTCGGTCCAGCTCCAGCCCGGCGCGGCCACGAGCCGCCGAGCGGCGAGCGGATCGCACGGCGCACGGTGCCTTGACTGCGGCGCTTGGATCTCGCAGCGGTCGGCGTTGTAGATCGCCGAGGCGGCCGTAAGCCGGCCTAGCTCTCGGATCTGCTCTCTGTCGTTACTCACGATTGCTCCTTTGTCGGCCAGTAATAGGGCAGATCGTCAGGGACGTTCGGCCACATTGGCTGATAGTGCTCGGCGTGCTTGCGGATCAAGTTGCTCCGATGGCTGATGAGCACGCGGTCGTCACCCCACCAAGCCGGCGGCACGGCCGGGCCGGTAAGCCGCGCGCGGTAGTGAGCCAGGTGGTCGGCGATCTTGACGTTCCGATAGCCGCGTGACGACCAGGCTGCACAGACGGCTGATGTGTACTCGAGCAAGAACGCCTCGTGACCGCGCCACATGCGGACGGCCGGGTGATTAGCCCACCCACGGCCCGGCACGGTTGAATCGAGCGAGCGCAGTATCTGCACGCACTCCACGCGCTGCTTGCCTAGTCGTTGCCGGTCAAGCACACGACCGATTGTAGGAAGATCCCAGGACGGGATGAATGTCTGCATGGCTGCCTCCGTGATGGCCCTTCCACTCTATACCTGTTGACGGACAATGTAAACACAAACAAATAATCTTGTTCGATTGTTTACACCGGGGCGTCGATATGGTATAACAGTCAAGCCAACACAGGAGGCATTATGGACTTCACGGACATCAGCTTCGGACACAATCTCAAAGTGCACCGAGCCATCCACAAGCTGACCCAGGCAGGCTTCGCCGAGCAGGTCAGCCGGGCGCTAGGGCGGCCAGTCTCACAGGTTGCCGTCAGCCAGTGGGAGCGCGGTCAGCGAGCCCCCAGCTATGGCCAGCTCCTCGCCATTCAGCACGTGCTCAACTACGACGACGACCAGCTTGTCGACGCGGTTCACCAGCTCGCGGCCCTGTAATCAACAAATCATGCTCACGGAGGAACACATGCCCATCAACTCTTTGCATTCTGACACCCTCGACCTGCTCATGCAGCTTGCCGTCGACGCCTCAAGCTGGATGCCTCGCGATAGCGCCTACGGCGTCAACTACACCGGCTCGCGCCGCGTCGAACTTTACGGCGACAGCGAGCTGGCTTTTCACGGGCTCGCTACGATTACCGATATCGAGGACACCGTTACGCGCGACGAGTCACGCCCGAGCGTGCTTGACGTACGGATCAACTTCTGCGACACGACGCCCGGCAGCCCGCCCGACGGCATGGAAGACAGCGGCTTCTACGCGCTGGCCGTGATCCTCGAAGATCCCGACGACGAGCGGGTGATCAACTTCCATTACCGGACCGCCGAGAATAGCGACGGCGAGCGCGTGGCCGTCATGGTCCACACGGCCCCGCCCGCGAGGCCGTTCTGATGGCCGCCCCGACCTCGCCCACGATGAACACGCGCCAGTCCCGCCTCGTGCGGGACGTCGCCG
>CAZJXV010000504.1:0-1545 GCA_964550015.1 uncultured Verrucomicrobiota bacterium
GCTTCGCCGAGGAGTCCTACGCGAACTACATGCGCGCCGCCTACGCCTACAGCCGCGGCAACCTCAAAATCGCCCACATGCGCAAGGACCCCTACGAGCCCTTCCTCGGCGAGTACCGAGGCTCCACGTTCTACTACCCCGACAGCGACCTCGACCTCGGCAGCGGCGTCGACCCCTACAAGATCGGCAGCCTCAACGCCATCTGGTACCCGGGGCCCGCCAACCCCTGGTCGCGCGGCGCCACCGCGGGCACCTCACACTGGGCCTATCCCTGCGGCATGAGCAGCAACCAGTTCGCCCCAGGACGCGAGGGCGGCGGCCCCTTCAGCGACCTCGGCATCGTCGTCCTCCACGAGTGGCTCCACCAGATGGTCGGCAGCATCAGCATGCTCGGCTACGTCGGCCTGCCGAGCCAGTACTGCGTCGGCAACATGACCGGCGCCTCGCACCTCTACTACCAGCACTTCATCATCACCCCGCGCATGTGGCGCTCGCTCCGGCCCGGCCGCATGATCCGGCAGGCCCCACCCAACAGACCCAAGAACCGCCACGCCAGCTATATTAAAGACTGGCTCCTCTGCGGCGAGTTCGACGGCCCCGATCCCGAGGCCATCACCGACGAACAACGCCTCCCCAGGAGCGAAGCGCACCTCCTGCCCGACGTGGGCGACGATCTCATGGGCAAGACCTGGTTCAAGTACGAGCCCGTCAGCGACCCGTACCGCTTGAACGCCCAGAGCTACGACCTCGACATGATCACCCTCCGCCGCGGTAGCAACGGCGCCTTCCCGTTCGCCCGCAAAGACGTCTACATCTACGCCGCCACCTACGTCTGGTCGCCCAAGCCCCAGGACGCCACCATCTGGGCCACCGGCGAGACGCCGTACCAGCTCTACGTCAACGCCGAGGAATGCCTCCGCAGCGGCATCGGCACCTCGATTGATAACGCCTGGCGCGACATCCATCTCCGCCAGGGTTGGAACCGCATCCTCATCCAGAAAATGGATCAGGGCGAGGGCGCTTTGGGCTTCGGCGTCCAGATCACCGACCGTGAGCGCAACCACATCCCGGCGCTCAAAATCTCCGCCGCAAAACCCGAAGGCCTCGATGAGGCGGCGCTGCTGCGCGTCGATCCCAACGAGCTCTGTGTCCCGCCGATTGCCATTAAATACTACTCCTGGGAAGGTGACGTCGCCGACGACTGGTGGGGCGTGCTCCCCATCCTCGACGAGCAGGACTTCGAGGCCATCCTCGGCCAGAAGGGCGTCCGCATTGACGGCACCCGCACCGACTACATGCTCTTCATCGACGTGAGCACAATCAAAGGGATCCTCTCGCGCGTCGCCACCAAAGCCGACCCCGACGATGCCCTGCTCAACAACCTGCTCGAGAAACGGCACGAGACTACCGCGCTCATCCGCTACACGCATCCGGAGACCGGCAAGCCGCGCGACCTGCTGTTCGTCCGCATCGACATGGTCGAGCCGTTTATCGAGCTCGTCAAGGTCGCCGACCCGCGCCCGCTCAAGGACAGCCTCATCGGCT
>CAZJXV010000505.1:0-1518 GCA_964550015.1 uncultured Verrucomicrobiota bacterium
AAACCATTGCGGGCTTTCCGAATGGAGCCAGCCGCCGCGGCGATAGAGCTCGTAGGGATAATCCCAGTGGAAGAGCGTGACGTAGGGTGTGATGCCCGCGGCCAAAAGCGCGTCAACAAGCCGCTCGTAAAATCCCAGTCCCTTTGGATTGACGCGCCCGACGCCCTCGGGGATCACCCGTGGCCACGATACCGACAGCCTGTACGCGTGGAGGCCGATCGCCTTCATCGCCGCCACATCGTCGCGGTACCTGTGATAGTGGTCGCACGCCACCGCTCCCGAGTGGCCGCTCCAGATCTTCCCCGGCGTCCTGCAGAACACGTCCCACACCGAGAGTCCCCGGCCGTCCTCGGAAGCGGCCCCCTCCATTTGATACGACACCCCGCCTGCGCCCCAGACAAAGTTTTTTGGGAAACTCATATTAATACCCACCGATGACGACTCATGCCCTCAATCTCATCGTGGTGTGCGCGCGAGCGCATCACTTTCACAAAAAACAAAGGCCCCTTGCTGAACCACGCGCGAAGCGTACTGGTGCGAGGGCCGCAGGCCCGACAGCCGCTGGCCTGGGGCGTCAGCCCCAGGCGCTCGTATAAAAACAGATAATCTAAGCCCTGAAGGGGCGACAGAACCGTCTCCCAAGATGCGCCAGTCTGACGGGGGTTCCCTGAGTTTTCCAGCGCTCTAGAGGTGCGCTTTGATCTTGTTATGGATGATCCGGGAGAGATTCTCGTCGCCGAAGACGTCCACCCGAATCCGGATCTCCGTCAGCGTCTCCGAGACTTTTTTCAGGTTGATCTCGACCCGTTTATCGTCGGCCGTCCGCGCCGTCAGCTTGCCGGAGAGCCCATCCGCTTCCTTGCCGGTCAGTGTCAGTTGCAGGTCGGCGATGGCGGCTCCCGTCGCGTTAAGCACGTCGTCGAACGAACCCTCCTCGGTCGCCTTCAGTTCGCCACGCACGTAAGCGACCGCACCTGCGCCGGCAGCCGCGCCGGCCACCACCGCGCCGCACCCCGCCATAAGGACCAGGCCGAGCCCGAGACTTGCAACGCCGCACCACGTTCTGCACTTCATTGGCACACCCTCCATACGAGTCGCCGTGGACACCTTCAAAAGCTGAACGTACACAGAAGGCGAGGGAGCGGTCAACGGCAATCCGTTTGCTGCGCCCCTCGTGGCGTGCCGCGGAAACAAAAGGAGGGGAGCGACAAGCATGACGCTTCCCGTTCCCCTATCCAAATCGCTTGCCTGCGGCCCTCAGAAAGGCCGCAGGTTTACCGTCTTGCTATGCAGGCAGGATTACCAGCGTTCTCGCCTCGGGGGCCGTCCGCCGCCGCCGCCGCGATCGCTTCTTTCCCGCTCTCGGGCTTTGTCGGCTTTGATCGTACGCCCGTCGAGGTCCGTGCCGTCAATCGCCGCAATGGCCGCTCGCCCTTCCTCATCGTTCGGCATCTCGACGAAGCCGAAGCCGCGGGCGCGTCCCGTCTCACGGTCCTTGATGACCTTGGCCGACGTGAC
>CAZJXV010000506.1:0-1501 GCA_964550015.1 uncultured Verrucomicrobiota bacterium
CCGCAGATGTCGTGCGTTCCCAGCGCTTGTTTTCAAAACGTCGTGAGAGTGCCGTCCGACGAGCGGACAAAGTGTGTGCTCCGTGTCAACTCGAAAGAGCAGAAGCTCACAAAAGTTAGCAAAGTATGGTCTCTGCAACCGGAGCACTTGGCACATCTGTCGGCAGCGTGGCTGCCTCCATGCTTCTGACGGGATGCCCGCTTGGCATGGATCAGTACCTGTACAGCGCGTACAAGGGCTCTTTCTGGCGCGCGCGGTATTACCAGCACACCAACTTCGCCATGGAGAACCTGCGCTACCCGTCGTCGTCCATGGTGCAGTTTGGCAACACCGCCATCTTCAAGATTCCCAAGGGCGGTGATCTCATCTACTACACGTACATGGTGTTCGTGATCCCCGGCATCCGCGGTTGCCGCTTGCCGTCTGGGCCGGGCGCCGCATGTGACAGTTTCTACCAGTTCCCCGCAGCTACGGACTCGCCTTGCGTCATCGAGGATAGCGTCGTTTTCGACCAGGCGGCGGGCCACTGCAACGCGACGCCCGCGGCGTGGCTTAAGCAGACGTACAACGCGTGTTACGCAGACTTTGACGACGCCGAGTACTGCGAGGAGGATGGGGCGCGCCCGTGCGTGGACCCAAACCGGCCCGTGAACTGGCCGCACTGGGCTCACTGGGCGAATGCCATTGGCCAGCTGCTGGTCAAGGAGGCCACTCTTGTCATCGGCAACACACCGATTGCCCGTCTGTGGAACGATTTCCTTTTCATGTGGGAGGAGCTTACGGGCAAGCCCGGCAAGCGCCTCACCGAAATGATTGGCAAGCGGTACTCGGTCGACGACCTGATTCTCGACTCGCTTTCGCAGCGGACGCTGTACGTGCCGCTTCCGTTCTTCTACACGCAGGCGCCCGGCAATGCGGTCTCTCTCATCTCGCTCATGTACACCAACGTGGAGGTGCATGTGACGTTCGAGCAGCTTCAAAACTGCGTCATTCGCAAGGACCGCGAGACCGCGGTCGTCAAGTGCGGCGGCGGCGGCCAGCTGCAGCCGACCGACTTGCAGGCTTACCTCGATGTGACGAACGTGTACCTTGATCTTTACGAGCGCGATCGTTTCTCGGTGTCTCACTTCGACGCGCTCATCACGCAGGTGCAGCGCCAGGAGTGGCAGCTCGACTCGTCCAAGAACTCGGTGGACGTGCAATTCAGCCACCCGATTATTGAGCTGATTTGGGCCGTGCGCCGTCAGTGCAATGAGGCTGTCAACGCTTGGTTCAATTACTCCGGCATCCGGGCCCACGAGCCGATTGATTCCGCCTCGCTTGACTTTAACCACCAAGCGCGCGTCGCACAGCAGCCGGGTTCGTACTTCCGCCTCGTGCAGCCGTACCAAGCGCACACGAACATCCCTGACGCGTGCGTGTACTGCTACTCGTTCGCCCTCTGGCCCCAGGAGCCTCAGCCGTCTGGCTCGGCCAACTTCTCCCGGATTCAGGACGTCAC